>ONHS01000094.1 GCA_900317715.1 uncultured Bacteroidales bacterium | reverse complement strand
CGCGTATGTGTAAACACCTGTTGTGTCGTAAGTAATGCCATTCCAGACATAAGAGTTATATGCGATTTCGAAAACACTTTCGTGTTGCGGATGATTGACGATGAGCTTCAACGTGTCCACACTGGGGCAATCAAATTCATTGTTGTACGCAAAAGTATACGTTCCAGAAGTCCCATACGTCCTATCATGCCAAGTGAAGCTCTCGCAGGCAGTCTCGGTTTCAACGGAGTGCGTGCCGTAATTCACCGTCAAAAATAATGTGTCAATGGCGGGACAACCACCCGGCAAAGAATACTCGTATGTATATACGCCTGATTCCGAATAGTTTGTCCCATGCCATGTGTAGTGGTCGCACACCTCAACCGCAGTGCTCTGCCCACTTGGATCGCACAATCCAGACAGGGTTATACTACCATGTGTCAGTGCCTGACAGCCATTGTTCCAAACGGCCCAAACGGTATAATTGTAGTCGCCGTTGTAGAAGACCTGATCATTGTAGGAAGTGTTGTTTGTCTCTGCCAAAGTTGTCTCATTTCTGTCTATCTTGTAGTGGCTGAGTGAGATAGGTACGTCTTCGATAGTCGCTCTTAATGAGAAGCAATAGTTATATTGCTCCTCAAACATTTCTGACCAATAGTTGTCTGAATAACCAGGATATTTACAAATGTTGCTCTTTTTTGAAACGTAAGGGGTTCCCATTACGATTGGGTAGCCGCTAGAAGATTCAAGATAGATACCAAACCACAATTCTTGATTGGCATCGATGGTGACAGGCTCGTTGAGAGGAATAGTATTCCAAGTGCCTGCAGTCAAAGATGAAAGATTCACAACTTGATTGGTGACTTGTGTTCCGGAAGCAAGGAATCCGTCAGACTTCAGTCTTCCGCCCTTATACACAACAATCCTGTATGCGGTGGCTTGAGAAACGGGGATAAAAGAAACGGCGGTGAGCTGTTTCCCATGATAAGGTACTAAATCTGAGACGTCAAAACGCTGAACGGTATATAGTTGGGTGGCACTAGACCCATTGCCATAATTAATTCCTGCTGTATTCTCATACCACGAAAGCGTATCTTGTTGTATGACTTGCGCGACAGGGGCATCCCATTGCAATCCTACTGAATTGCCAGAGGAAGAGATCGTTAAGTTCTGTGGCGGATAGCATTCGTTGTAATCTTGTCCTAATAAAAGCACGGTCGCGTTCAAGTTTCCAGAGGTGAGCGTGATCAAGCCCGTTTCATACTCGGCGGGGGGATTGTCAGGGCTGTACTTGACGAAGAGATCCCCTCCAGTTGCAGGGAGGTTCTGCGTGTTGGAATAGTGAATGGAGTCGGTGCTGATGAGAAAGTTGCCACTCACTTCCGCATGAATGGAAGCCGTTAAACCACTGGCAATTGCCTTAACTTTCTTTATCGAAGTGACGAATCCTTGGTTGGAGAAAAAGTTCACTTCGTTCGGGGTGCATGAGAGTTGCGCGACATTAGTGAATGAGCCTTCTACGGAAGCTGTGCAACCGTTGCACCAGTTGGCAGTCACAGAGTACAAGTAGGTGTCGGTGGAACTGACGACATCCTGCCAAGAAGTATTGCTGGTTGTGCCAAGAACTGTCCCGTTTCGCTCAATCTGATAGTCGGTTACCAATGGCGGGTAGTCCACAATACCAATAATGCAGAAAGATAATTCGGGGTTGAACTCGCCCCAAGTGGTATAATAGGTGGAGTGTGCACCATAGATACTCCCTTTAAGAGGTACTGAATTTGAATATAAGGCCAAAACGTGTGATCCTCCGGGTGCCTCCACATAAATACCAAACCAAAGCTCTTGTCTGGCATCTATGGTGACGGGTGTGTTTAAGGTGACCGTGTTCCAGCCATAAAAGTTTAACGAACTTAGGGGTATGTCTTGCGACACTACCAAGGTTCCAGGATCGTAAGATCCAGAGGAATAGCTACCACCTTGATAGACAACGGCTTTATAGATTGTGGCTTCTGGGTGCGCATAAAAACGGATGGCAGTGAGCGACATGTTGTGAAAGCTTATTAAATCTGTGTCACAATAGCGTTGCAACATGCTGCGTGAATAGTCTGAGCCGTAACCGTAGAGGTTGGTGATATGTTCGGACGACCATGAGATGGTTTGTGGGTCGGAAACAATTTCAGGTGCATCCCATTGCAGGTTGACGTGCTGTAAATCAGGAGAAGCAAGGACTAGATTTTGGGGTGGATTGCAGGACATTTCATTGTTGTAGGTGTTGCCGGTCAGGAAAACGGTGTCAGATACACTTCCAGAGGTCAAGATGATTAACCCATAATCTGTTGTGGTTGAACCGTTTGGCTCATATCGCACGTAAAGAGTGCCACCAGTGCTGCTCAAGGTTCGATTGGTGGAAAAAGTGGTATTGTTGGTGCTGATTTTGAAGGCTCCGGTGACCGTAACGCTGATGGTGCTGGAAAGCGAAGCGGCTACAACGGATATGGATTTACTCTCACTAATGGTGTTTTGTTCAATGAAGAATGACAAAAAATCAGTGCTTGTATAAATCATGGAATGTGAGGCATCAATACCTATGATGGCAGCTTGGTTGGATGAGAAATCATAAGTGCCGGGATTGAGGTTTGATATGGAGAAAAACCCGTTGTTGCTACCACTCCATCCCCAGTTGAAATGGAAGTAATCGTTCTCGTCGTATCCATCGCAGACAAAAGCATGTCCTCCACTGTTTCCGTTTCCGCTATAATATACGGGACGAAGGTTGTTTAGTTCATTCTTGATTTTAGAGACCCAGGTGGATTGATTATAGTATCTGGTGATATTTTGGGCATTTCTATACCCAAAATAGTTGACAAAAGCGTTTTTAGCATCGCTATCGAATGCGCCACTACCGTTTGGACCGTACATCATGTCAACGGCTACACCGCAATGATAGATGAGCTTGGCCACTTCATTAATCTGATTTTGTGGACTGTTGGCATTGATGCTGTTGGGCATTTGACTGTAATCGTAGTTCGCCGTGCTGAAGTTCGCAGATAAGGTACCGTAGTTTCCGTAATTTTGAGCGGAATTGTTGCTGTTGTAACTATGGCTGCCGACACCGTTAGTGGGATGCCTCCAGTACCGTATGATTTGCGCCATGGCGGTGGCCACGCAACCTGCGAAAGCGTGTCCATTTGGTCCGTTGGCATCTTCCGGACACAATATGTTGTACGGATAGTTTTGATTCCACAGAGTAGTCAATAACGGACCCACAATGCTTCGGTTTGGCTCAGGAAAGTTGTTAGAGAGTAACTGTTGCCATTCATTAGTCATAGAGCGCTCATTATCACTGATTTCCGTGATAATATGCTCGATTTCCTGGGCATAATCATTCAACAAATCCTCTAAAGATTCAGGAATATAGGCGGTATAAAATGAGGATTCAGTGGAATATCCGATGATGGGCTTCACGCGCGTGTCAGTGGAGACAATGACAAAACCATGGTCGAAGTTGACAATATAAAAGGCCGGAGACTGTCCGCTACGGTCTTGTATCTGCGAAAACCTTTGCGCGCGTACAACACGAGCTTGAGGATCCGCGATCGCGTGACCGATTTTATGTTGATAGAAAATTTTTGCAGCCCGGAGTGCGGTGAGGCTGTCCACTGGGGCGGCAAATAAGGTTGTGCCTGCTGATAACAGACAGAAAATGAAAGCAATACATGCTAAAAATAAACTGTTTTTCTTCATAATGGTTAAGTTTTGAATGAGTGATTGATGTTGTTGAAGAGGAAAAAGAAGTAGGAATAGAAAAAAGGGAACTTTATGGCCGCTTTTTTCTTAAGAATGATGCCATAATGCTGTATATGATGCCAATCAAGGTTAGAATGATGCCAATTTTGGCTAAATAGTCTCCGTGTTTTACGTAAAAAGTTTCATTATTTTGCGCATAGACGGTCGTTTGGATAGCTGTGCGCTCGTCATAGTTCGTCTTTTCCAATACTTTGCCTAATGGGTCGATGACGCCGGAGAAACCACCGTTGGCCGCACGGAGCACGTAACGCCGGGTCTCGATGGCTCTCAACCGCGACATTTCAAAGTGCTGACGGTGTCCTGGACTGTCGTCCCACCACGAGTCGTTGGTGATCACCGCCAAGATGTTCGCGCCGTTGCGCACGAACTTCGCGACCAGCTCGCCATAGACCGATTCGTAGCAGATGGCTGTGCCGATGCGCATCGGTTTTCCGTCCACCTCGAACGCGAAAGTGCGCTGCACCGTGTCTTTGCCGAGGGATGAATTGGTGCCGCCCAACTTGATCAGGACGTCCCCCAAAAAACCGAAGAGCTTCGGGAAAGGCATCCCCTCCACACCAGGCACCAAACGGCACTTATGGTAGTGGCTTACCAGGCCGTTTTTGTTGTAGAAACCGGCGGTGTTGTAAAATTCCATGAACTGCCCAGGTGTGTATTCCTGCGCAACCGGCGATGGCCTATGGTCGTAAATGCCCACGGTGGAAAGCCCCAATACGAAATTGAGGTTCGGGTAATCAGCTGTCACACTGTCGAGTAAGGCGAACCCCTCAAACCGGGTGTCGCCCTCCATGAAGGTGTGTTTGCGCAACGCCTCCATGTCGATGGTGTGCGCGATGGCGGATTCGGGCGTGATGACGAGGTTGGTTTTCTCGTTGATATACGGTTGCGCCACATCGAGAATCCGTTGGATCTCTTGCGTGTTGGTGAGTCGGTACTCCTCCTCCCACGGGTCGGTGTTCTGCTGCACGATGACCGCCTCGACGGGGGTGGAACTGTCAATCTTCCGTTCCATCAGCTCATATATGAGCACGGAGATAAGTATAGGCAGGACGAGGCAACAAAGGGTGAGGATGCTGCCGTATTTGCGTGGACGTTTTTCCCGCTCTTTTTTAGTCAAAGGTTCCCAGTAAACCAAGAAGTTGCAGAGCAAAATCCAAATGGTTCCGCCCAGGGTTCCCGTGATGCAGTACCATTGCACCATGGCAGGCATGTTAGCGAAGACATTGCCTAACGTAAGCCACGGCCATGTCAAATCCCAATTGAGGTGCAGATATTCGAAGGCCACCATGAAAGAAATGAGCATAACCGCTTGCAGCACATGATTTTGCACCTGTTTCCGACAAGCGTGCCATGTCGCAAAGACCAACGTCTGCAGCAATGCGTTGGCGATGATGGCCGCCGCCGCGCCGGGCAGCGTACAGTAGGCAATCCAATAGGTGGTGATGAGGTTGAAGACGAAAAAGGCAGGATAGAACAGCAGGATGCCGCGCCCGAAGGCGTTGCGTTTGCCCTCCTTCAGGGAAATATCGCTCAGCCAAAACAGCGGTACGAACGCCAACATGATGATGATCGCCGCCCCGCGCACATACCACGCGAGGGACAATATCAACCCCGTTAAAACACTAAGGGCCAATTTAATATACCATTTTGTCTGCTTCATATCATTAATGGGGGCGTATGCGATACGCATGTTTGGCGTATGCGATACACATGTTGGGCGTATGCGATACGCCCCTACCAATTATTATTTATTATTTGATTTATACGCATCAATGCCCTTCCGCAGGAACGCGATGTATTGGTCCTTGTCGCGCTCGTAGTAGGTTGGGCCGGAGAGGATGTTGCCGTCGGGATCGACCACGAAATAGCAGGGCTGGGAATTCTCGTGATATTTGGTCTGTTCGATATAGCGGTTCTTGGCTCCCAACATGGTGATGGGGTCGCCGTCGGCATCGGTGAGCTTGCCCTTCTCATCGTCGGGCAGCGGGATGACTTTGTCGTCGGCGTACATGGTGCAGACGATGACCTCCTCGGCGAAGATGCGGCGCACCTCGGGATCAATCCAGACGGCGTTCTCCACGTTACGGCAGTTTGTGCAGCCGTGACCGGTGAAATCGAGGAATACGGGCTTGCCCTCCTTCTTGGCCACGCGCAACGCTTGGTCGTAGTCGAAGTAACCCTTGATGCCAAAGGGGATCTCCAGCTTGTCGGCGTACATCGGGTCTTCGGTCATCTGGTAGGTGTTACCCTGACCGCCGCCGCCGTTCGCCGCCAGCTCGCTGCGCACGATGGCAGAGACGTCGAAATCTTGGGTGGTCATCGGCGGCAACCAGCCGGAGATGGCTTTTAGCGGGGCGCCGAACAGACCAGGAACCATATAGACCACAAAGGAGAAGACCGCCACGGAGAGTAGGAAACGGAACCAGCTCTTTTGCACGGGATAGTCGTCGTCGTGCGGGAATTTGATTTTGCCAAGCAGGTAAAATCCTAACAGTGAGAATAATACGATCCACAAGGAGAGATAGACCTCACGGTCGAGGATACGCCAGTGGTAGGTCTGGTCGGGCACGTTGATGAACTTCAGCGCGAAGGCCAACTCCACGAAGGCGAGCACCACCTTGAGGGTGTTCATCCAGCCGCCCGATTTCGGCAGTTTCTGCAAAATGCCGGGGAAGAGGGCGAAGAGCGTGAACGGCACGGCAATACCCAAGGAGAAGCCCAACATGCCGATGACGGGTTTCAGGAAGGAGCCGCCAGCAGCGTTCAAAGCCACCGCGCCCGCGATGGGCAACGTGCAGGAGAAGGAGACGAGCACCAAGGTCAACGCCATGAAGAAGATGCCGGCCACACTGCCCGCGTTCTGACGTTTTGCGGAACCGTTCACCCAAGAACTCGGCAGCGTAATTTCAAAGTAGCCGAGCAAGGAGAGAGCGAAAATGAAGAAGATGACCGCGAAAAGAATATTCGGAATCCAGTGCGTGCTCAGCACATTGCCGAGGTCGGCACCGAAAATCAGCGACAGCACCAAACCGAAAATCACGAAAATCAGGATGATGAAGAATCCGTAGAGCATGGCGTTGCGCTTGCCCGCGTGACCGTCTTTCGAGAAATAGGAGACGGTCATCGGAATCATCGGGAAGACGCACGGCATCAGCAAGCCGACAAGGCCGCCCAAGACCGCGCCGAGGAAGTACATCAGCAGGGATTCTTCTCCTTCGGCTTTGGCTGCCGGTTCGTCAGCTGCGGGAGCGATTTCAGCGGTTTGCGTATCTTTGTCAGATTCAATAACCTCATTCTCAGTATCTTCTGTTACGGGCTCATCTTCCAAGACAGCGGCTTTTGCAGGATGGAAATCCTTAATATCGAAGGAGAATTTCTCTTCGATAGGGGTGCAGCGACCTTCGATGCAAGCTTGTCCTTCCAATTTTCCTTGCACGGTGAACGGAAGGTCGTCTTTCACCTTAACACGCTGTTTGAAAGTTACTTGCTTGGAATAGAAGTTGGAATGTGCGTCCAACAGGTCGTCGTAATCGCTCTGCGGGGTCGGTTCCGTCACTTTGCCCATACGTTCGTATTTGGGCGACTTCGTGAAGTTGAACACCAAAGGCTGCTCAATCTGTCCTTGTCCGGGCTTCTGGGCGTAGAGGTGCCAGTTGGGCTCGATAGTGGCCGTGAATTGCAATTCCGCCACAGAATCATTGACTTTCACCGTCTTGTAAGCCCACTTTACGGGCGTGGAGGGTTGTGCGAACACAAAAACTGACAAACAAGTCAGCAAGCAGGTCATCAAAAGGATGCGTATATTCTTCATATTTTAATGTTTTTATTCAGTATATAATAAGCGGGCAAAGATACATTTTTTTAGTGAATGTTGGTGAGCTTCGCTGTTGGTTATTTCATGTTGGTGACTTCGTGTTGAATAATAAAAAAAAGTGCGGGAACCAGAAGGTTCCGCACTTTTTTGCATTTTCGAGAATATTTTCGCGATTATTTTTCCAACCGGATGCGGGCGTCCACGGCGGTGACGTAGCGTGGGTTGCCCAACAGCGGGTTGAGGTCCATCTCCGCGATTTCGGGAGCGGCCTGCACCAGCGCACTCACGCGAGCCACCTGGTCGGCGTAGAGGTCGAGGTTCACGGGTTCCTGGCCACGCACGCCTTGCAGAATCTTGTAGCCGCGCAGCTTCGTGAGCATCTCCTTGGCTTCGGCAGCGGTGATGGGTGCCAGTGCGCTCTGCACGTCCTTCAGCACCTCGATGAAAATGCCGCCTAAACCGAAGAAAATCTGATGACCGAACTTCGGGTCGCGGATGGCGCCGATATAGACGTCCGTGCCGTCCAACATCGGGTACATTTCCACGGCGTAGGTCTCGGGGATGACAATCAAACGGTCGAATTCTTTGGCTACGGTGTCCAAATCCTTGACACCCAGCGTGACACCGCCCACATCGCTCTTGTGCAGCGGACCGACGACCTTCATCACCAACGGGACATCCTTTGAGCAGCCGACCTCCTTGGCGAATGCCAGCGCGTCTTCCTTCTTGGAGACCTCCACAGATTTCTTGCGGCTGATGCCGGCAGCGTCCAGAAGTTCGTTATAGTCAGCGATTTCCATGTAGCCGTCCTTGCAGCGGTCCACGGTGGCGCGGATGCGGGCCACGTCAATCTTCGGCAGTTCCACGTTCTCGGGTTGGGGTTTCGGGGTGTTCCACACCTTCACGAGGGCGTTGCCTAACACGCACTCTTCGGGGAAGTTGATACGACCCTTCGCGATGAAGTCCTCAATTTCCTGCTTCACGTTAATGAT
>ONHS01000092.1 GCA_900317715.1 uncultured Bacteroidales bacterium | reverse complement strand
CAAGAATCATAATAAAATGTTTGAAGCCATTCTAACCCACTATCTCCCTCAATGGAGATTGAGAAGAAAGGAATTGAATGACTTTATTGCATTGCCAATAGCAGAAGATGCTGCGGGAGGGAGATCAAAAGAAAAATAGTGGATGTGATGATAATGTGGTGTGTTTTTTGAGTGATTTTTCAATAACAAGAGCAATATGAACAGACTGGTTCTTATCGGTAACGGCTTCGATTTAGCGCATGGCTTGAAAACAAAATACTCTGACTTTATTGAATGGTATTGGAGAAAGTGGAACATTCGTTTAAAAAGGAGTTTCAACATAAGAGAAGAAGATGAACTATGCTCATTTAAGTTAAAAGATAGTTTTAAATTCTCAGGATGGCATTATACATGGGAGTATCAGCTTGGACTTTCGTTATTGTTAAATGAAGATTGTGATGTATTAACGATAGCCAAGCAAAATCGCGAATTGTGTGATTTCATCATAAAAAGTCCCCTGTTTGAGAAGATATGCATTGACAATGAAAAAAAATGGGTCGATATTGAGGATATTTTTTATTCGCTTCTGAAAAACAGCGATAATCCTAAACAACTTAATGATGATTTGGATATAATAAAAGGAAAACTCGTTGATTATCTAAATGATATACAAAACAAACAAATCAATCCAACTATCCTCAATCCTAAAATTCAAAAACAGATTTTGGAACCTTTCAATAAAGCGGACATTGCATTAGGTTCTATGAAGAAATGGAATGAAATGCTTAAGAGTAGAATGAAATTTAAGGACAAGGACTGGGATTTTTTGATTGAAGGATATAACCATGAAAAAGGAATAAAGCATTATTCGTCTCGATCTGTCGAAGATTTTATAAGGGCTTATGGTGGAGATATAAATTTTGGCGAGATCAACCAAGTTGATGCCATTTCCTGTCCTACATATCGTTTGCCAGACAATATCATGCTCCTCAATTTCAACTATACAAACACGGCTGAAATGTACCTTCCCAAAGTGGACAAATTCTCTATAAACCATATTCACGGAACACTTTCAAACCCAGACAGTGTGATTTTCGGTTATGGGGACGAACGTGACGATGAATACAATGTGCTTATGAAGAAAAAAGACAACGAATACTTGCAGCATATCAAATCGTTCCGATATTTGGAGGCATCAAATTATCGCAAGATGTTGTCATTTGTTGAATCCGCCCCGTACCAACTTTGCATTATGGGCCACTCTTGTGGCCTTTCCGACCGAACGCTGCTTGCCACGCTTTTCGAACATCCTAACTGTGTCTCTATCAAACCTTATTATCACAAAAAGGATGACGGCACCGACAATTACCGTGAGCTCATCCAGAATATCGCCCGCAATTTCAAAGATCCAACACTTATGCGCGACCGCGTGGTGCAGAAAGACAGGTGCGAACCGTTGGGATAATCTCATTTCGGCCCATCCCCTACCAAAAATAATCTGTGTAATCCGTGCAATCTGTGTGACACCACATTCGCCGCAGGCGAACCTTTCTGTGATTTCAGTGGTTTCTGTGTGACATTATTTTTTTCGCCGCAGGCGAACCCTGGGGCAAAACATTATCAATGGTCTCACCCTCCTTACCCGCCAATAAGCGACCCCATCCACGCCAGCGGGTCAATCTCTGTCTTGTACTCTCGGCAGGCCTTGTCCCGTGCTTCGATAAAGGCTAATTGGATGTCGAACTTGTTTTGGTCATCCACCATATACCGGCAATCTTCCGTGTCGAGAACATCGCATTGCTTGCCGTTGTCGTCCCAGAGCTCGTCGATGTCGAAAAAGTCGCTCATTTCCGAGAGCTTATACCAGGCCACGCATTTCCCATCATACCGCATGGTTTCCTTTATCTTGTGGTACATAAACTCCTCAAGCGCTATCCGCTGCGCTATGTCCAACGGTCCGGTGAAGATCTGTTTTTCCATTTCTCAACGTTTGCGATTTGCCGTTTCAGCCCGCAAAGATACAAAACTTTTGACAGAAACGATATTTATCGAATTCTATTTTTAAATTTCACACAAAACTATCCATTTTTTAAAATAGAAACGGATGATATTGTTTTTTTTGTATTTTTGCAGACTGAAAAAACAAACGGATATGATACAAGAATTAAAGGTCAAAAACTTCCTGTCGTTCAAGGACGAAGTAACTTTCAGCTTTGAGGCGACAAAGGATACTTTTGCGGAAGATTACCATGTGGTGGAGGTCGCTCCTGGGGTGCGGCTTCTGCGCTTTGCCATGGTGTATGGGGCTAACGCCTCAGGCAAGTCCAATTTGCTCCAAGCGATGGCATTCCTGCGCTATTTTTTCTTCTACCAGCCCGAAAATGCCAATGAAGGGACTCGAACTGAACCTTTCTTGTTAGACAAAGCTACCCCATCGCAACCGTCTGAATTCGAACTAGTCTTCTACGTAGGCGAAACCAAATACTGGTACACGTTGAAACTGGACATGCAACAGGTCTATGAGGAGAAATTGTACATTTACAAGAGTGTGCAACCCACGCTTTTGTTCCATAGGGAATTGAGCGAAGGCATGTCTGTTATCCATTTTAATCCTGCAGCCATTCGTGTCAGTGCCGCTGAACGGGAAAAAATTTCATTGGAGTGTCTCCGTAACATGTCCGTTTTTGCCGCACGTGACAAAGTGAACACGAAGATACCTGACTTTGATTCAGCGAAAAACTGGTTGAAATCCCATCTAATGCCAGTGATTGAACCTGAATCCAAACTGTTTGCGTATGCAGAAAGTAGAAACATGGAGAATGTCCAGTTGCACGCTCATATCATTGATTTCATGCGTAAAGCGGACTTCAACATCACCGATGTGTCAACAGAGATTGTCAGTAACACGGTCCCAGACGAATATATCGATTACATCATAAGTAGAGACGATGTTCCCATACAGGAGAAAGAACGGATGAAGCAAGAGCGTACCATAAAACAACGAAGGACACTCTTTGAGCATACCGTCTTAGATGATCTATCTTCAGCAAAATATACCATGAACCAGTATCAGGAATCAGCAGGCACTATTCGTACTTTCGGCATTGAAACAGCTATTTACGAATGTGTGAATAGTGAATCTTTTCTCGCCATCGATGAAATGGAAAGCTCATTGCATCCTCAGTTGGTGAAGTTTATCTTGCTGAATTTCTTTAGAAACAAGTCCCGGTCCCAACTGCTTGTCACCACTCATTACGATCCGCTGCTCAATGAGGTGACGAAGCAGAATGACCAGCGTATCTTCCGTAAAGACAGCGTCTGGTTTACCGAAAAGATAGCCTCCGGCCATACAGATGTCTATTCGTTGGCTGAATTCAGGGGGCTGAACCGATTGTCCTCAATTCAAAAAGCATATAATCAAGGAAACTTTGGAGCATTCCCACAAATCAACCTCTAAACATTATGTCCAGAAAAATTGAAAACAGAATTCAAAAACGGCGCTCGGTCACCCTCATTGGAGAAGGGATAACCGAACAGTACTATTTTACGCATATTCGAACCCTGTTTGGCTATCGTTTTACGATAAAGCCCTATTATTTCTCTGTCACCTCGCTCGTGGAAATGGACAAGAAGATAGCGGAAGCCATCCAAGACGGAGGCTTTGCTATTCTATATTCGACGCGGATGTTGCCAGTCGGAACGAAGCTGAAAAAAGGAAACTGGAGTCTATCCGCAAGAAATACGCTAACAAAAAGAATGTCCTGCTTTGCGACAGTCTTACATCCATAGAATACTGGTTTCTACTTCATTACGAGAACACGAATAGGTTCTTCAAGGATTCCGCCGCCACGGAGAAAGCGTTGCGCAAATATATTCCGGATTACGAGAAAAAGGAAAAGTTTTTGCAGGAGATGAAATGGGTCTCTGACCTGTGCGCGGATGAGAAATTGGAATCGGCGAAAACCAGGGCCGAAGCTTTCGGGCATACCGGAGATTCCTATTCAGAGATATACAGGGCGTTTGATTTCTTTAAGGCAATGCAAGGGTGATTCGGCCCATCACCGGTGATTATCTGTTTTCCTATTTCTCAACGTTTGCGATTTGCCGTTTTGGGCTTGCAAAGATACAAAAGTTTTGAAGTGCTTTCCGTGCTTTCCCTGTGACAAAAACTTTATTCCCCGCAGGCGAACCCCGAAAAAAACTATCTTTGCCGAAAATTTCCACTATGCGAAAAACAACGTTCATCATTCTTTTTACCACTATGACATTTTTCGGATTCTCGCAGGAGGACTGGTGCGGATTCAACCGCTTCAGGGCTGACAATGAGCGCATTGCCAAAAGCGGCGAATACCCCGAGGTGGTGTTCATGGGGAACTCCATCACCGAGTACTGGGCCCTCTACCACCCCAATTTCTTCAGCGAGCACCACTATTGCGGCAGAGGCATCGGCGGACAGACTTCCGCCCAGATGCTGGCAAGGTTCACCTCCGACGTCGTCAACCTCCGTCCCAAGGCGGTGGTCATCATGGCCGGCACCAACGACGTGGCGCACAACGCCTATTGGGTGGAACCCGACAAGGTGGTGGATAATATCGTCAGCATGTGCCAGCTGGCCCGTGCCAACGGCATTGTGCCGCTCATCAGCTCCATCCCGCCGTGCGCCGCCTTCGTGTGGAACCCCGAGATCAAGGACGCCGCCCAGACCATCATCGACATCAACAAGCGCCTGCGCGAGTACGCCGATGCCAACGGTATTGTCTATGTGGACTACCATTCGGCCTTAACCGACGACCAAGGAGGTTTTCCGGAGAAATTCAGCGCCGACGGCTGCCACCCCAACCCCGACACCTATTTCATCATGGAGGAGTTGGTGGTGAAGGCAATCGGCGAGGCATTGAAATAATTTTTCGGGCGTATGCAATACGCCCTTACAAAACATCCCTATGAATAAAAAAAGGGAGCCTTTCCGACTCCCCTAAACTGCTAACTGCTAACTACTAACTGCTAACTAACGCAGTCTGTCTGCGGAACGCACCAGCTCCTCGTCCTTCTTGATAAAGCGGTTGGCCATGAAGAGGCAGACGGCTTCGATGACGATCAGGATGATCAACGGCACGCTGTTGAACGTGAATATGAAATCTTCCATTCTGGCACCGAAGAACTTCTTGAAAACGATATCCGGACAAACCCATAAAATGAGCATCAACGTGATCAGGAAGACAATCATGGTCAATGAGACGACTTGCATCTGTTTCACGCGGTTTTTGTACATAAACAAGGCCAATCCCGACAAACAAGAAGTCAAAAACAAGCAGAACGCCAAGTAATAAAGACGAATCACGGAACTGCCGTCCGGAATATTCTCCTTCAAGGAGATGGAGTTATAGACGTATTGTGCCCCATCGGTGGTGAGATACCCTAAAGGTAAGAAAATCAACACGATGGGAATAATAATCGCGATTAATAGGAAAATGGATTGAACTCTTTGAATCATAAGTTTTGGTTTTTACTGAAATGTTTTATTTAAGGTGATGGTAGGCATTTTAGCCCCTTTGCCCTTACCTTCTTTGGTGTTGATGTAGGGCGTGAATTTCACCGACACGTTGGAGGGTGTGCCATTGCCGTAGTCCATCAGGTTGCGGGCGAAATTGATGACGTTCTTCGTGTCGCCATTCGTGAAAATCTTGACCAAATCCACGCTTAACGGTACATGTATGAGCGCCGTGCTTTGTGGATTGATCAGCGTGGTTTGAGCCGTGCTGCTCCCCTGCGCGATGGACGACCCTTCCAAATAGAGGTCGTAGTCGTAGGCACACAGTTTCGCCGGCTTCGTGGTCTCGTTCTTGGCGTTCACATTCACGTTGCAGCCAATCCGGAAGTCCTTGTTCTTGATGGCCTGATACGCCTTCTGCAAATCCGACCACTGCAAATCGCTGACACTCTTGATGTTGCTCATATTGATACCGGCCCACGTGATGTCGCTGATGTTCGCCAGACTGAACTTGCAGTTGATCAGGTTGATCAGCTGGGCCAACCCGCACCCGCCCGCGAAGAGCGTGGCGGCGGCGATGGTTAAGATGAGGATGGTTTTCTTTAGTACTTTCATGAATTATGAATTATGAATTATGAATTACAGAACCGTCTTGCAGCACAATCTTCCGATCCGACAACTCCGCCAACTCTTCGTTGTGTGTGACGATGATGAAGGTCTGTTTGAAGGTGTCGCGGAGGACGAAGAAGAGGTCGTGGAGCTTGCGGGCGTTCTCGGTGTCGAGGTTGCCGGAGGGTTCGTCGGCGAGGATGAGCTCGGGGTTGTTCATCAACGCCCGCGCCACGGAAACGCGCTGTTGCTCGCCACCCGACAACTGGGCGGGCTTATGCCCTACCCTATCTCCAAGTTTTAGAAAATCAAGAAGTTCCTGCGCCCTATTAAAGGATTCCTTCCGGCTTTTTCCCGCGATTAAAGCGGGCATCATCACATTCTCCAACGCCGTGAATTCGGGCAAGAGATGGTGAAACTGATACACAAACCCGATGTGACGGTTGCGGAACTCCGCCAACTTGTCGTCACTCAACTGGTTCAGATTCACCCCGTCAATGACCACCTCTCCCCTGTCAGCCTTGTCCAAGGTACCGATGATATGCAATAAAGTAGATTTGCCAGCCCCAGAAGGACCGACAATCGTTACCACTTTGTTATTTTCTATCGTCAGCGAGACCTTCTTCAGGACCTGCAGGCTGCCGTAAGATTTCTCGATTTCTTTGACCTCGATCATCAATCTAATCGTATATACACAATTGTAGAGACGCAAAATTTTGCGTCTCTACAACGTGAGTTTATCGTAATTATTTCTTCTCGATTTCGGCGGCCAATCTCGTGGTCAACAACGGCACTACCTTGTTCAGGTCGCAAACGATACCGAGGTCGGCGACAGAGAAGATGGGTGCGAATTTATCCTTATTGACAGCGATGATGAAGTCGGATTCCTCCATGCCGGCCAAGTGCTGGATAGCACCGGAAATACCGAGGGCGAAATAGAGGTCAGGACGCACAGTCTTACCAGTCTGACCCACCTGACGGTCGTGGTCGATGATACCGGCATCCACCATAGCACGGGAAGAGGAAACCTCTGCGTTCGGGAATACGTCGGCGAGCGCTTGTAGCTTCTCGAAGCCTTCCTTGCAACCGACACCGCGGCCGCCGGAAACGAGCACCTTCGCGTCGGTGATATCGACTTTACCCTTGTCAACCTTCACATTTTCAACCATACGGACGAGGAACTTGCTCTTGTCGAATTCGGGTTTGAAGGTGATGACGTTACCCTTACGGTTGGCGTCGCGCTCCATCTTCTGCATCACGCCCGGGCGCACGGTGGACATCTGCGGACGGTGCTCCGTACACATGATGGTAGCCATCAAGTTGCCGCCGAAAGCGGGACGGGTCATCATCAGCTCACCCTCTTCGGAAATCTCCAAACGGGTACAGTCAGCGGTGAGACCAGTGGTGAGACGGGCAGCCAAACGGGGACCGAGGTCACGACCGATGGTGGTAGCGCCAATCATCAGGATGCTGGGTTTGAACTTGTTCACCACTTGAGTGATGGTTTGTGCGTATTGTTCTGTAAGATAATCTTTTAATTCGGGTTCATCAATGCAGATCACTTCGTCAGCGCCGTATTCGATGAGCATCTGAGCGTGTTTGGAGATGTTGTGTCCAGGGAGGACAGCCACCACCTTTTCGTTCAGAATACCAGCCAGTTCATGGGCTTTACCGAGCAACTCCAATGCAACAGATTGGATGACACCATCGCGTTGTTCTGCGAATACAAATACGTTTTTATAATCGGTTTTTTCCATTTTTCTGTTGATTTTGGGTTAGATGATGAATTTTTCTTTCAGTTTGCTGATGATGATACCGACAGCCTCTTCTGCATCCACTTCGTAAACCTGACCAGGAGTCTTCTGCGGTTTGGTGAAGGATTTCTTCACGCGCGTCGGAGAACCCTTGAGACCCAAGCGGTTAGGATCAACGTCGATCTTGTCGGCGGTCCAGATTTCCACTTCCTTGTCGAAGGCTTCCATGATGCCCTTCACGCTCATGTAGCGAGGTTGGTTAGCGGTAGCCAGCACGGTGAGCACGCACGGCGTGGGAACTTCGAGGATTTGATAGCCCTCTTCCGTCTCCTTCTTCACAGTGCAGAGACCGTTGTTGTATTTAAGGTCGATAGCGTAGGAAACTTGCGGAAGTCCCAGATGCTCAGCCATTTCGGGAGCCACTTGAGCGGTGTCGCCGTCGATAGCCTGACGACCGGCGATAATCAAATCGTAGTCGAGGGTCTTGATAGCACCTGCCAAAGCGTAAGAGGTAGCCAAGGTGTCGGCACCTGCGAACTTACGGTCGGTGAGCAGGATGGCGCGGTCAGCACCCATAGCGAAGGCTTCGCGGAGGATAGCGTCAGCTTGCGGCGGACCCATGGTGATGACGGTGACGTTTGCACCGTACTGATCTTTCAGGCGCAGAGCCATTTCGAGGCCGCCCTTATCATCAGGGTTCATGATGCTGGGCACGCCGTCGCGGATCAATGTCCCGGTTTCGGGATTGATCTTGATTTCGTTCGTGTTCGGAACTTGTTTGATACAAACTACTATATTCATAATGTTCTATATTCTTGATTATTTGAATAAATTACCGGCGATGACCATTCTCTGGACCTCTGAGGTGCCTTCGTAGATCTCGGTGATCTTGGCGTCGCGCATCATGCGCTCCACGGGATATTCGCGGGTGTAACCGTAACCGCCATGGAACTGCACAGCCTTGGTGGTCACCTCCATCGCGGTCTCAGCGGCGAACAGCTTGCAGCGGGCAGCCTCAACAGCGTAAGGTTTGTGCATATCTTTATTATAGGAAGCCTCGCGCACCAGCAGACGAGCGGCCTGGATCTTGGCATCCAAGTTGGCCAACTGGAACTGCGTGTTCTGGAAAGCGCCGATGGGCTTGCCGAACTGTTTACGTTCCTTGACGTATTTAACCGTCTCATCCAAAGCACCTTGTGCGATACCGAGCGCTTGAGCGGCGATACCGATACGACCACCGTTCAGGGTGTTCATAGCGATTTTGAAGCCCTTGCCCTGTTCGCCGAGGAGGTTCTCCTTCGGGATGCGGCAGTTTTCGAAAATCAGCTCGCAGGTAGCGGAACCG
>ONHS01000067.1 GCA_900317715.1 uncultured Bacteroidales bacterium | reverse complement strand
TCCAGCTCATTGTCGAACAACACGGTATTGACGGTTACATGCACTTTGGAACCGTACAGATGTGCGTATTGCACTAAAGTTTCGATGTCTTGCAGGGAGTTGCCGGCGGCTTGTCGCGCCCCGAAAGCGGAAGCTCCTATATAGACGGCATCCGCGCCGTGGTTGATGGCGGTTTTGCCTGTGGATAGATCCTTGGCGGGCAGTAACAGCTCGATCTTACTCATCGGCAAAGCGTTGCGCTTTCAATGGGAAATGTTCAGCTAACTCGCCAGAATAGTAGAAGTCGTTGCAAATCACGCCGAAAGTATAAACCGCGTCGTGCACGGTGATGTGCGAACCGCCGCATTTCGGGTCGGGGCCTGGTTTGGAGGCTTGGAAACCGAGGTTGAAGAGCGTGAACAAAATGTCGGGACGATTGGTGATATCATAGCCGGAACGCTTCCATTGCAACATCGTCTGGTGCAGAATACAGCCGGTGTAAATGTATGAGTACAGGTGGTTATGATAGTTCGTCAGACGGTTGAAGCGCTCGGTCTGATGGTCGGCGGTTTGGAAGTCGAGGATATGTTCATATTGCTTGCCCATGTAGTAGATGGAGGTGTCGTTGGTGAGATTTCGTTCCACCTGCATGGCGGTGAAATCCTTGATGCCGTTGACACCCAGCGAGAACTGCGACTGCACGGAGAGCACCTTCATAGGGCCGAGGTAACGTTTGTACATTTCGCGCTTGCTGTTGAAGAGGCGCACCTGCTCACCCACGAGACAGCCGACGATAAGGCGCGGTTCTACGCCTGTCAGACGTGCGGCTTCGTAAATCACGGCTGTGTCTTTCAAAATCGCGGCCTTCAGAGCGGGCCACGCGGAGTCGTTCATCCACGGAATCACGTTGCCTTCGAAGGGTTTCATCTTGTTGGATTTCAAGACATTGTCAACATCCGCAATCATTTTCTGATAAGCAGCGGCGTGGTCGTCATCCTGCATGTACATGTTGGCGGCGTAGATCATCTCTTGCACGGCCGTAGGGCGGTCGCTGAACTGTGCAGCATTGAAAATCAAGTCGGCATTCTTTGGATAGAATTGTCGCAGAACCGACAAAGAACGATAACCGTTCAGTGCGGCTTCCTGACTGTTTGCCGAATCCACAGCTGATATATACTGCTGTTTTTCAGATAGATAGCGGTTGTTTTTATCCGTGCCGCCGTTGTTGTTGGTAAAGCCCAACTCATAGAAGGCCCATGCACCGAGGATGCCCGCACCCACTAGCGCAAACAGGTGTAATACAATCAAATAGAATTTGGTACGACCCTTCAGCCGTTTCCAGGATTTCCAAAGGCTACGCTTTTTGCGCGCCTTTTCCGAGGTTTGTAGAGACGTTGCGCGCAACGTCTCTACATTGGGATTTGTCTCTTCCATTGTTATATTCGGATTTATCGTAAAGACACAAAGCATTGCGCCTCTACCTCAATAACCTATAATCAATAACCATTTATACCAGATTCGCAAATCCCATAAACGCCATGGCTAAAATACCGGCGGTAATCAGCGCGATTGGAACGCCTTTCATGCCCTTCGGGATTTCCACCAGTTCGAGTTGCTCGCGCAGACCGGCGAAAATCGTGATGGCCAAGGTGAAACCGATGGCGATAGCGATGGCATATAATGTATTGTCAATCACTGAGAAACCATGTCCAGGGATGATGGTCTGCTGGGTGACGTTGATAGCGACACCGAGCACAGCGCAGTTGGTGGTAATCAGGGGCAAGAACACACCCAAGGCGCGGTACAGCGAGGGGCTGACCTTCTTGAGCATGATTTCCACCATCTGCACCAAGCTGGCGATGACCAGAATGAAGACGATGGTCTGCAGGTAGGTGATGCTCAGCGGCTCCAGCACATACTTCTGCATCAGTGAGGTGACCAGCGTGGCGAGTGCCATCACGAAGGTGACGGCTGCACCCATACCGAGGGCGGTGTTCACCTTGCTGGAAACGCCCAAAAACGGGCAAATGCCGAGGAACTGCACCAAAATGATGTTGTTGACCAGCACAGCTCCGATGATCATTATGATATATTCCATTGTTTTGTTGTTTCGTTTGTTTTTTGTTTTGAGATTTGAGACTTGTGACGTATGACTTGAGACTTGTGATATTAATCAAACGTCTTACGTCACACGTCCAACGTCATACATCCTATTCCGCCGCGCAATGTTTCTTCTTCTCTTCTCTCTTGTTCACAATATAACGCACCGCCGCCATCACGAAGCCGAAGACGAGGAATGCGCCGGGAGCAAGGACGAAGATCAGCATGTTGTATTCCGCAGGGATGAGCTGGAAGCCGAGGAAAGAGCCGGAACCCAGAATCTCACGGATACCGCCGATGAGCGTCAGCGCGATGGTGAAGCCGATACCCATGCCGAGACCGTCAAGCAGTGAATCGAACACAGTGTTCTTGTTGGCGAAAGCCTCTGCACGGCCCAACACGATGCAGTTCACCACAATCAACGGGATGAACACGCCCAAGCTGGCTGACAATGAAGGCAGGAAGCCCTGAATCAGCAGGTCGATCATGCTCACGAAGGTGGCGATGATGACGATGTAGCTCGGAATACGCACCTTGTCGGGGATGACGTTCTTGAGCGCGGAGATGAGCATGTTGGACATCAGCAGCACGAAGGTCGTGGCCGCGCCCATACCCAAGGCGTTGACCACTGAGGTGGTGACCGCCAGCGTCGGACAGCAGCCCAACACCAAAATCAGGGTGGGGTTCTCTTTGAAGAAACCCTTGGTCAATATGTTTAATTTGCTGTTACTCATGATAATCCTCCTTTATTTTCATAAAAATGTCGTAAGCGCGTTGCACCGCGTCGCAGTAAGCGCGGGAGGAGATGGTGGCTGCCGTGATGGCATCCACATCGCCGCCGTCCTTCTTCACCACCAGTTGGAAATCCGCCGGATTCTGATGGTTGAACTGCATGGCGAAATTGCTCTTGTCTTTGTTGATTTTGTCACCCAAACCGGGGGTTTCACCGGCTTTGATGACTTCCGTGTTGACAATCGTACCTTCCGCGTCGAAGCCGACCATCAGGTCGAAGCGGCCCGCGAAGGCTTTCTTGGTGTAGGTTTCAATGCCTGCGCCGCAAAGCTCGCCGTCCTTGCCGATAGCCAAGTGGACGGGGATTTCCTCGTTGTCGGCATCGACAATCACAGTGTCGCGCACAGTGCCTTCATACTCAGGCAGTACGGCTTGCAAGGCTTTTTCCTTTTTCTCACGTTGACCCTGTTCGATAGGTCCTTTGGTGAGGGCATAGACACCGGTCAGCGCCAGTGCTGCCAACAGTGAAATGCACGTCAGCACAATCACTAATCTCCAGATAGAATCATTCTTTGCCATATCGATCGAATTTTAGGGTTAGTGAGCGAATTGTTTCGGTTTGAAGCCTTTGTTAATCAACGGCACCACAGCGTTCATCAGCAGGATGGAGAAGGAGACACCCTCGGGATATGCACCGAAAATACGGATGATGATGGTGAGCAGACCGCAGCCGCAGCCGAACACAATCATACCCCACGGGGAGGTCGGGGAGGTCACCATATCGGTAGCCATGAAGCAAGCACCGAGGATGAGACCGCCGGAAAGCAGGTGGATCATCGGGTTGACATATTCGGCAGGATTTGCCATGTGGAAGATGCCGGCGATGATGAAGACTGTTGCGATGAAAGACACGGGGATGTGCCAGGTGATGATGCGCTTCCAGAGCAGGAAGGCCGCGCCAATCAGCAGGGCGATGGCGGAAACCTCACCGAAGCTACCACCCATCTGACCGATGAGCATATCCACGTAGCTGGGGAGTTGTGTCAAGTCGCCGCCCTCTTTGATGAGACCGAGGGTCGTGGGACCCGTCACGGCGTCGGCGAAACCCCAGATGGGTGTCGGCACCGGCCAAGTGGTCATCTGCACCGGGAAGGCGATGAGCAGGGTGACACGTGCCACCAATGCAGGGTTGAAGGGGTTGTGACCCAGACCGCCGTAAGGCATCTTCGCAATGCCGATGGCGACAAGCGCACCCACCACCATGATCCAAATCGGAAGGCTGGAAGGCACGTTGAAGGCCAACAGCAGACCCGTGACCACCGCGGAACCATCGTCCACAGACGGTTTCTGATGCAGCATGTAACGTTGGATGAGGTACTCGAACAGCACACAACATCCGATAGAGACGAGTGTCAGGATGATGACCGGCAGTCCGAAATAATAAACGGACACCAAAAATGCCGGCACCAATGAAAGAACCACCGACCACATGATTTTCTTCACAGACTCGTCACTGTGAACGTGCGGTGATCCCGAAATGTGTAACAATTTATCCATTGATTGTTGATTTTATTGATTCCTATTTTTCCTAAAATAAACAAACCGCAAAAGTAATATTTTTTTGGATATGCGGGGAGGTGTTTTTTTTGTTTAGGGTTTACAGTTTATGGTTTAGTGGTAGGGAATAGGGAATAGGCAATAGGTTTATGGTTTAGAGTTTAGAGTAAGATGGTTGCAGTAAAGGTTCAATGTCAAAGTTCAATGTCAAAGTTCAATGTCAAAGTTCAATGTCAAAGTTCAAGGTTCAAGGTTCAACGTTCAATGTCAAAAAAAACGTCCGGATAAACCCCTATCCGAACGTTATTCTCCAATAGCCAACAGCTAACAGCCAACCTCATCGAATCAATGTCAGGCTCCCCGTTTTCACCATCATCTCGTTGGGGGTGCCGATTTTTGCGTAGTGGATGGTCCAGACGTAAACACCTTGCGGGGCGGGTGCGCCTTTCACCGTGCCGTCCCAGCCTTGATCAGGATTGTTGGTGTAGAAAATCAACTCGCCGGTGCGGGTGTAAATGGTGAAATCATAGTTGGTTACGTCGTGCACCTTGGGCAGGAAAACTTCGTTGTTGCCGTCGGTGTTGGGTGTGAAGGCGTTGGGGACATAGAAGGCGAAGTTGTCTTCTACGGGCACAACGGCTATCGTGTCGTCAGAGCAGCCGTCGGAATTGGTGACCGTGAGATGCACGGTCATATAATCGCTCTCTGTCAGGTGATAGGTGTGTGAAGGTTCTTCAATATAGGAGGAGTGGCCGTCGCCGAAACTCCACGCATAGTTGGTGATGTTCTCGCCAGTGGAATAGTTGTAGAAGAAGACCTCCTCGCCGTTGCCGGGTTCTTCCGGACTGAAGACGAAGCTGGCGTGCGGGAAATCGGAAACGTGGATGGCGTTGGGGTAGGAGATGGAATCGCTACAGCCAGGGGCGCTTTCAACCAGCAAAGAGATGTCGTAGTAGCCAGGCTCTGGCAGCGATGTATGCACCGTGATCGTCGAATCTGTGTAGGAGTATAACGTGTCGTTGGTGATGTTCCAAAGCAGTGTTGCATAGTTGGGAGTGTACTGCGCTTGCAGGGTCACAGGAAGCGGCATGCACCCGTGGTCTGGCGTGTAAGTGATGGTGAATTCGGGCTTAGGCACGATGGTGACCGCTACAGAAGCTGTGTCGCTCATACATCCCCATCGGTCTTGTGCAATTACTTGATAGCTACGACTTTGCGTGATGTTGCATACGGTAGCGAGCTGGTCAGGGTGGGTGATGTCCGTGGCAGGAATCCATTCGTAGTAAGAGGGAGAGGTGCCTCTGGTCTGCTCCACGGCAATTTCATTGAGCTCATTGCATACCGTGATGGCGGTGTCGCGAAGTCGCACGGAGTCGTTGGCACGCAGGTAAAGCGTGATGGTGTCGTAAAGACGGGTGTCTTCACGGTTGGCGCAACGTTGCGTGGAGATGTAGAGAATGGCCGTCTTCACGGGATTGTCGGCCGTGAAATGAGCGTCAGGCAACACCTTGACATGCACATCCTGCTCGTCGAACCCAGGGGAGAAGGTGAATTCGTTGTCGTCTGCGGTGATGGCGCCGCCGTTCGGCTTGGTGAGGGCGTAATCTTGGCCAAGTACTGCTGTACCGCGTGCATCGATAATCACACTCGTGTTACCCGTAAAAGCAGGACGCGGGAGCGTGAATGCCAAATCCAGTTCACGACAGTTTTGGATAAGCGTGTCGCCACCGATCATCTCGTTTTCCCAAGTTTTTACAATCGTCACTTGCGGACTGTAGAAACTGCCTTCCTCCAAAAAGATGCCAGAATCGTAAGAGTTGTCGCCCACATTGGCAACGGCCAGCTTCATGTGGTAAGTTTGGCAGGCTAGAATCACGGCTTCGGCAGAAAGCACGGTGGTGTAGCCATCATATTGTACTCCATTGGTCGAATTGTTGCCAATGTAGTACATGGAGTAGGGGGCGGAACTGCCGGGAGGAGTGCAGTTGCTTGAACTACCGTTGGTGCCGGGACCCGCATTGATGGCGTTAATGGTCACAGGCAAGCCGTTAGGGTTAGAAGCTGTGACCGTTCCGGGAATGATGGCCACATTTTTAGTAGTTGATTGGAATGTGACAGGGTCAATACCCGTCAATAAAAAGGCAAAGACATCATTAAATGAGGAACATGCGTATTCGGGATACTCCTCAGAGGCAAAAATGTAGTTGAAGGAGAAGGTGTCTGCGTATGCCAGAAAGTCGAATTCCAAAGATGCGCAGCCATACAATGTGTTGGATGCGTAGCTATTTAAAGCAGATTCAACATAATAATTGCTTACCTGGGAACTAGTACTTCCGCCACTGTTCGGCCCTGCGGCCACAGAAACATTGCCGGTGGTCATCACCAAGCCGGTGGCCACAGGAAAGTTAGTGAAACCGTTGCGGTTGAACGTACCGATCTGCGGATAAGTGACGTTGCCTGTCTGGTTGTTGAACTTTCCGTTGGAAATCTCCACACCATCGCCCGCCAAGTGACGCTGGAGGACGGTGTCGATGTTGATACCCACTTGCGATTGAACGGTAAGGTTGGCTTGTGAGAATGCCATCGATGAGCATAAAACACTTATAATCAGTAATAAGAATGTCTTTTTCATTATATGATTGAATCTTTTAATTTCTCTTTAACGAAAATAAATCCAAAACGTTGCAAACTTTTTTTCAGAATTTTATTCCACTGTGATTTCGTCCACAAATACCCAAGCCGGGGAACCGTATCCTGTATGGTCTTTCGGCAGCTGATGTCCTGATATATAGACTTTTACATAACGAGTCTTCAAGGGCGTGAAAGTTAACTCATAATTTTCAATACCATCGGTATGATCCCAGTCGGCAAGTGGATAGCTGTGACCCGCCACCTTGCGGAAATGCTTGCCATCATCGGAGACGCTCACTTCAAAATCTTTGGGATTGTATATCCAGTCGTTGATGTTGATGATAGAACTGAATGCAACTTTTTGTATTTCAGTTGGTTCCTGTAAATCAATGGTGGCCTCCAACGGTGTGCCCCAGAATCCAATCCAACGACCCGTGCGGTAGTTCTGGCTGCCGTGCAGACCGTCGATAAGCGTGGGTGCGCCTGCGTAGGCGTAATTTTCGTGCGGCGGGTTCTTCAACGTCACGGGCTTCATCGACGACTTCGAGAAGCGGAACGGAATATCCACGATGGAGGTGTCCCCGCTTTTCGGACGGACCAGCATAGCCGAGAAATCAGCGTCTTCACGAATCTCAATGGGCTCTTGGTAAGGGATCCATGTTTTGTTAGCGTTTTTGCTATTAAGGGTGTAGGTGATTTCGCCCTCACCGTATTTTGACAAGTTGACGACGACACATCCTTTTTGGTAGTTTGGCGTTATTTCGGCTTGTAGATCAAAGATATGGTGGGCATAATTGTAATGATAGACATCGTAGAGTTTCGCCATTCGGAAGCAACGATTGATAAAGCTTTGGTAATCACGTTGTTCCTTGGAACACCACTGCAGTTCCGAGAGGGCGGCCATACGCGGCAGGGCATCATACTCCACGTGCTTGAAGTAGGGGATGTATTCTCCCCACATACAGCCTTGCACACCGAGGATATGTTGCTGTTGCTCAGGGGTTAACTCATCGGGCAGCGGGTTGAATGAATAGACACGCTCCACGGGTAGGTAACCGTCGGCAAAGACGGGCTCGTTTTCGGGCGTAAGTGACTGTCCTTGACTGAAATAGAGATAATCGCCCGGAACCATCACCACGTCGTGGCCTTTCTTGGCCGCCTCGATGCCGCCGGAGGTACCTCTCCAGCTCATGATCATCGCACTCGGACTGATGCTGCCTTCCAGAATTTCGTCCCAACCCATCACTCTGCGGCCGCGAGCTTGCACCACCTTTTCCATGCGGTTCATCACGTAGCTCTGCAGATGGTCTTCTGCCGAGAATCGACCGTCATTCTTCAGACCCAACTCTTTGATTTTCGCCTGACACTTAGGACATTCGTGCCAACGGGTCTTCGGGCATTCATCGCCGCCGATATGGATGATTTCGGAGGGGAAAACATCCATCACCTCGTTGAGAACGTCTTCGAGGAAGCACATGGCAGAGTCGTTGCCGGCGCAGATCACCTCGTCGGTAACGCCCCAGCGTTGCCACACTTCGTAAGGTCCTCCTGTGCAGCCAAACTGTGGGAAAGCGGCCAGGGCAGACTGCGTATGGCCTGGCAGGTCGATTTCGGGGATGATGTTGATGTGACGCTCGGCAGCGTAGGCTACGAGGTCGCGCAACTCCTCCTGCGTGTAGAAACCGCCGTGACGGATGCTGTCATACTGGTTGGTGTTGCGCCCGATGACAGTGCCGCCGCGCCAAGCCCCAACTTCAGTCAGTTCAGGATATTTCTTGATTTCCATCCGCCAGCCTTGGTCATCGGTCAGGTGGATATGGAAGGTGTTGATATTGTGCATCGCCATCATGTCGAGATAGCGTTTCACAGAGTCGAGCGGCATGAAATGGCGGGCTACGTCAAGGTGCATGCCTCGGTAGGAAAACGCCGGCCAGTCGCGGATCGTGCCGGCGGGACAGTGGACCACTTCGCAGTCTCCACCCGCGGGCAGACTTTTGCGCAGGGTCTGGATGCCGTAGAAAACACCCGCAGCATCAGCACCCGTGATGGTGATCTTCTCTGGCGTGATCTCAATTTGGTAAGACTCAGGCGTGGCAGTAACGTTGGTGTCAATCTTCAGAAAAATGCCGGCGAGGGCGTTCTTGTTAAAGGGTTTGATGCGGAAATTCAAATCCAGAATGTCCGACAAGTACTCCGCCAGGAATTCAGCTTCGCGTCGCAAAGAGTCGGATTCATTATAATATATGTGGATGTTGTCGGATAAAGAGAACGGCGTGTCATTGTTCAGGGAAATCTCTTTGGGAAGAGGAATGACTTGATAATCCGCTGTTTCAATTTTTTTCTCGCAGCTGGCAAGAAGTCCGCCAAGCAGGATGGCGCACAAGAAAACCTGTATTCTGGTGTATAAATTTCCAAATTTCATTCTAAAGAAATAAAATGGCAAATGTACATAAATTTTGAATACGCTTGGATGATTATTTTTTGACGGCCGTAGTTATAAAAAAACGCCACCGATGCGTTCGGCGGCGTTTTTCTTAAGCAACAATCTTGAAAATTAGTCCACATCGGCGCGAGCCATAGCGTCTTTGTAGTACTTCTGGTTGACGAAAACGTCTTCCTTGTAAGGATTGATATGGCGCTTCTTGGACTGTCCGATGATGTAGCACAACGCGATGATGTTGGTCACGAGGGCCAGTGCGCTGATGAAGATCATCATGCTCGGGTTGGCGGCCACGACGGAAGGATCGACCGTGGTGCCCACAACACCGTCAACGGCAGCCTGTCCGCCGGCAGCGTAGAGTTGCTCGATGGTGGCAACACCTTCCGGATAGAGGACGGGAAGCGTAGCCCAGCTGAACCACTGTTGACCGTCTTTGAAGGTCTCTTGGAAGAGCGGGAATACTTGTGCGAACATACACCAGATAGCCAAGGTGTTGGCGCGGTTCTGGATCCAACCGCCGCGGTTCCACAACAGAGCGGCCACCGTCGGGGCGAGCAGCAAAGCAATACCGCAGTACCAGCTGTGCGTCGGCAGGCAGTTGTAGGTGTATGCGAAGTTCCAGATGTCATAAATCACGATATAGACCCACGTCATGTCGGCCCAGATCATGTCTTTTTTGTCCTTGGAGGCATAGACATTCCACCATGCGGTCATACAGAAAATGTTGATGATACCGGCCACACCGTTCATCACATTGTGCCAGCCGCCGTATTGCCAAACGCCTTCGGAGGTGAGCCACCATTTGTTCCAGCCCATGGCGGCGCTTTCGAAGTCGGAAACGCAGGCAATCAGGATGTTAATGGCCACGATGACGAACGGGAACGGTTTGAACCAATGCTTGGCACCGATGCCCCATTTGTATTTGATCATCATAAAGCCGATACATCCGGCGGTGGCGGCATAGAGCTTGGCGTAGTGGAACCAGCCCTGCATATAGACGTGGGTTTGGTTCTCCAACGCCCATTGCGCACCGTTGCGCACGCCCACGGCAATCGCGAGGAAGTAGGCTGTCAGGGCGACGGGGATGATCAGGAAGGTGAAGATGCCGCCGAACTTGGTGCGACGGGCGAACTCGTTGAACAGGATGAGACCCACAAGGACGACGAGCAGCATCCCCCACTGGGCCAGGGCGTTAGCCCCATAAACTTGGAAAAACATAGCGGTTAAATTTTATGTTGGTAACTTCGTGTTGATTACTTCGTGTTAGTGATTTCATGTTAGTTAGCCTGCGGCTGTTTGTTAGCTTCGCTGTTAACATTTACTTACTAACATTCACTCATCAACATTCACTCAATAACATTCACTCAATAACATTTACTTTCCTCCGTTCCTTCAAAATGGCGTAAACCGCCCATATCGCGGTGAGAACCAGCGACATGGGGACGCCGACGGTGAGCATTTCGCGGAGCATGACCGGGAAGCCGCCGGTTTCGAGGGCGGTGAAGAAGGGGTACTGCCAGGTGAGCTCGCCGTTGAGGATGTGATCGACGATGAGGAGGACCGTGCCGCCCCAGAGCATTTTCTCCAATGCCGGAATCTGCCGTTTCAACGCGGAATCGGCGGTCTCGATGCTTTTTTCATTGACTTTTCTGTATGCGCTGGTCACTATCGCCTGCGCCATGGGTACGATAAAACAGGACATATTCGTTGGTTTTTGTTTGTTACTTCGTGTTGGTGAGCCTTTTTGTCAAAGGTTGTTTAATGGCAGGGTGGCTCCCCAATATTTATCGAGTTTGAATCGGCAAATGTACTTTTTTTTTCAATATGTTGGTTAGCTTGATATATATTTTGTATTTTTGCGAATCATTTTATTTAGCATAAAGTATGAGAAATTTTACCACTTTCCCCTTTCTTCTGCTGCTTTTGTTTTTAGCAGGATCATTTGCAAACGCGCAAACGGTTGTTTTCAGCGACAATTTTGACTCTTACGCCGCTGGCAGTCATCTAGCGGCATCAAATCCCGCTTGGACCACCTGGAACAGTGCTCCTGGTTCTGCCGAGGACGGAGTGATTTCGAATGCACAAGCTTCATCCGTACCCAACTCGCTGTTCATCTCCGAAGGAAAAGACCAGCTCTTTGTTTTCGACAGTCTCACGGAAGGACGTTATGTTATCAAATTCAATATGTATATCCCAAGTAGCGGAAATGGTGCCTACTTCAATATCATGCATATTTTAAAACAAGCATGGGCGTTACAATGCTACTTCCACAACGATGGCACCGGTTTCGTGACGGCCGCAGGGGATAAAAATTTCAACTATCCTGTGAACGCTTGGTTCCCAGTAGAAATCGATATGGATTTAGACCATGATTGGGCATCCCTTACCATTAATAATTCAGTCGTCAAATCGTGGCCATTTCATTATAATTGTAATTATATGAACGGTGTTCCAGTCTTGTCCGGCGTTGACTTTTTTAGCGCTTCTGCCGTAATAATAGACTCTTCGACATACGAAAGCCTTCCGGGCACTTACTATGTTGATGATTTCACGGTGTTAACAGATGTTACAGGCGGGTTCAATGTAAATCCAAGTTTATTAGTGGCATCACTCGCTCCAAACAATTCCGAAACAGTAGAATTTGATGTAGTTAATGCAGGCATCGTATCTACTGAATGCAAAATCGCCACCGTTTACGACATTCCAAATCCTGATACAACCTCCACTGGAGCTGTCAATCTTAGTTATTTAGGCAACGACACATTAGATGGTTCCACTATTATGACTGGCACTTCAAACGGTCAAAATATTCCTTCAGAATTTGAATTCGCCGTTTGTTTTCCATCTTCTGTTCTACAAAATGAGGTAGGAAAGTCCATTAAAGCAGTATCTTTCTCTGCGGTATATGGTTCTGGTACTGAGAATCAGACACAAAATGCCAAAATCAAAATATACGATATGAGCAATACGGCAACGTCTGTAAAAGGTCCGGGAGAATTGATTTATGAGCAATCTGTTGTGGTTGGTCCTTTTGACGTAAATAATCCTCAAGGGAATTGGACTACGGTATATCTTGATACACTTCTTATCATTGATGGACGTGATTTGTGGGTGAGTGTATGGAATGAAAATCCTAACTCGCAATACCTATATCTTAGAGTAGCGAGTTCTCATACTGCCAACGATTACTCATTCTGGCGTTGGAGGCCGGATAGGGGTTGGTACAATAATAACGCCCATCACACCTTGGCTGTCGGTTTCCCCGGATTCCGCAGTCATCGCATCTGGCGGCAATGCAACTGTAAATGCCACCTTCAATTCCGAAGGCATGGAAATCGGCGAAAATCACACGGCTAAGCTGTATTGTTTCTCCAATTCCATAAACAAGCCGAAGCAGGTTGTCCCAGTTACGTTGGAGATAACGGGTGTCTCGGTTGACGAGCATAATCAGATCTTGGTCAATGTCTATCCCAACCCTTCCACCGACCATCTCAACATCACTTCCGACGAAATACAGCGCGTGGAAATCCATAACATGATGGGACAACGCGTGTTCGACCGCTTCTACAACGACACTCACGTCGTAATTTCTACTCGTGACATGGCACCGGGCACTTATATGGTTACGGTAACCTCAACCAAGGGTGTAACCACTAAGAAGGTAATCCTTAGGTGAGCCTTCGGCTGTTAGTTAGCTTCGCTGTTGGTTACTTCGTGTTGGTGATTTGGGAGTTGTGGTAAGTGAAGGCCATGTGGCTGAGAAATTCATTCATTAGCAGGTCTTCGGAGAAGGTGCTGCCGAAGAGGTAGGGGTTTTCAAGCATGTACTCCCGCATCAATTCGTTGTTCACGAGCATGTATGCGTTGTCGGAGTAGTCGAAGTTCCGCCAGTCGGGGTCGATTTTCCGGCCGTTGACGATGATTTCCTCGGGGGTGCCAGAATAGACCATCCCCTGACCGGGAACCTCCATGCAGAGGCGCATGGTGGGCACGGCAGCGGAGACATAATACAGCGGTCGCATTCCGTCAAACCTATGGACATAAATCCAATTCACGTAGTCATTGTATCTACGCGAATGGGGCGGGATGTTGGGCTCAAGGATGCCACAAATTCTCACTATCGCCCCTAACTGGCTTTTAACCATGCTGTTTGCAAGAGAATTGTCTTTGGGGTTGGGATTTCGGTAAACCAAACTCATTTTATCGCGGTCAAAGCTGGAAATGGGCACCGCCGTGTCACTCTCGTTTATGATCTCCGCCTGAATCCGAAGATACACATCTCCGCAATCGTATGATGGGAGTCTTAGAACACCCAAAATAAGATTGTCAGGCTCCCAAATCTTATCCGTCACATTACAGATTTCCAATGATTTGAACTTAATGGTAACCTGAGCCGCACAAGATAGGGTTGCAAGGCAGCAGAGGGTGGCGATGATCGATATGAGGATACGTTTATACATTGTATTGACTTTCAAATTGCAAAATTACATTTTTTTCCGACCGACCCCACAACTGCTAACTTCTAACTGCTAACTACTAACTCTTTTATTTCGACTTCGTTTCCCCGCAGCAGCCACGTATTCTCGCTGTGGCAGTGGGGGCACGTCTTTCCGTGTTTCACCGTCTCGTACTCTTGTTTGCAGTTGTCGCACCAGGTGACGGCGGGGATGATGTTGCATTTCAGCTCGCAACCCTTCAGCAGCTCCTCTTTGTCGGTGGCCCAGCGCCAGCAGTCGGTGAGCAGGTGAGGCACCACCGTGGAGACTTCCCCGATGTCCATAACCACTTTGGAGACCCGCTCCACGTGGTTCTCCTCCGCCACCTTCTTGACGTCCCGGATGATGTAGAACACTATACCCAGTTCATGCATATTTGGTTAGCAGTTAGTAGTTAGCAGTTAGCAGTTGATGGTGAGTCGTTATTTTTTCGTGAACAGAATCTTCCCTGTGCGCTTTAGCATGTAGGGCAGGATGCCGCTGAACTTGTCCTCGGAAGTGCGCATGATGCTGGCGTCGGGGTTGTCGCGGAAGAGGTGGATAGCGTCGAAAGCGCACTTGGTGGTGCAGATGCCGCAGCCGATGCAGCGGTTTTCATCGACCACCGACGCGCCGCAACTCAGACAGCGGGATGTCTCGGTGCGCACTTGCTCCTCCGTAAGCGTGAGCGTGTATTCGCGGAACTTGTCAGCCTGCTCGGACACTCCTTCCACCTGACGGGAAGAGTTGTCGTAACTCTCCACCACGATGTCGTCCTTGTCGAGCTCGATGAAGTCGCGGCGGTTGCGTCCGATGGTGAGGTGACCGTGTTGCACGTAGCGGTGCAACGATTCGGCACCCTCCTTGCCGGCGGCGATGGCGTCGATGGCGAACTTCGGACCAGTGAAGCAGTCGCCGCCCACGAAGATGTCCTCTTCGGCGGTCTGGTAGGTCAGCTTGTCGGCCACGGGATAGACGCCGCGCACGAACTCCACTTTCGTGTCCTTGAGCAGATCCTTGAGGATGACCGTCTGACCGATGGCGAAGATGACCAAGTCGGCATCCAGCGTAATCGTTTCTTCCTCATTGTATTGCGGAGAAAAACGGTGATCTTTGTCATACACGGAGGTGCATTTCTTGAAGACGATGCCGGTGACCTTGTCGGTACCTAGCACCTCTTTCGGGCCCCAGCCGGGGTTGATGACCACGCCGTCCTCGCGGGCCTCGCGGCGTTCCTCCAGGGAGGCGGGCATGATGTCTTCGGTCTCCAACGAGAGCATGGTGACGGACTCGGCACCGCCGCGCTTGGCGACCCGCGCCGCATCGATGGCCACGTTGCCGCCGCCGACCACGACGACCTTGCCGCTGACCTTCGTGCCGCAATTGCACGTGTGCAGGAAATCGATGGCCGTGGTGGTTCCGGGCAGATTCTCGCCGGTGATGCCGGGAAGTTTGCCGCCCTGACAGCCGATGGCCACGTAAAAGCCCTTGTATCCTTGATCTCTAAGTTGCTGTATAGTAATATCTTTGCCAACTTCCACGCCAGTGCGGATCTCCACACCGATTTCGCGCATGATGTCGATCTCGGCTTTGATGACCTCCTTGTCGAGTTTATAGGACGGGATGCCGTATTGCAGCATACCGCCGGGGATTTCGTCTTTCTCGAACACGGTGGGTTTGTAGCCCATCGTGGCGAGGTAATAGGCGCAGCTCAGACCGGCAGGGCCGCCGCCGATGATGGCGATCTTCTCCTCCCAGAATTCCTTCACGTTGGAACAGATGTTCACTTCCGGCACGAAGCGGGTTTCTGCCTTGAGATCCTGTTCCGCGATGAACTTCTTCACCGCGTCGATGGCGATGGGCTGGTCGATGGTGCCGCGCGTGCAGGCATCCTCGCAGCGACGGTTGCAGACGCGTCCGCAGACCGCCGGGAATGGGTTCTCGCGCTTGATGAGTTCCAGAGCTTCCGTATATTTGCCCTCGGCAGCCTTCTTCAGATAGCCTTGCACCGCGATATGCGCCGGACAGGCTGTTTTACAAGGTGCTGTGCCCGTCGGGTAGCAGTTGATGCGGTTCTTGTCACGATAGTCCTCGTCCCACTTCTCCGGTCCCCACTTCTTGGCATCGGGAAGCTCCTGTTTCGGATAGGTCTGCTCGCCGTGCTTGGTGCAGAGTTTCTGTCCCAGACGTACAGCTCCTGCAGGACAGTATTCCACGCAACGGCCGCAAGCCACGCAGTTCGTCGGATCCACCTTCGCCACGTAGGCACTGCGACTCATGTTGGGCGTGTTGAACAGTTGGGAAGTACGCAACGCATTGCAGATCTTTACGTTGCAGTTGCAGATGGCGAAGATTTTGCCTTCACCGTCGATATTGGTGATTTGGTGTACAAAACCATGATCCTCTGCTTTTTTCAAGATGGCCATGCACTCATCGTAGGTGATGAAGTGACCTCTGCCCGTCTCCGCCAGATATTCTGCCATATCGCCAACGCCGATACACCAATCGTGGTAATCGTCGGCGCAGCCTTCATCCAGTCCTTTGCGACCAATACGGCAGGAGCAGATGCCCACAGCCAGGTGGCCTTCGTAGCGTTTAAGCCAATATGAAATATGCTCTATATCAATGGATTGATTCTCCATGGAAATGGCTTTCTCCACCGGAATCACGTGCATGCCGATGCCTGATCCGCCCATGGGCACCATCGGAGTGACCTTCTCCAGCGGCAGGAAGGTCATACGCTCAAAGAACATGCCCAGTTCGGGATGTTTCTTCATGAGTTCCTCGTTCATGTTGGTGTATTCGGCACTGCCAGGGACGAACATGGGCACCCAATACACACGGTCTTTCCTTTCGTAGGTGGTACCGGGAACAGGCCCGTCTTTGGTGTATTTGTCGCCATAGTCATACTCCATGACTCCCATGCGGGCCATCAGGTCCAGCAGTTCGTCGAAGGATTTGTCGTCAGGAGTGTAATGTTTTTGGCTGTTCAGTTCGTGGAGCTGCGCATTGGTCCAATGCTTGCGCACCCGGAAAGGATTGCCGGGCAGCATATCCAGCATCAAATCCAGAGCGGCCTCACGGGTGACGGCATCCATCTCGTCCTCGAAGATGCAGGCAAGCCCCCAATACTCAGGGGCGTCGGTATCCATCTTGATTTTACCGGGGATACGATCGGTGATGTGACGAACCAGTTTGAGAAGCTTGGGGTTCGGGTTCTTGTCCCCTTTGTGTTTCGGGACAAATTTGGTTGACATTTCGGGCATGGGGGGGAGGGTTTTGGGTTTAAGGTTTAGAGTTTAGGGTTTAGAGTTTAGGGTTTAAGGTTTAGGGTTTAAGGTTTAGGGTTTAGAGTTTAGAGTTTAGGGGTTAGAGTTTAAGGTTTAGAGTTTAGGGTTTAGAGTTTAGGGTTTAGAGGTTTGGGGTTAAAAGGTTAAGGGTTATGACTTCGTGTTGGTGAGTTTCTCTGTTAACATTCACTTATACGATCGAGGAGCCAGTTGGCGAAGGCGTCGAGGCCGTCGCCGGTTTTGGCGGAGATGGGGATGACTTGGGCGTTGGCGTTGCGCATCTGGATGAAGCGTTTGCAGCGTTCCATGTTGAAGTCGAAATAGGGGAGCACATCCATCTTGTTGATGAGAACGAGGTCGCAGACGGAGAACATGAGGGGGTACTTGAGGGGTTTGTCGTCGCCTTCGGGCACGGAAAGGATCATCGCGTTGCAGGTGGCGCCGGTGTCGAATTCGGCAGGGCAGACCAAGTTGCCGACATTCTCAAGAATGACGAGGTCGGTCTCTTCGAGATTGAGGTTGTCGAGTCCTTGGCGGGTCATTTCTGCGTCGAGGTGGCACATGCCGCCGGTGTGCAGCTGGATGGATGGCACACCGGTCGCCTCTTTGATTTTCACGGCATCCACGTCGCCGTCGATGTCGGCTTCCATCACCGCCACGCGGACTTTGTTTTTGATGCGGTTCAAAATTTGAATGAGGGTCGTGGTTTTGCCGCTGCCCGGAGAAGACATCAGATTCAGGAGAAAAACTTTCTTCTCTTTCAGTTCCGTGCGCAAAGAATCAGCGTCCTTTTCATTGTCAGCGAAGACGCTTTTCTTGATCTCAATAATTTTTACTTCACCCATGTTTGTTTAATTTTAATGTAGCATTAATTAGAAGGTCACACTGTGGTGGTGTCAATGTCAAATGTCTGTTAGATTTTCGGTGGCAAATGTACACAATATTTTAATATGTCCGTTGAAAAATAAAATTTTGTGGATTTTTTGCTTTTTTGATGTTCCCATTTCGGGAATATTGAGTATCTTTGCCGTCTAAATTCAACCTAATATGACAGGCAAAGTAATCATCGTATCGGCTCCGTCGGGCGCGGGCAAAACCTCTATCGTTAAGCATGTTCTGCAATATCTTCCCGAATTGCGGTTCTCCACGTCTGCTACTACACGCACCAAGCGTGAGGGCGAAATCAACGGTAAAGACTACCATTTTCTATCTGTGGATGACTTTAAGAAAGGCATCAAACGCGACGAATTCCTGGAATGGGAAGAAGTTTATGCCAACCAGTTCTATGGCACGCTGAAAAGCGAAATCCAGCGGATATGGGACGAAGGCAAGACTGTCATCTTCGATGTGGATGTCAAGGGCGGACTTAATATCAAGAAGTACTTCGGAGACAAGGCGTTAGCCATTTTTGTCGAGCCGCCGACAGTGCAGGAACTGGAAAATCGTCTGCGTAAACGTGGCACCGAAACCGAAGAGTCGTTGCGCAAACGCGTGGAAAAGGCCGAGTATGAGCTTTCGTTTGCCCCGCGCTTCGATAAAATCATCCTCAACGATGACCTTGAGGTGGCGCGTGCCGAAATGCTGCAAACCATCCGTCAATTTCTTGATGAAGAATGAGTTACGATAAAATTCAAGTTGCGATTGTAGGCGCAGGTGCTTCTGGTCTGTTTTTGGCCAAGAAGTTGTCGGAAGATGCTCGTTTCCAAATCGTTGTGTTTGAGAAAAACCGTCAGGTGGCGGCCAAAGTGCGTGCTTCGGGCGGCGGCAAGGCCAACATCTTCAACCGCGATGTCCGTCCCGAACACTACAACGCCCCAAAGTTCGCGTCCCAACTGCTATCGCATTTTACCCCGGAAGATCTTGACTGTCAATTCTCCAAGTGGGGATTGGTGACGATTTCCGATGAAGAAGGTCGCGTATATCCGGCATCGCAGTTCTCCCAAACGGTTGTAGATGTGCTATGCGACGTGCCCTCCAACGTGAAATTTGAACTTTGCTATGAAGTTCAAACTGTTGGCTGTCAAAATAATAAGTGGATGATAAACGATTATCCCGAAGTGTTTGACTACGTTGTGTTGGCTTCAGGTTCCCCTGCCAATATCATCCCGAAAAACCGTACGCATTATAACGATTATCTGAAAGGTTTGAATTTGAGTGCCCAACCTTTACGCTCTTCTTTGTCCGGGTTTATTCTGAAGGATTATCCTAAATCGCTTGCGGGTTGCCGCACTAAAGCCATAGTATCACTATTTCAAGGTAAAAAACTTATACATAAGGAGTTAGGGGAGATTACTTTTAAGGAAGACGGTGTTTCCGGCATTGTGATTATGAACCTGTCGGCCTACTATTGGCGACTTCCATCCCAAGAAAATTGTCGTTTGGAAATCAACCTTTGCTACTGGGACGAAAGTTTCGATGTTAAGGATTATCTATCTCGTAATCACAATGTTATAGGACTTCTGCATCCGAAATTAGCCGCTTTGTATCAGCAGAAACCGTTTTCCATTACCCGTTTTTCATTCCCGATAGCGGAGACCTATCCGTTGGAAACCGCGCAAGTGTGTCACGGTGGCATCGATTTGTCGGAAGTGAATGCAGATTTCAGCGCAAAGCGTTATCCTAAAATGTTCATCTTGGGCGAGATGTTGGACGTGGATGGCGTATGTGGCGGCTATAATCTGTTTTTCGCGTTTGCCTCAGCTGCCATAGCGGCAAGGAGAATGAATGTTGGCCATTAGCTGTTTGCTTTTGGCTTTTGGCTTTTAGCTGTTGGCCAATTTTTTGTACTTTTGCGCTTCGTTTTGAAAATAAATAACAAAAAAAAATAATATGAAAAGAGCAATCATCAGTGTTAGCAACAAGGAAGGCGTAGTGCCTTTCGCACAGGAACTCACGAAATTAGGTTATGAAATCATCTCCACGGGCGGTACCCGCAAGGCGTTGGAGGCCGCTGGCGTGAAAACCATCGGTATCAGCGATGTGACGGGCTTTCCGGAAATCATGGACGGTCGTGTGAAGACGCTGCATCCTAAAGTGCACGGCGGTCTCCTCTCCGTGCGCACCAATCCGGAGCACGTGAAGGAGATGGAAACCAATGGCATTTCTCCCATCGACATGGTGGTGGTGAACCTCTATCCGTTTAAGCAAACTATTGAGAAAGAGGGAACTACGTTTGAGGATGCTATCGAAAACATCGACATCGGAGGTCCTTCTATGTTGCGCAGCGCCGCCAAAAACCACGCTTTTGTGACTGTCGTGGTTGACAATGCCGATTACCCGACGGTTTTGGAAGAGCTGAAGGCGCACGGCGACACCACCTTGGAAACCCGTCGTCGTCTGGCTGCCAAGGTGTTCCGCCACACTGCCGCTTACGATACCTACATTTCCACCTATCTGACCGAGAAGGTGGGTGAGAAAGAACCTGAGAATCTGACGCTTACGTTTACCAAAAAACAATCGTTGCGTTACGGTGAAAACCCGCATCAGGAGGCTGCCTTCTATGCAGGCAAGAAGCAGGGCTTTTCAATGGCGTGGGCAGAACAATTGCATGGTAAGGAACTGTCCTACAATAATATACAAGATGCTGATGCCGCTTTGCAGATTTTGCGTGAATTCGACCGTCCGACGATGGTGGCCGTGAAGCACAAAAATCCTTGCGGCGTGGG
>ONHS01000033.1 GCA_900317715.1 uncultured Bacteroidales bacterium | reverse complement strand
CGACTTTTTCATTCAGGACGAAATCCTCTATTTTTGCGTGGGCGATGTCTCTGGCAAGGGCGTACCCGCCAGCCTCTTCATGGCCGTCACGCGCAACCTCTTCCGCATCGTGGCGCAACAGGGCCTTCCGCCTGCAGAAATCGCCAGCCAGATCAACAACATCCTTGCCGTTGACAACGACCGAGGCATGTTCGTCACGATGTTCATCGGCAAAGCCGACCTGCGCACCGGCCACCTTGACTACTGCAACTGCGGACACAACGCCCCGGTGGTGGACGGACAACTTCTCGAGATGCAGTACGCCAACCAACCGCTCGGACTTTGGGAGGACGACCCCTTTTACGGCGAAAGCATCGAAAACATCAAGGGCAAGCAGTTCCTGCTCTACACCGACGGTCTCAACGAAGCCGAAAATCCGGAAAAGGAACTCCTCGGCAATGACCGGCTGATAGCGTTGATGCAGGATGCGCAAGATATGAGCGCCCGTCAGGTGGTGGACATGCTCAAAGCAGCCGTGGAGGAACACCGCGCCGGCGCAGACCCCAACGACGACCTGACATTGTTATGCCTGACGATTAAAGGTTAACGGTTAAGACGACATTATTTGTAAAACCAATAAATTTAGTGATTATGGAAAATTTAACAAAAGAACAAATAGAACAAAAGAAAGAGCAACTCAAAAAGCTGTTGCAGGAGGCTAATGCTTTGAAGAACGAACTTGTATCCATGGGAGAATGGCCGATTGACGATGACGACCTCGACGGTGCCGCAGGTGGTGTCGGGCCTTTAACGCCTGGTCATCATTACTCTTATGATGATGGTGTCGTAGGCGGCAGACCTTAAGCATGACGATAGGTAAGACTTTGTTTATGTATGAGTATTAAACGTTGTTTTTGGATATTCGCCTTGGTCGCGTTAGTCTTCGCCTCTTGCCGGAACAATGAAAGCAATGAAACGCTATCTCCGGCGGAAAAAAGGCTTATGGATGCAGATTCTGTGGCCCGTCGTGCCATTTTTTCGTTCGACCGAAATATCTTCTGGCAGGGCGACCCTAAACGGGCGGATTTCATTGTTGACAGTCTGAAGCTCATTGTCGATAGTCTGGAGAAACGTGGTGACTTGACAGAGTTGGCCGCTGACGAGTTACGAGGTGAACTCTACTTATTCACTCTCCGTTCCTCGAAGGCCGAAGAGAGCTTTAGCCATGTGTGGGAAAAAATACCTCCCACGGATATCCAACAGTGGCATTACAAAGCCGCCGGCAATTTTCTTGCCTATCAGCTGTATATGAGGCACAACTACGAGGGATTCCTGCGTGTGGCGGTGCCTTTGATTGCTTGGATGGACTCTTTGGACACCGACAGCTGGACAAAGAAGATGAGTCAGTTGTCGCCTTATTATGAGGATGGTTCCCACAGCACTTGGGGACAGCGAATGAATCTTTACTCGCTGTTAGGGTGTAGCTATCTGAAGCTGGAGCAACGCGACAAGGCAAAGGAGGTGTTGAATCAATTTGACACCTACAGTCGGAAGGTGCTCGCCGAGGATTCCTCCCGTATCAGTCCCCTGTTTGTCAACACCTACGCCAGGGTCAAGGACGCCTACGTAAGGGTGAAAGACTGGGAGGAGGTTAGCCGATGGCTCTGTATCCTTGACACGCTGGGGTACCTCTATGGGGTGAAAGAACCGGAATCTGAGATTTTGAAGATCTACAACATTTACGGGCATTTGGATGATGCCCTGCAGTTGTGGATTCAAGGAGAAGCGGATTCCGCCGCCGTCGAATACGCTATGTTCATCAAAGACGCATCCAACGACTTGAATGCCATCATCCAAGCCAACGACCAATACCTGATGCCGGCGGAACGCTATGAAGAAGCCGCCGAACACTACGACTACCTCGACTATTTCATCGACAAGCCTTGGTTAGAGGAGATCAGCGCCTACTATTTCCCCAAGCTCCGTGCCAACTACTATGCAGGGCGCAAAGACACAGCCCTCAAAGTGGCCATGCAGATTGCCGATTTGTTCGACTCGGCATACTTCTGGCAGAAGAAGAGCCAGATGGCCGAAATGGCCACCATCTACGACACGCAGGGCAAGGAGATGGAGATAGCTCGCCAGCAGGCGAAACTTTCGAAGCAGCGGCTCGTCGGGGTGCTTGTTGCCCTGTTGCTGTTGTCGGCATTCTTTATCATCTACTCGTGGTACCGCCGCAGAGCACAGAAGAGACTCGCCACCGCGCATGAACAGCTGAAAGCCGCCTACGACCAACTGGAGGAGACCACTGCCGCGAAGGAGCGCATCGAGAGCGAACTGCGCATCGCCCGCGACATCCAGATGTCGATGGTACCCAGTCTCTTCCCCGAATACGAAGGACTGGACATGTTCGCCGCGATGACCCCCGCCAAAGAGGTGGGCGGCGACCTCTACGGTTATGTCCTGCAGGGCGACATTCTCTATTTCTGTGTCGGTGACGTGAGCGGCAAGGGTGTGCCCGCCAGCCTCTTCATGGCCCAAAGCGCAAGACTCTTCCGCACCCTTGCCTCTGAGAACATGATGCCCGCCGACATCGCCGTGCGCATGAACAACGCCCTGGCGGAAAACAATGAAACCGGCATGTTCGTCACCATGTTCATCGGGCAGCTCAACCTGAAGACCGGCCATCTCGACTACTGCAACTGCGGTCACAACGCCCCTGTCCTTGACGGAGAGTTCCTGAAGATGCAGTATGAAAACCAACCGCTCGGTCTGTGGGAGGACGACCCCTTCTACGGCGAGAGCATCGACGACATTCGGAACAAACAACTGCTCGTTTACTCCGATGGCTTGAACGAGGCCGAAAACCCGCAACAGGAATTTCTGGGCAACGTTCGCCTTTTGGAACTGATGGCCAGCGCCAAGTCTCTCTCTTCCCAACAAGTGATTGAAATGCTCTTGAACGCCGTGGAGGAACACCGCGCCGGCGCAGATCCCAACGACGATTTGACATTGTTGTGTCTGACGATTAGAGGTTAGCAGTTAGCAGTTAGCAGTTAGTAGTTAAGACGACATTATTTGTAAAAGCAATATTTTTGATTATGGAAAATTTGACAAAAGAACAAATCGAACAAAAGAAAGAGCAGCTTAAGAAGCTGATGCAAGAGGCTAATGCCTTGAAGGATGAACTCGTGGCCGCAGGAGAATGGCCTATCGACGATAACGACCTCGATGATGTTGCCGGCGGGATGGGCTTGCTCCCCATGGATATATTTGGCAAATTGCGTTAATCGGGGTATCCATCCGGCCTAATGGAAGATTGTGCGACAGGCTGTGATTCCGCGACATCGGACACAGCTTGTCGTATCCTTGCTGCGGGTTTATTACCATCACTAATTGTCATTATTGTTATGAAAAGAGAATTGATATTCAAAAATGAGGAACAGGAGTTGATGCGCGTTGCCGAATTCATGGAGAGCGTGTGCGACGAACTTCAACTCGACATGCACCTGGCCATGAAACTGCAGTTGGCCATGGAGGAGATGGTGACCAATGTCATCTTCTATGCCTACCCGGAAGGCACTACCGCGGACATCTCCCTTACCGCGGAGAGTGACGGCCGGGAGGTGACTTTTGTGCTCTCTGACTCAGGGAAGCCTTTCGACCCGACGGCGAAGGAGGATGCGGACACCGAAACGAATCCGATGGACCGCGAACAGGGCGGAATGGGGATCCTCATCGTGAAGAACATCATGAACGAGGTTTCCTACCAACGGTTAGGCGAGACGAATCAGTTGACCATGAAGAAAAAATTATAATAATCACGAATAATTACAGAACATCAAAATATTATGACTGAAATTATCAAAGAAGAAGGAAAGACTATCGTTAAAACGGGTGCGCGCATCGACACGTTGAATGCCGCGCAATTCGAGCAGGATATTCAACCTGCTCTGGAGCAAGGAGTCAATTTGGAAATTGACTGCACGCAGTTGGGCTATATGGCCAGTTCGGGTCTGCGCATCCTGCAGGCCACGATGCGCACTGTCGTACGCAGTCTCGGCGGCCAGATGAAGCTGACGCACGTGAACGATGACATTTTCGACATCCTGAAGATGACCGGTTTCACCCGTCACATCACCGTCGAAAGAGTATAATTTATGGTTGAGATATTCAACAAAGAGGCTCTTGACGCACTGGACGACCACAGCGAAGAGCAGGAGATGGCGCGTGTGGCGTCACCGAAGCTCCGTTTAGTACTTGCCGCCATGATCGCCATGATCGTGGTGGTGCTTTTTTGGTGCATTTTTGGGACCATCAATTATAAAGTGACCGCGCAGGGGGTGGTATTTCCTTTCGGGGAAGCCTCGCCGGTGAGTGTGCCCTATGAAGGGACCGTCAGTCGTTGTCTGGTGGGGCATGGCGAGGCCGTGTCTTACGGGACCCCGGTGGTGGAAATCCGCACACCCCTCTCCACCACGGCGGTGGCTGCGCCGCGCGACGGGGTGGTCATCTCCACCCTCCAGCCTGGCACGCCGTTCAAGGCCGGGGAGCCGGTTGCCTGGCTCTTGCCCCAGGCGCAGAAGATGAGCAACCGCGAGATGCTCTGCTATGTGACGTATGACGGGCTGCGCGACCTTAAAAAGGGCATGCAGGTGCAAGTCACCCCCGCCAACCGGCAGCGTGAACGCTGGGGCTACGCTTACGGCACCGTGGTGGGCCTCGAACAGTATCCGACCAACCGTCAGGAAATCGTCAACCGTGTGAAACTCGACCCCTTGGCCGCCTTCATCGAGGACGGGCAAGCCGTTTACGAGGTCCGCGTGACCTTGGATGAGAAGGATGGGAATCTCGTGTGGAGTCGCGAGAAGAGCCAGAATATCAAAATCGGCAACGGTTCCCTCTGCAACATCCAGATCATTACCAGAAAGAAACCAGTGTGGCGTGTGCTCTTCGGGGCCATAGACAACGCCACTGAAACAATAATGGGAAACTAAGCTGTCGTTATGGCCAGGAACAAGGGGGCAAAAGTGGCAAAAGTGCCAATGGTGATGCAGATGGAAGCGGTGGAATGCGGAGCCGCTTCGTTGGCCATGATTCTGGCCTACTACGGGAAGTGGCTGCCCTTGGAGCAGGTTCGGGCTGACTGCGGGGTGAGCCGCGACGGCTCCACGGCGAAGAGCATTCTCCGGGCGGCACGCAACTACGGCCTCGATGCCAAAGGTTTCCGTATGCCCCCCGAAGCATTAGAGGGCAAACAGCCCGCCATCATCCACTGGAATTTCGAGCACTTCGTGGTCTTCCGCGGCTTCGACCGCAAGGGCAACGCTTGTCTGAACGACCCGGGCTCCGGTCCCGTGAAGTATCCCTTCGAAGAGTTCCGCAAGCACTTCACTGGCGTCTGCCTGACCTTCTCCCCGACGGAGAAATTCGAGAGAAGCGGACAGCAGACGAGCATTTGGTCGTATATTCGTCGGAACATGAAAGGCTCGCGCGAAGCGTTCTGGCTCACTTTCATCTTCGCCCTGATGACTGCATTTGTGGCCCTCATCACCCCGGTTTTCACCCGCATCTTCTTAGATGAAATCCTTACAGGCAACAAGAGCGATTGGGTCCCGTACTTTTTCGCCGCCATGGGCGCGGTTGCCCTTTATCAATTTTTCGTGGTGCTGCTGCAAACCCGCTACGCCAAACGGGTGGCGGGCTCCTTGGCGCTGAAGGGGAACAAGGAGTATCTCCGGCATCTGTTCCGGCTGCCCATGTCGTTTTTCGCCATGCGGCACGTCGGCGACCTGCAACAACGCATGCACTTGAACCAGACCATCACCCACTCGTTGGTGGAGGTCATCGCCCCGCAAGCCATCAACATCGTATTACTTACTCTTTACGTCATCCTGATGTTTTCCTACTCCATCGGGTTGACCATCATCGGTATTGTGGCCGCCGTCCTGAACCTGGCTTTGGTGAAATATTTCGCGGACCAACGCATCAACCTCACCCGCTCCATGGAACAGAGTGTGGGAAAATACGTGTCGGCAACCGTCTCCTGCATCGATAACATGGAGAGCATCAAGGCGGCAGGTGCGGAAACGGGTTTCTTCAAATATTGGAGCGGACTCTGGGCGCACAAGTTCAATGTCAACAACAACGTCGCCAAAGAGCAGGTTTGGGTTTCCATTCTGCCGGTTGTCGTCACCGGCGTGGTGAATGTGCTGGTGTTGGTGTTAGGGGCCTTCCTGATCATCCGAGGCGAGATGACCGTCGGTATGCTCATGGCCTTCCAAGGATTCATGGGGGCGTTTCTCGCGCCCGTGAACGAGATTGTGAACGCCACGCAGACCATCGTGGAGATGCGCAGCCAGATGGAACGCGTGGAGGATGTGATGAAATACCCAGAAGACCACCGCGACATGGAAGGTGAGGTGGTTCAAGGCAAGTTGGGCGGCCTTCTGGAGCTGAAACACGTGACGTTCGGCTATTCGCCGCTCCAGCCCCCTCTCATCGAGGACTTCAACCTGCGTGTCGAGCCCGGCCACAGCGTCGCCTTTGTCGGCACCTCCGGTTGCGGCAAATCGACGTTGGCCAAGCTCATCTCCGGACTCTACAAGCCCTGGAGCGGGGAAATCCTGTTCGACGGACGGCCCATCGAGACCATTTCCAGCGAGGAACTGACCAACTCGGTAGCCGTCATCGACCAGAATGTGGTGCTCTTCGACGACACGGTGGCGCAGAACATCCGTATGTGGGATCCCTCCATCGAGGATTTCACCATGATGATCGCCTGCAACGACGCCCAGATCCGCGCCGACATCGTGAGTCGTCCGGAAGGCTTCGGCACCAAGATTGTCAAGGGCGGTCAGAACTTCAGCGGCGGGCAGCGGCAGCGCATGGAGATTGCCACGGCGCTCTCCAAGGAACCCGCCATCCTCATCATGGACGAGGCCACCAGCGCCCTCGACCCCAAGACCGAGGACGAGGTGATGACCCGCATCCGCCGCATGGGCCCGACGCAGATTATCGTTGCCCACCGCCTCTCCACCATCCGCGACTGCGACGAGATCATCGTCATGGACCAAGGCAGGATCCTGCAACGCGGCCGGCATGAGGAATTGATGAACGAAGAAGGGTTTTATCGGGAGTTGATGAGGAGTGAGTGATTATGGTTTACGGTTTAGGGTTTAGGGTTTAGGGTTTAGGGTTTAGGGTTTATGGTTTATGGTTTACGGTTTAGGAGTTATAGTCGGAAATACCCCAATATAAATTGAACATAATTCCTTAAGCAGCCCCGTCAGGGGCAAGAGCTCGGTAGCCAGGGGCAGGCGAGAGGAACGAACGCTGCAACCCCTGGGAGAAAAAAAGGAAGAAATGAATTGTGAATTGATATTGAGTTAGAATGGCAATATATTTGAACCAAATCAACAAACGTCGTGCGGCCGAACGGGCTGCCATGGCTGAAGTGAACGAGAAGACGAGCCAACGGCTCGGGCTTTCCGGCACTAAGCGTGTGGTGCCTCAGAACGACGAGAGTGCGTTGCGTCAGGTGCTCGAAGCCTTGGGAATCCAGAATTACGAGCTGGAGGACAACGACATGGTCACGCCGGAGGAGCAGCTGACAGGCATCCTTCGTCCGCGCGGCATCATGATGCGCGACATCCAGCTCCGTGGCGATTGGTGGAAAGAGTGCATCGGGCCGCTCTTGGGCTATACCACGGACGGACGGTTGATAGCCCTCATGCCGACCAAAACCGGCTTAGGATACCAATACCGCGAGCAGGACGGCACCATTCGCAAGGTGGGGCATCGCGAGATGGAGAAAGAACTGAAACCCAAAGCCATCACCTTCACCAAGGCCTTGCCGCTTACCCCGCTTCGGGTCAAGGACCTCCTCGGGTTCACCTGGAGTGTCATTTCCGGGCCCAATGCTCTGCTCATGGTGATTTGCGCTCTCGTGGTGGTGCTGCTCGCCATGTTTATCCCCATGGCCAACAAACTCATCTTCGACACCGTGATCCCCACGGGTGACGCTTCCGGCTTGCTCCCCATCACCGGTCTTCTCATCGGAGCAACGCTCAGCACATTGCTGTTGACGCTCACTCGCAATCTTTACATCATCCGAATTCGGAACATAGCGGAAATGCATGTGCAGAATGCCATCATGGCCCGCACATTCCTGCTCTCCCCGACTTTCTTCTCGAAAAACCCCAGCGGTGAGCTCTCCGAGAAGCTGAACAACGTCTCTACGCTCGCCACCCTCCTCAACGAAGCGATGGTGGGTGCCCTGTTAAACGCGGTGTTGAGTGTCATCTATCTCATTCAGGTCAACATTTATGGAGGCAAGCTGTTTTGGACGGCAGTAGCCGTGATTGTATTGCAGTATGGCGCGCTCCTCCTGAATTACCGCAGGGCTGTTTACGTGCGGAGCAACTACACGGAGCGGGCAGCCAAACTCAGCGGTCTGGAGTATAACCTTTTCGCGGGTATTCAGAAATTGAAACTGACGGGCAGTGAGACCCGCGCCTTTGCTCGTTGGCTCGACCACTACAGTGAAACGGCCCGGATCCTCTACAATCCCGCCCTCAAGAGTCGCCTTTATCCTGCCCTCACGGCCTTTTTAGGCATCGGCGGCACCATGTTCATCTTCTGGAGCACCCTCTCCAACGGCGTCTCCACCTCCGACTACATCGCCTTCAGTTCCGCTTTCGGCATGATGACCGCCGCCATCACCCAACTGCAGCTGGTGATACCGAACCTGTCACAAATCAAGCCTCTGCTGGAGAGTGTGAAACCCATTCTGGAGGAAGTTCCGGAGATGGAAGACAAAGCCCCTCAGGTGGAGGATCTCTTTGGCGGTATTGAGATATCCGGTCTCTCTTTCCGTTATCAGGAAGACGGGCCGATGATCCTCGATGACCTCTCCCTCAAAATCGAGCCTGGCGAGTATGTCGGCATCGTGGGGAAGTCGGGCTGCGGAAAATCCACCCTGATAAGATTGTTGCTCGGCTTTGAGCAGCCGCTTTCCGGGGGCATCTATTATGATAACTACGACTTGGCAAAGGTCGATAAGGCCTCGCTGCGCCGCAAGATCGGCTGCTGTCTGCAAAGCGGAAGCCTATTCACGGGCGACCTCTTCCACAACATCACCGTCACCGCGCCGTGGGCCACGCACGAAGACGCTTGGGAAGCATTGAGGATGGCCAGTTTGGAGGACGATGTGCGCAATATGCCGATGGGACTCTTCACGTTGGTCAGCGAGAGCGGTGGCGGGTTAAGCGGTGGACAGAAACAGCGCGTCCTCATTGCCCGGGCACTGATTTCCAAACCCGACATTCTCTTCTTCGACGAGGCGACCTCGGCTCTCGACAACATCGCCCAGAAGACCGTCAGCGACAATCTCGACGAGCTGATGTGCACCCGCGTGGTCATCGCCCACCGCCTCTCCACCATCCGCCACTGTGACCGCATCATTGTACTCGACAAAGGCAAAATCGCCGAGGAGGGAACCTTCGAGGAATTGATGGAAAACAAAGGATTGTTCTACGAAATGAGCCTTAGACAAATATAGTATAACATATTGAATATGAGTATTATAAAAAACATAATTTTTATAACGGCAGTGATGGCTTTGCTGGCGGGCTGCGGTAAGAAAGAGATGCCTGTGGATGCCACGAAGGCAGCATCCTCGCCCACAGAAAAAGCCGCCGATGCTGAAGAGGATGTGCCGGATGCAAGGCTGACCACGATAGGCAAAGTGGTGGCCACCCGATACGCTGACCTGGCCTTCGAGACGGCGTTGCCCATCGAACGTGTGCTGGTCCGCAACGGACAGCATGTCAAGCAGGGGCAAACCCTTGCCGTGCTGGAGGTCTTCAAGCTACGCAACGCCATCGAGCAGCAGGAGCAAGCCATTGAGAAGGCGCAGTTGGAGATGGAGCAGGCCGATTTGAAAATGCAGGATGTCATCATCACGCAGGGTTACGACCCCGACAAGGCCTCTGCCGTGCCGGAGAAGGTGAAACACAATGCCGATGTAAAGTCCGGTTACGCCTTGTCGAAGAGTGAACTTGCGGCCGCGCGCACACGACTTGCCGCCGCCCAGCATGAGCTGCGAAGCGGAACGCTGACCGCCCCGTTCGACGGCGTGGTGGCCAACCTCAGTGTCCAAGCCCACCAGCTGGCACAACCCAGTCAGGTGGTCTGCCGCGTGATTGATGACAAGGAAATGCAGGTCGAGTTCCACGTGATGGAAACCGAGCTGCCGCTTTTCAAGACAGGCACGGAGGTCACAGTGATCCCCTTGGTTGATAAAACAGCCCGTCACAAGGCCGTGGTCAACGAAATCAACCCGATGGTCGATGCCCAGGGCACCGTTACCCTCCGCGCCCGCCTCACCACAGCCACAGACCTGTTCGACGGGATGAATGTGGAAGTGATTAGAATACCCCAAATACCCTAAGCAGCCCCGTTAGGGGCAAGAGCTTGGTAGCCAGGGGTAAGGCGTGAGGGACGAACGCCGTATCTGGGATGAGAAGGAGATCAATGATTATGAATGATGAATTAATATGAGATATCGGATATTTTTTGGTTTTTGGGTTTTGATGGTTTTCGGGGGTGTCACGGGCTTTGCGCAGCAGAAGGTGGTGCTTGACCTGGAACGCGCCGTGCGCCTGGCCACCGACAGTTCGCTCACGGCGCAGAAACACCAGAGCGTGTACGACATCTCGCGCTATCAATACCTGTCGTGGGTTGCCACCCGAAAGCCGCAGATCTCCTTGGAAGCCACCCCTTTTCTGCATGAACGATACATGACGCAGCGCTACCTTTCGTTCGAGGACATCGACGAATACCGTATGCAGCAGGACCTCTATTCCCAGGCCGGCATCACAATCACGCAGGCCATGGAACCGTGGGGGGGCGAATTCTATGGCTCTTCGAAACTCGGTTTCCTTCACACGTTCGGCGAAATCAGCCAAAACCAGTTCATGACCGTCCCGATATCAGTGGGATACCGTCAGAATCTGCTTTTCTACAACCCTTGGAAATGGGCAAAGAAAATCGAGCCGCTGAAACTCAGCCGCGCCGAGCAGGAACTCTCCTACGGCATCGAGACGGCGAGTGAGCAGGCGGTGGAGAAATTCTTCAACTTGGCCATGGCCCAAGACGGTTTGCGCATGGCGGAGAAGCTTCTCGCGTCGTGCGACACCATCTACGCCATTGCAGAACGCCGTTTCAACATCGCCAGCATCTCCAAGGCGGAACTCTCCATGCTCCAATTGGACAAGACCAACGCCCGTATCGCCCTCGCCAATGCGCGTATCGCGTACACACGCGCCATGCAGGAGTTGGCGACTTACCTCGGGATGGACCGTTCCACATACCTAGAACTGGAAGTTCCCGACCTTATGCAGGGGTTGCGCATCGACACTGAGGAGGCGGTACGAAATGCCCGCGAGAACAATCCCCGCTACATGGAGAGCCGTCAGGCCACCGAGGAAGCACGCCGCGATGCCGCAAAAGCCCGTGTGGAAAAGAATCTCAACCTGAGTCTGGATGTCAGCATAGGCCTTAACCAAGTGGCCTACCGCTTCGTGGACGCCTATATGCACCCGCTTTTGCAGGACGTGGCTATGGTGACGCTCTCCGTGCCGATAGTCGATTGGGGGAAGCGCAAGAACGCCTATTTGGCCGCCATGAGCAAAGTGGAAGCTGCCGAGAGCTCTGAACAGGAGGTCGCCCGCGATACAGAACTCGATGTGATGCTGACGGTCAACGATTTCAATGAGCAGCAGACCATAGTGGAGGACTCTCAAGAAGCACTGGACATTGCGGAAGATGCATACAACCAGACACTGCTCCGTTTTATCAAGGCACAGGCGAGCACCACCGACCTCTCTTTGGCCCAGACGAACTGGCTGACCGCCCAGCAGAACAAAATCGCCAGCCTTCAGAATTATTGGATCACCTACTACCGCCTGCGCCGTCTGACCCTTTATGACTATCAGCAAAGACAAGTCATCCGGTACGTCCGCAAATAGCATTCCCGCTGATATATCAACCGCTAAAATTGAAAAATATTTACGCAATTAAAAAATAAACGATTATGGGAAAACTGACAAAAGAACAAGTTGAGCAAAAGAAAGAACAGCTCGTGAAGTTATTAAAAGAAGCCCAAGTCTTGAAGGACGAGCTCATGGCCGTGGGAGAATGGCCTCTCGACGAGGACGATCTCGACAACGTCGCCGGCGGATTTTTCATAGGCGGTCAACAAAATGATTGGATATAATCCTTGTTGATTGCCGTTAGTTGCCCAATGCCACCTGCGCCGCCAACATCTCCTCAACTTCATCCTTGCGGTAGTCGGATAACTTGATCGTATAGTACCGGTCGTAGTCTGGATGGAGGACGCAGAGAATCATGGAAGAAATCTTCATATTATATTGGTTTTCAAGTATATACTTGTAGAAGCTTTGCTGGAGCTCGTAATGGTAATAGCTGGAGTTGTCAAGGTGAGAGAGGATGGAGAGGCCGCGTCCGATGCCGTACTTTTTGGGATAGCCGTCGATGATGAGGTGTTTGCTGCGCTTCCAATCGACCATCACGAAGTTGCCGTCGGGTTTGCGGAAAAGCGCATCTACAGTGCCCGCAATGCCGTATTGGGGCAGCGTGACAATCTTTTCGGCATCGTAGAATGACAGGCCGCGCTTCTGTATCTGTTCCTCATGAAATTTCAGAAACATCTGGAATTCTTTGAAGTCTTCGCGGTGTGGTTTGCCCTTCAGGAAATACTCGATCTGCTGGTGCATCTCAGTACCGCGCTCGGACGGTTCCAGCATTTTGCGGATCACCTCTTCGCGCGTCTTCCCCGACTCTTTCATAAACTTCTCAATGTAAGCCTCTTCGTCAAAATAGGGGAAGAATTTTTCGATGAGCGTGGTCACGGATGTGTAGTCGGCGGTACCGGTGGTGTTGCGCTGGTCGGCATAGGTGTGCGTTGCTTCGTTAAAGATGATCTGTGGAGCTTCAACGGGTGTAAATAGCTTCTGTACAATGCTTTGATGTAACGAATTCAGGTAATCGGGACATTCGAAGGACTGAATTTCCAGATATTTTTCCCTGTACAAATCGCGTTCCATTCCCACAGCCTCCTTGAAAGTCCAGCGGTTCTCGGGAATGACTTCGTTGGATAGTGCTGCGGAACGGTCTTGTAAACAGTTGATAACACTCTTTAACCATTGTACACAGGCTTCAGGTTGCGTGCGTACCTGATGCTCCGTGAAGCGCACCACGGTCCAACCGCAGCGATTGAAATAATCGTCGCGCACCTCGTCTTTCCCCTCTACGCAATGCAGCGGCACGCGGTACCAACCATGGTAGGGCGCGTCGATTTCTACATCCAGAAACCATCGGCCCTCGTCGTCCGTCAGCGTAATCGTTGCTTCGTATGGAATCGCCCGACACGGCACATCCAAATGGCAATTTCGATGTATTTGCACACCCAAATTGCTTTCGGTCAATATTTTCCAAAAATAATCATCGGAATAGCCGCGAACGTCGGAATGACCGGATTGCGGAGGAATGATTTTCGCGTCATTTTCCGGCCAAAATATAATGGGATAAAAATTGTTGTCTGTCAATTCTGTTTTCATCATTGTTTTTTTTTATCAATCGTTTATTGATTGTCCCCGCACACCTGACGGCGTGCGATTAACGAACAATCGTCGTTTGTCCTACCGAGCCCTGCAGACCTAACGGCCTGCAAATCTAACGTCATACGTCACACGTCATACGTCATTGCTCGAACTTTTCCAGCACAATCCCGAAGCTCTCGATTCCCTCCACCACGTCGTCGCGCATGCCTTGGGTGACCGTGAAGGTGTATTCGCCGCAGTAGGGGAAACGGACTTTGGGTTGGAACAGGAACTTGTTGTCTTTCAGGCGGCCGTTGCCTTTGCCGGTCCATTTGCCGAACTTGTCGCACAGGATGAATCCTAAGGTATCTTGTTCGCTGTGACCGTCGGGGTATTTTGTCTTCATAAAGACATAGAAGTTCTGCGTTTCGAAGTCGGTGGTGTTTCTGAGCAGGATGTACATGTTGAAATACTGCATCGAGTCTTCAATGTTGACTGTGAAGTAGAGCGGATTGTCAATGGACCACTTCTCGTCGGGGAGCATGGTCACTTCCCCGTAATACTCTTTGCGGTTGCAGCTGCAAAAGAGCATTGCGAATAAGGTGATGATGAGTAGGAATCTTTTCATAATGGGTTAAGAATCAGCGATATGTTTCAATTCTTCGGCACTGACATTGTTGTTCTCCTCCATCTTCTTCTGGTTGACGACAGCAAATTCCTCCAGATTGTCGGGCATCTTGCCTTGTTCGTTCATCTTGATGATGTGTTTTACCTTTTCCAAGGGGATGGAGAAGATGGTGGAAGGGTCGTTATCGTAAGAATACCAAACGATTTTCTTGAAAATGTCGATTTTATTGTAGATACCTTTGCCTTTTTGGGTTTTGAGTACTACATTTGAGGCGGGGAACTCCTTGAGTTCGCGCTGGTAGGTCTCCTGTTCGAAGTTGAGGCAGCATTTGAGCTTGCCGCACATGCCGGCGAGCTTCTGCGGGTTGAGGGAGAGCTGTTGCGTGCGGGCGGTGTTGGTGGAGACGGATTGGAAGTTGGTGAGCCACTGTGAGCAACAGAGTTCGCGGCCGCAGGAACCGATGCCGCCCAATCGCGCAGCTTCTTGACGCACACCGATCTGCCGCATCTCGATACGGATGTGGAACTGCTCGGCCAAAATCTTGATCAGCTCACGGAAATCGACGCGCTCTTCTGCAGAGTAGTAAAAGATCGCTTTCGTACCGTCTCCTTGATACTCAACGTCATTGACCTTCATCTTCAGATCAAGGTCCCAAGCAGTGTAGCGGGAGGAGAGCATCGTGGCGTATTCCTTATCGACGGTGGCAATCCACTCTTCGATGTCGGCGTAACGGGCGTGTCGGTAGAGTTTTTTGACCACGTCTTCGGGTTTCACTCGCTTGGCTTGCATTTGGCGTTGCACTTGCAATCCCAGCATGGAGATGATGCCGATGTCGTGACCCGGACTGGCCTCCACAGCCACGATGTCGCCCACGCGGAAGGTGATGTTCGGCGGCAGCAGGTAGAAATCCTTATGGCTGTTTTTGAAGCGAACCTCGGCGATAGGAAATTCCAGATGTTCGAGGCTGATATCCAAATTGTCCATCCAGTTGACGGAGGGCAGTTTGCAAGAGCTGTATTGATATTGCTGACAATGAGCATGTTCAGGATTTGGCAAGCCTTTGAGGCCGCGGGTGTGGAAGATGTTGGCAGCGATGGAGTCGGCTTCGTAGGAAACACCCGTGCGGATGTCCATGTCGAGATAGGGCTCCCAATCCTCACCGGCGGGAACGTTGCTCTCCAAGTCCTGCTTATCGACCGCGGCGGTCTTCTTGCGCATCATATTGGTCACCTCTTCCAGCTCCTCGGCCGTCATGGTGTCGAAATATTCGCGATCTTCCTCTTCTTCCCCCTCGGCGTGCACCAAACCAGGGTCTTTCAACAGCCGTTCTCCATTCGCTTTTCCTCTCTTCCGGTTGTTGTCCTTGCCTTTACGCTCGCCGTTTTTGTTCCCGTTGCCATTTTTGTTGGGATTTGGGTTGTTCCCGGCGTTGTTGTTTTTGCCAGGGGTCTCCTGTTTGGAGTCAGCAGATGCTTGCTGCTCTTTTGGGGTATCAACAGGCTTGTTTTCAGCTATATTCGTGGGTTGATTGTTCTCCGCTTGAGGTTCAGAACCTTCTCTATTTCTATGATTTCTTCGTCTATTATTGTCGTTTCTCATTGTTTAGTTTATTAGGGCGCAAAGATAGTATTTTTTTCGTTTGAAAGCCAACAGCTAACAGCTAACAGCCAATAGCAAAAAAGGCCACCGAATCGGCAGCCTTTTCTTTTGCTATTAGGATAATCAAGAATGATTATTTCTTGTCGTTGTTGACGGCAAGCGCTTTTTTGTCTTTTTTCAGTTTCAGCAAGTCGTATGCCAACGGGTTGGACACGAAGATACCGGAATAAGTACCGAAAGCGATACCGATGAACATTGCGAAGATGAAACCGCGGATGACCTCACCACCGAAGATGAAGATCACGAGCAACACCACGAGGGTGGTGGCTGCGGTGTTCACGTTACGACCCAACGTACCGTTGATAGCGGCGTTGAAGTTGTCGTAGTTGCTGCGTTTCGGATAGAGTGCCATATTCTCACGCACACGGTCGAAGATGACCACTACGTTGTTGATGGAGTAACCGATGACCGTCAAGATAGCGGCGATGAAGTTCTGGTCGATCTCCATGGTGAACGGCATGATCTTGTAAAGCAATGAGAACATACCGATGGTCAGGAAGGAGTCGTGGAACAGGGCGAAGACACCGGCCATACCGAATTGCCAGTTGCGGAAACGGATGGCGATGTAGATGAAGATCAACACCAGGGAAGCCAGCACTGCCCAGAATGCGTTGCGCAGCAATTCACGAGCCACGGTGGGTTGAATCTTCGATGAAGACTGGATACCACGGACATCGTTGGTCAAGTGCGTGAAGTCGTATTCGGTGAGGTCTTGTTTGTCATAGAAACCCTTCAAAGCGACGAACAGTTTGTGTTCACATTCAGCGTCGTCCTTAATATCGTTGCTCTCAATCTTGTAGTTGGTCACGATACGGACTTGGTTGTTGCTACCGAAGGTCTTCACCTCAGGAGAACCGCCGAATTCTTTGATGACAGCTTCACGGACATCTTTCGTCACCACATCCTTGTCGAAACGCACCACGTAGCTACGGCCGCCGGTGAAGTCAACGCCGGGTTGCAAACCGATGGTGATGAAGGAGATGATAGAGACGACGATCAAAGTGCCGGAAAGAATGTAGAACACTTTTCTGGTCTTGAGGAAGTCGAAGTGAGTGTTGGTGAAGGCATTGATGGTAGCTGCGGTGCCAACGGAGAAGTCTTTACCTTTCTTCAGGCGAGCCTCGATGATCACGCGGGATACGAGGATAGCGGTGAACAGGGAGGACAAGATACCGATGATCAACGTGGTGGCGAAACCTTGAATAGGACCGGAACCGAAGATGTAAAGTACGATAGCGGTGATCAAGGTGGTGACGTTACCGTCGATGATAGCGGAGTAAGAATTCTTGAAACCTTCGTCAACGGCCACGCGGATGCCTTTGCCGGCGCGCACTTCCTCGCGCACGCGTTCATATATAATCACGTTGGCGTCAACGGCCATACCCAAGGTCAGGACGATACCGGCGATACCAGGCAGGGTGAGCACAGCGCCCATAGAGGCGAGGATACCGATGATGAAGAACACGTTCAACAGCAAAGCGAGGTCAGCAACGAGACCGGCGCGGCTGTAGTACAAGAACATGTAGATGATGACCAGAATGAAAGCACCGAGGAAGGAGAGCAAACCGGAACGGATGGATTCCTTACCCAAGGTAGGACCCACGATTTCGGATTGGACGATGTTGACACCAGCCTCCAGGTTACCGGAGTTCAGGACAGTGGCAAGGTCCTTAGCCTCTTCGATGGTGAAGTTACCGGAGATTTCAGAGTTACCGTTCGGGATTTCGCCGCGCACGGAAGGTGCGGAATAGACGAACTGGTCAAGCACGATAGCGATACAAGTGGGGTTGTCGGCAGTACCCTTGGCAGCAGCCTCGCGGGTGATCTTGCGCCACTCGTCGGCAGCTTGGTCTTCCATAGACATGGTCACGACCACGCGGTTGTTTTGGTCAACGTCCTGACGGGCGGTGCGCACCACGCGGTTGCCGTTGATGGTTTCAGAGCTCAACAGCGGTCCGATACGGTCGTTTTTCTTCTTCAAAGGATAGAGCGGATATGCAGTACCTACGTTGTTCAGCTTCTCAGGAGAACCCCAGTAGAAGACTACGTTCGGGTCGCCCAGAATCTTCTGAAGTTCAGGTAGCATTTGGTCGATCTTCGGCATGTCGGCCTCACGGAAGTAGGCGATGACATTGAAACCGCCGGTGACGGCGTGGCTGAGGATAGCACCTTCGCCAATTTCAGTGTCTTCATCGTCTTCGTCTTCATCCTCAGTAGCCTCCGTGTTGGCGGTGGCGAGGGTGGAGTCGATGGCGAGCGCTGCATCCAAAGTGGAATCAGCCTCAGTAGCCGGAGTTTCCTCTTTTTTGTTCTTCAGCTGTTCAGCCAGTTTGGCATCAGCTTCCATGAAGCGCATTTGGATGGATTTGCCGCCCACGACATCACGATAGACTTCCCAGAACTCCAATTTTGCAGTGCTCTTCAAGAGGTCGGTGACACGTTCGGGTTCCTTCACACCGGGCAACTCCACGAGGATACGACCGCCTTGCAGCATCTGCAGGTTGGGCTGAGCCACACCGAAACGGTCGATACGAGTGCGCAGGATCTTGAAGGTACGATCGACGATCTCAGAACTCTCCTTGCGGATGTAAGTGATGATTTGGTCGTCGCTGGCATTCTTCATGCCGGAGCGCTCGCCGAAGTAGGTGCGCAGGTTGGCGTTGTTGAGGTTCAGCGCCTTCTTCTCAGCGTTGAAATTCTTCACGAAAATATCGATAAAGTCGCCGTTCACCGTCTTGGCGTATTCGGCCTGAGCTTTCTCAAAAGCGTTTTTGAACAGTTGGTCTTCCGTGTTGGAAGCCAGACTCTTCACAGCGTCGGGCATGGAGATCTCCAACGTCACGTTCATACCGCCCTTCAGGTCCAAACCGAGGTTCAACTCTTTGTACTTACATTGTTTGTAAGTGTTTCCGAGATAGACGGATGAGTCGTTCATGTTGGTCAGATACTGACGCGTACGGGCATCCACTAAGGAGTCCACCAAATGTTTTTCAAGCATAACGTCACCGTTTGCCATTTTCTTCACTTCTGCGATGGCCGTCGGATCATTTGCATATTTTTCGGCCTTCTTCTCCACTCTCCAGGAGGCGAAAGAGAAGGACAAACAGTAGATGCAGACCAGCGCAATTAGCACAGTAAAGAATAAAATCAGTCCTTTGTTTTTCATCTTACTTTTATTAATTATTTGATTTATAAATATTTATAACTTTCTCAACCTAATTTTTTTAAGGTTGCAAATATACACTTTTTATGGTATGAAAAACGTTGGTTGAAAATTTGTTGATATTGTTTGAGTTTATGGTTTATGGTTTATGGTTTATGGCGAATAGAAAAAAAATCGTATTTTTGCACCCTTCAAAAACTAATCCTATCCTCATTTCCTCATCCATTTACTCTCTAAACCTTCAACCCTAAACCCTAAACTTTCAACCCTAAACCCTAAACTTTCAACCTTAAACCCTCAACCAAAATGGCAGACGACAAAAAAATCATCTTCTCAATGGTGAACGTCAGCAAGACGTATCCGCCTCAAAAACAAGTTCTTAAAAATATTTACCTCTCCTTCTTCTATGGAGCGAAGATCGGCGTGCTCGGTCTCAACGGCGCGGGCAAATCCTCCCTGCTGAAGATCATCGCGGGATTGGACAAGTCCTACCAAGGCGAGGTGGTCTTTTCGCCGGGCTATTCCGTAGGCTACCTTCCGCAGGAACCGCAAATTGATGACAATCTGACGGTGAAAGAGGTGGTGATGCAGGGTGTGCAACCCATTGTGGATATATTAAAGGAATATGAGGAGGTGAACATGAAGTTCTCTGAGCCGATGAGCGACGACGAAATGAACAAACTCATTGAGCGTCAAGGCGAACTCACCGACCTGATTGAACAGTATGATGCGTGGGAACTTGACTCGAAACTGGAACGTGCCATGGATGCCCTGCGCTGTCCCGACGGCGACACGCCTGCCAAAAACCTCTCCGGAGGTGAGCGCCGCCGCGTGGCCCTCTGCCGCCTGCTGCTCACGGAACCCGACATCCTTCTTTTGGACGAGCCCACCAACCATTTGGACGCCGAGTCGGTGGAATGGTTGGAAGCTCATTTACAGCAATATAAAGGTACGGTCATCGCTGTAACCCACGACCGTTACTTCCTCGACCATGTGGCGGGCTGGATTCTCGAACTCGACCGCGGCGAAGGCATCCCGTGGCAAGGTAACTACAGCTCCTGGCTCGAACAGAAGGCCAACCGCTTGGCGATGGAACAGAAACAGGAGAGCAAGCGCATGAAGACGCTGGAACGCGAGCTTGAGTGGGTGCGCATGGCCCCGAAGGCGCGTCACGCGAAGTCGAAAGCCCGTTTGAACGCCTACGACAAGCTGCTCAACGAGGACGTGAAGCAGAAAGAGGAACAGCTGCAGATTTACATTCCCAACGGACCGCGTTTGGGCAACAATGTCATCGAGGCGCAACACGTGCGCAAAGCCTTCGGTGACAAACTGTTGTTCGACGACCTGAACTTCAACCTGCCGCCCAACGGCATTGTGGGCGTCATCGGACCCAACGGCGCGGGCAAAACCACGCTCTTCCGCCTCATCATGGGGCTCGAGCAGCCCGACAGCGGCGACTTCAGGGTAGGGGAGACCGTGAAAGTGGGCTATGTGGATCAGCAACATACGGTCATCGACCCCGAGAAGACCGTTTGGGAGGTGGTCTCTGAGGGCAATGAGCAGATGATGATGGGCGGACGGCTCATCAACTCGCGCGCCTACCTGTCGCGCTTCAACTTCGGCGGCACCGACCAAAACAAGAAAGCGGGAGTGCTCTCCGGCGGTGAGCGCAACCGTCTGCACTTGGCGCTCACGCTGAAGTCGGAAGCCAACGTTCTGTTGCTGGACGAGCCGACGAACGACATCGATGTCAATACATTACGCGCGTTGGAAGAGGGTTTGGAGAACTTCGCGGGCTGTGCGGTGATCATCTCCCACGACCGTTGGTTCCTCGACCGCATCTGCACGCACATTCTCGCGTTCGAGGGCGACTCTCAGGTCTATTTCTTCGAGGGCAGCTACACTGAATACGAGGAGAACAAGAAGATGCGCTTGGGAAATGTGGCGCCGAAGAGGATCCGGTATAAGAAGATTACGGTGATATAGGGAGTAGGGAATAGGGAATAGGCAATAGGCAATAGGGAAAATGTATTTTAGGTGTATTTGAATTTTGTGTATTTTTGCCGTTTGAAAAAAATGTTAAGAAAAATATGAAAAGTCTAAGATTTTGGATGGTGCTGTTGGCATGTGCGTGTGTGATGTTCACCGCCTGTCAAAACAACAAGAAGAAAAACACCCCGGAAGCCGTTACGGAAGCTTTTGTGAAGGCTTTCTACACTGCTGATTTCACGAATATGTACGAATATTCCACCAAACAGTCTCAGATTGTGGTGAAGACGTTGCAGAGCAGCATGAAAGACCAGCAGGCCCGTCTTGAAGAGATGAACAAACGGGAGGTGGAGTTTGTGGAAACCAAAGTCACCATGCAGACGGACTCCACCGCTCTGTGTGACTGCTCATTTAAGGTGGACGGACAAGCTAAAAAATCCCAATGGGAATTGATGAAAGAAAACGAAGAGTGGAAGGTGACGATGGTGTTGCCGTAAACTTGCAGAATAAGTAAAATGTAAATTGTTAATTGAATAAATAACATGAATTTTGTAGAAGAATTGAGATGGCGTGGCATGTTACATGACATCATGCCTGGAACCGAAGAGTTGTTTAACAAAGAAGTTTGCTCCGTCTATTTGGGCATTGACCCGACGGCGGATTCCTTACATATTGGCCACTTGGTGGGCATTATGATGTTGTCGCACCTGCAGCGTTGCGGCCATCGCCCCATCGCGTTGCTGGGGGGTGCCACAGGTATGATTGGCGACCCTTCCGGCAAGAGTCAAGAACGTAATTTGCTGGATGAGGAAACGTTACGTCACAACCAAGAGTGTATCAAAAAGCAACTGAGCAAGTTCCTTGATTTCGACAGCAAGGAACCCAATGCCGCTCTGCTGGTCAACAACTACGACTGGATGAGCAAGTTTTCCTTCCTGGAATTCATCCGCGATGTCGGTAAACACTTGACCGTCAACTATATGATGGCGAAAGATTCTGTGAAGAAGCGCTTCAACGGCGAAGGCGACGGCATGTCGTTCACCGAATTTTCCTACCAGCTGGTGCAGGGCTACGACTTCCTGCATCTCTACCAGACCGAGAACTGCAAGGTGCAGATGGGCGGCTCCGACCAGTGGGGCAACATCACCACGGGTACGGAACTCATTCGTCGTATGCTCAACGGCGAGGCTTACGCGCTCACCTGTCCGCTGATTACCAAGGCTGACGGCGGCAAGTTCGGCAAGACCGAGAAGGGCAACGTCTGGCTCGATCCCGCCCGCACCTCTCCATACGCTTTCTACCAGTTCTGGCTCAACTGCTCCGACGAAGACAGCAAGCGCTATATCCGCATCTTCACCCACTTCACGAAGGAGGAAATTGAGGAGATGGAACGTCAGCACGATGCTGAACCGCACTTGCGCATCCTGCAAAAGGCACTGGCGAAAGACCTTACCGTGCGCGTGCACTCCCAGGAGGACTACGACGCTGCCGTTAACGCCTCCGATATCCTCTTCGGCAAAGGTACGGCCGAGAGCCTCGCTTCCCTCTCTGAAGAGATGTTCCTCTCTGTGTTTGAAGGCGTTCCGCAATTCGAGGTGCCCACAAGCGTCCTCGACGAAACCTGCGGCGTGGTCGATTTCCTCGCCAAACACACCCAGGTCTTCAACTCCAACGGCGAAGCCCGCCGCATGCTGAAAGACAACGGCGTCGCCATCAACAAGACCAAGGTGAAAACCTCCTCAATGGAAAGTACGTCTTGGTGCAGAAGGGCAAGAAGAACTATTACATCGTGAAATTTGTTTAACTTTGAACCGCTCAATAACCCCTAACCCCTAACCCTTAACCCCTAACCCTTAAACCATAACCCTTAAACCTTAAACCAAAATGGGCTATCTATCTTTAATCCTCCTCATCCTCCTCGGCATCATCCTGATGATCCTCGATTTCTTGGTGATCCCCGGCGGGGTGGTGGCCATCCTCGGGGTGCTTTGCATGGTCGGGGGTGTGGTCACGTCGTTTGTGCAGTTCGGTACCACTGTGGGTATCCTTACCCTGGTGTTGACCGCAGTGATCACCTTGGGTTCGTTCTGGCTGATGATGCGTACGAAGACGTGGCGGAAGCTGCAGCTTAAGACGCAGATTGACAGTAAAATGAATGAGGTTGATACCGGCAAGTTGAATGAAGGGATGGAAGGAGTGGCG
>ONHS01000089.1 GCA_900317715.1 uncultured Bacteroidales bacterium | reverse complement strand
TTGGCTGTTGGCTATTCCCTATTCCCTTAACCATGTAACCGCATAACCGTCTAACCATCATAATATTTTATCAACATGTAGCTGCATATCAATATTTTTTGTAACTTTGCGCTTTATTGTATTCAAAATATAAAATATTATAAATCAATTAATTATACATCAATGAAAGTTTATCAAACGAAAGAAATCAGAAATGTTGCCATCATCGGCGGTAACCGTACTGGTAAAACCACCTTGGCTGAGGCTATGGCATTCCACGGCGGCGTCATCAGCAGACGCGGCACCGTTGAGGATAAAAACACCCTCTCCGACTACCGCGAGGTAGAACTCGAAAGACAACAATCCATCCAAAGCTCCGTCCTCTATGCAGAGTTTAACGGCGCTAAAATCAATATGGTGGATTGCCCTGGTTTCGATGACTTCATTGGTGAAACGATTTCCGCATTGCGCGTGATGGACACCGCTCTCATGGTCATCAACTCCCAAAATGGTGTCGATGTGGGTGCTGAAATCCAATGGCGTCACACGAAAGCCACCCATATTCCGGTCATCTTCGCTGTCAACCAACTTGACCACGAAAAAGCAAACTTCGACGAAACTCTTCATCAACTGAAGGAATATTTCGGCGGTAGCGTTATGCCTTTCCAATATCCCGTGAACGCTGGTTTCGGTTTCGACGCTGTGATTGACCTTCTTCAAATGAAGATGCTCAAATTCCCGGCCAATGGCGGTAAAATGACGGTGGAAGACATCCCTGCTGACCAAATGGACAAAGCAGAAGAGATGCACAACGCTCTTATCGAAGCTGCTGCTGAAAACGACGAGGCTTTGATGGATAAATTCTTCGAAGAAGGTACGCTTTCTGAAGACGAAATGATCAAAGGTTTGAAGCTCGGTATCGCTAACCGTGGTACTTTCCCAGTGATTTGCGTCGCTGCCAAGACCGACCAAGGCGTTGACCGTCTGATGGACCTCATGATTAAGAACTGCCCGAGCCCTGATGAAGGCCGCACGATGAAGGCTACCAACGGCAACGAGCATAAATACGATGCAGCTCAACCTTTCGCTGGCTATATCTTCAAGACCGCTATCGAGCAACACCTTGGCGAAGTTGCTTTCATCAAGGTCGCTGACGGCGAAATCAAGAAAGCTGACGATCTGTTGAACACCACCACCAACACGAAAGAGCGTATTTCTCAGCTGCTCGCTTTCGCAGGTAAGAACCGCGTGGAAGTGGAGAAAGCTGTGGCCGGCGATGTCGTGGCTACCATCAAGCTGAAATCCTCTCCTACAGGCACCACTTTGGTGGCTAAGGGCGACGATGTGATTGAACCCACTATCTTCCCGGATCCTAAGTTCCGCACCGCTGTCAGAGCCGTCAACAGCTCTGATGACGAGAAACTGGGTGCTGCTTTGAACGAAATCCGCAAGACTGACCCGACCTTCCAAATGGAGCAGTCTAAGGAACTGAAACAAATGATTATTTCCGGTCAAGGTGAGCAACACCTCAACATCGTGAAATGGATGATTGAGAAGCTCAACAAGATCGAAATCGAATACTATGCTCCGAAGATCCCGTATCGTGAGACTATCACGAAATCAGCAGAGGCTATGTATCGTCACAAAAAACAATCCGGTGGTTCCGGTCAATTTGGTGAAGTCCACATGCTCATCGAGTCTTACTACGAGGGTATGCCCACCCAAACCAAATATCCGATCCGTGCTACGGAAACTTACGATCTGCCTTGGGGCGGTAAGCTGATCTTCAACAACTGTATCGTCGGTGGTGCTATTGATGCACGCTTCATGCCCGCTATTTTGAAGGGTATCATGGAGAAGATGGAAGAGGGTCCTCTGACCGGTTCTTACGCTCGTGACATCGTGGTGAACATTTACGATGGTAAAATGCACCCGGTTGACTCCAACGAGTTGGCATTCAAGTTGGCTGGTCGTAACGCCTTCAAGGAAGCCTTCAAGAACGCTGGTCCGAAGATTCTGGAGCCTATCTATGACGTTGATATCTTCGTTCCTGCTGACCGTATGGGTGATGTGATGACCGACATGCAAGGCCGTCGTGGTATCATGATGGGTATGGACAGCGAGGGTGCTTTCCAGAACATCCACGCTAAGATTCCGTTGGCAGAGATGAATAAGTACTCCACCACGTTGAGTTCCATCACTTCCGGTCGTGCTTCTTACAGCATGAAATTCGCTGAATACCAACAGGTTCCTGCCGAGGTTCAAAGCGAAATCATCAAGAAATACGAAGAAGAGAACAAGGACGAGGAATAATCGTTTCTTTGTTTTTAACATACAAAACGCCCGGCAGAAATGTCGGGCGTTTTTTTTGGGGCGATGAATGGGCGATGAAGGGCGATGAAAAGGCGATGAAGGGCGTCAATGGTTGGTTCAGAGACGTGGTAGAGACGCAAAATTTTGCGTCTCTACACCCTGGGGAAAACATCATTTATTCATGAATTTTGAGTGAAACAAAAACACTATCTGATCTTTCAATTTTCTTGTTAGTATAGAAGGCGGCGACCCATGGACCACCCGATGGAAGGATTTGCGCCTCCGTTATATCTATATCTAATCGGTATTCGCTGTCATGCACTTTTGTGAACGATACGATCTTATCACATACTTCCCCATAACTGTATCCCCAAAGCAAAAACATAGATTGCTTTGAAAAGTCCAACTGGGGAAGAAAATAGTTGTATCCCTCAAACAGTGTGTCCATGTCATTTTGATCATGAATACGATATAAAACGTCCTCTTTTAAATTTTCAATACAGAAAGGCCCGTCTATAAGGACTTCCGTTATCAGGAGTTCATCGTCGGGTTCAACAATCTGCCTCTCGCAAGAGAACGAAAGTGTTCCTGCTGTGAGTATTGCTAACAGCCATAAAAATCTACGATATGCTTTCATATTCTTCATTGTTTTACGATTTTTTTGGTGATTTTTCGGTTCTGTTGGTCAATAAAAGTGAGCATATAAGCACCCTGCGGTAGTGAAGACAACTCCAGGGTCGTCTTTTTGTCATTCACTGAAAACTGGCGGCATACCCTGCCTACCATGTCGCGTACTATTGCGGTTCCTGAAACCTCCTCTTCGGTGATGAATTCCAAAGTGACCTGATCGTTTGCGGGATTAGGATATACTTGCAGGCATGACTCTGGGTATAGAGGGATGTCAGCTGTACTTTGGTAGCATCCCAATGTCTCGTGAGTCATGTAATAAAGACTGTCATCTTTATAAAGACATAGCAACAGTCCCAAATGGTGTGTGTATTGGGGAGGGGCAGGATTTACACCATACATCGGACCCACACCCTCCATAAATCGTAACGAGATGTTGAAGTCGGCAGGGGAAAAATAGGTTGATGTATAGAATATTTCGTTATTATAATTGCAACTTGAGAGATATATCACTTTTTTGCCAGACGGGTAACCGACACTGTCCACCACCATAATCCGGTCTCCATAGGAACTCCAGTTTGCCGAGCCATCCGGCAACACAAAAGTATCGCCGACAGAAAGTGACAAATCACAGAGCAAGTATTCATCATCGACTAGGTCAGTGCTATACCGTGCGTATAGACGGCCGTTCACGGTGTCTTCCCTCAAGTAAGCATCAGAATAAGAAAACCCTTCTTTATAATAGATTTTGTCCCCAATTCGTATGGTATCCTCATGATAAAAGACGAATGAGAATGTTTCATTGCAAAAAGGGAAAAACTCTGGATGGTATTCATCCATATAACACGCTGGTTCATAATAATCTATAGTGTAACCCCAATTCCCTTTTGAGAAGAACGACATATATTGTGCGCGGGCGTGGAAGGATGCGCACAGCAGGGCCAGAAAGGCCATCGCGGCGGCGAACCGTCTGCAATGATTACGGGATTGTGTCATTTTCTTTTCCATAACAAACATCAATAAATATTTTTTCATCATAATTGCTATTTTATGTCTTTGATACAGCCTATTTTATAAATATAAGAAATGCAAGGATGATAAGAACCACAGATGTTTTTGGGAATCAACTTGACTGCTACTTGATAATATCCTGGCTTAACATAATCTTTTGGTATTTTCCCATAAATATCCAAACACAAATCATCTTCATCATAAAAGTTCTGCTGAGCTGGATGAAATTTTGCTTTAATTGTGTATTCTCCACTTAATTTATATGGTTTCTCCAACACTTCTAACACACCGACTTGGTCACTTTCACACGATTGCTCTCTATTACAAGATGAAAGCCCTAACAATGCTACCAATACCATTACAACAAATGGTAAAAGAATCTTTGTCTTTTTCATATTCTCGTTGTTTTTGTTGATGTCCTGATTTGCGTTGCAAACATACACTTTTTCTGGTTAGCGCCGCCGCCCGGTAGAGACGTTGCGCGCAACGTCTCTACACCTGCGACGACTTTTCCACGCATCGCATATTCTGCATTTATTAATCAACCACCACCTTCCGATGGTATTCCTTCCCGTTGGTGTCCGTCACGCGCAGCGGGAACCCTCAGTCTTTCACGCAGCGGACAGCGCAGTAGTGGATGTCCGGCAACGATGAGATTTCAGGCAGCTCGTGGTTCAGGTTCAGCTTGAAGACAAAGGATTGCGTTTGCAACGAGTCGGTTCCGTACACGCCCCATTGTGGAAGAATCCACGGAGTGGGATCGGGTGCATTGTAGGGCCGGGGGTAGTAGTCGTTATGGTCGGCAGACCAATAAAAGGCCTCTTTCCGTCCCTCCCAGCGATTGTCGCCGATGTCGGAGTGTGAATCGTAGGAGTGGACATATCCCGTAGGTTCTGCGGAAAAGCCTGTTTGGTTGTCGTTGGCATGGGTCTCATACCCCCACACTTGGTTCGCCAAAGCATGACTCACCGTGCCGGAAATGTTCCACGTCCCAGGGTGATCATTGACATAATCGATAAGTTCCTGCCATTCCGCCGAGGAGGGGAGGTGCCAGCCATCCGGGCATATTCCCTGCACGTGGGCGGAGGAGGTGGAAGCACCGTATTGGGCGGCCATGCTGTTGTAGAGCGTTTTGCCGCCGTAGGTGGTGTATGCGGGTTCTTCCTGGCGTATCCCGAACGGTTGCAATGCCAGTCCGTTAGGCAGATGCAAGACTTGGAGATCCTGGCTCATCCAGGTCTGGTTCCCGATGCGGACGGTGTCATACACATTTCCGTCAACATCCTTGGGAACGGTTGACAATTCTATGGGTTCCGGCTTGCAAGCGGTGAGCATTGCAGCGAGAACAAAAAAACCACAAAATAATTTGATTCTTTTCATGTCTGGTATTTTTTTGTTAATCGTAAAAAACAAGTCAATAATAACAATCGGTTCCTCTTCCTACTTGTCCTTGACACAGCGGACGAAAAAAGCAGGTTGTCCATCTTCTTCGGAGGCTTTCATTTTCTTCACCTCGGGTTTCGATTCGCCGGAAGGGTTGTCAAGAGAGGGGTGTGAAAACTCGACATAGGTGCAATTGCAACTGCTGTCGGCGGAAAGGTCGCCCTCGTCGAGCGCCCAATAGCACTTGTAATTGCTGTAGTGCGATTCAGGGGTGAGGTCTTTGAAGCCATTACGGATGATGAAGCCGCTTCGGTCGAGAACGGCGTTGAAGCTGGAGGCGTTGAGGAACTCGCACCGGCTGGGGGATTCAGGGTCCGCCACCATGGCTCCGTTGACCGACAGGCTTTTCTCCACCCAGTCGGAGCGTTTACTGACGGTTTGTATCAAATCCTCCCATTCCGCCACGGAGGGCACATGCCAACCTTGCGGGCAGGGACCTTGGTTGGGGGTGTTGGTGCTTTTCATATAGCTGATGGACCCTTTGTTATAAGCAGGGTATTGGTGATGCCTGAGGGTGGCGGCTATCAGCATGTCGAATGCCCCTTGGGTATGCGCATCGTCCATCATAGTGTTGTCGGCGAAACGGAAGGTTTTAAGGTCCTGCAGCATCCATATATGCTTGCCGATTTTCGCAGCAGGATAGGAATTGTTATCCACATCGGTGACGGCATTCTCCAGCACTTTGGTTTCACGCTGGCAACCCACTGACAGCAGGGCCACAAAGGCCATCACGGCGGCGAACCGCCTGCAATGATTACTAGATTGTGTCATTTTCTTTTCCATTGTTTTGTTATTTTAGAGGGTTGAATTATCTTTGGCAAAAATACACATACTAAAATGCTATGCTTAGTTGTAAAAATAATCTCTTTTCATAATCGTTTTAATCTGCGAAAAAAATACTGTCAGCTATAACGTTCGGAATAAAAACATAGCATGCCTTATCGTCTCCGTAATCTAACACGCCTCCTGTGTGAAGTTGAAAGATGCTGATATGACCTGATACAAAACATTTTTTTGTCATATCCACACTGGCAGGAAATGGTTTCGATGACTTGATGGTCAACGCATCATGTGGCATAGGAAGAAGCGTATCAGGACGAGCATAAAGAGGATTGTCGGTAAGGTAGAACATTCCGGAGGTTACTCCATCAGGGTTGTTATATATCCAACCGCTCACTTTAACCGCCATCCCATCGCATGTGTCAAAAGGGCGGTGGCTAGCATCCCAATCATCGCTGGATATATTCCAGGAAAACAAGGTTCCTATAGTTTTACAGTTGTTCCAATCAGAGGATAATGTAAGTCCTCCCTTGTCAATGGGAAGACAAAAACCTGTTTGTTGGCCATGTTTGCACGATATGAACAAAACAAAGGCAATAATGATAAAAACTATTTTTTTCATAATGACGATTTTGGTGTTTATTTTACGATCGTTTTGACTGTGTGGTGGTTGACACGGACGAGGTAAACACCTGCCTTCAAAGGGACAAAGGCATTAGTAGCAGATGATTTGAATTGGCGCAACGTCTGCCCGAGGAGGCTCACCACCTCGACGGTCTGGCCGTCAGGCAGTCCTTCCATGCGGATACCGCCTTCCACGGCCCATGCTTGCCAGCCGGCGGTTTCACGTGCAGGGATTCCTACTGTTCCTGCGCGGATTTCCAGGTAATTCTGGAAATGCACTGATGACACATCAAGCCACGTGTCAAGCTGGTAGTCAAAATCTGCCGGCTCCACCACATGGCATCCGCTCAGCCACAAGGCCCACATCAAAAAGAAGCACTGGGGTGCCGTGATAATCAGGGAACTGCTGTCAACGACAAGAGCGGGAATGTGCCCTGAGGGATCATCGGACATGGCATTTATACCTGCTTCTGAGGCAGTGATGTCCACGGTTGCCCCTTGTGTCAGAATCAGGAAGTCTGTGTGGTCGCATATAATGCCTTGAGAAACTGAAGGTCCACCTATAGTTACGGAGCCTGGTCCGAAGAAGGCGCAGGAATCGGTTTGGTAAACCATACTGGCGATGTAATTGTCTCCCGAGAGCCTGATTTTGAAACAGGGTTGTGCTCCTGTCAAATCTGTGGCCCAAAGGTTTGGTATGGAGGCGTTGTCCATATAAAGGGTGTTCGTCAGGGCATCGTAGGAGACCTGTCCTTGGATGCCTGGCCCGACGATGGTATCGACAGACCCATAAATCGGGGTGTCGCCTATCCAGACAAAGGGCACATTAGGATCCTGTGCCCACGAAATGCTGCTGAATCCCAACAGCAAAAACATTGTGCAAAATACGGATATTTTTTTCATCATAATTACTATAGGGGACTTCTATTTTCTCTCTTTCGCGTTGCCGCCGACCTTGATACGAAGTCCGTTAAACATCAAGATAAGCAAACAACGCTGCAAAGTTAATTCTTTTATCTATTCATAGGATGCAAAAAAACCAGAAGGTTGCATTAATGAGTTGAATTTAGGTAATCTTATGGTTTTTGTCGATGATGTTAATTTCCGTTTGCAAACATACACTTTTTTTGTTTCTGCCGCCGCCCGGTAGAGACGTTGCGCGCAACGTCTCTACACCCGCGACGACTTTTCCACGCATCGCATATTCTGCATTTATTAATCAACCACCACCTTCCGATGGTATTCCTTCCCGTTGGTGTCCGTCACGCGCAACACGTACACGCCGGCGGGCACGTTGCGCACGTTGAGGGTGGCAATGCCCTGTAAGGGCGAATCATGATTCGCCCCTACCGCGCGCCCCTGCAGGTCGTACAACGTGATGTTGGCGATGCCTGCGCCGGGCAATTCCAAATGGAGGATGTCGGCGGCGGGGTTGGGATAGACCTTGAATTCGGCGGGTTCGCGCTCTTCCAAGCCCACACACTCTTCGTAGATTAAATTATGGTAGCCGTTCCAGATCGGAGCGGACTGGTACGTTGCCGTTTCCCCACAAGGCACGCGCACAAGGATGGTGTCTCCGGTGTAAAACGTGTTCGAAAAGATGGTGGGCGGAGTTTCGGGATAGCAGTTCATGATTTCGAGGCCTCCCTCGCCATAGGTTATGAAGGCTGATTTGCCGATGAACTGTACGGAAGCAGGAATATCAATCTCCTTTAACAGAGGCGTTTCGTAGAAAGCACCTCCTTCAATGGAAACGAGTTGTCCAGGCATTACAACGTGGGACAAAGCGCTGCACCCTGCAAAACAACTCTCAGAAACAGTGTCTATCAACGAAGGTATGGTTATCTGCTCGATACCACTGAATGCAAAGCATGCATCACCCAATTTTACCGTATTGACAGGAAGGGAAACGGAGGTTAGATGATGAAAACCATAAAAACAATGATTAAACAACTCCAACGGGTTCGTGTTAGGCTTAAACTCCACGTAATGACATGCAATATCAGAAGTGGAATCGTATGAGTCAATTAAATTAGGATTTCCCAAGGCAAGTTTGCGCAATGTGCCGGGAAGCACGATTGAATCCAAACAGGTGGGTGTAATGGCATCTTCAAGAATTTCCTCAAGACCTTCGTGTAGTGTGATTTTAGTCAATGGACAATGGTAAAAGGCCATGTACGGCAGTACCGTCACCCCAGCGGGAACATCCACTTCGCGGAGAGAAGAATTGGCAAACGCCTGCTTCCCGATGTGGATCAAACCGGCAGGCAAGTCAATGGACTCCAATGGAGTGGACATGAAAGCGTAGTGGTTGATGCGTTTCACATTGGGTGACATCACGATTTCATGCAGGGTGGATCTATAGAAGGCCCCTGAGTCGATGGTTTCCACTGTGACAGGGAGAATGACGGTATGCAAGTTTTTTTGCATGTAAAAAGCCTCCTTGTCTATCGCGTTCACTGTGTAGGTCAGTCCTTCGTGGGAAACCGTGGAAGGAATCGTTATCAGTGAATCATAGTCATAAACGGGATAGAGGAAACCGGGTTGCCCGACCTCGTATGCCACTGTTGGCACGGGCAAGTGGTGATACACCGAATCATGGCATCTCGTCACAGCCACGGTATAAGGCGCTGAGGATGAGGTGATTCGGTAATAAAGAGTGTCACCGTCAGCGTTGACGGCCTTGAAGTCGTAATCCGGCCAGGAGCCTTGGGCGAATGCTGTTCCGAGACCAACGGCCAGCAGCACTGCCACCATGGTCATTCTTGACCAAAAGCTGTTGTTGTTTGTTGAATGTTTCATAATGCTGTTTTTTT
>ONHS01000086.1 GCA_900317715.1 uncultured Bacteroidales bacterium | reverse complement strand
AAAAAAAATGAAAAATGAAACCAACTAAATTAAGCAAAAAGAATGGGGCAAACGGTCAACCTTATTCAGGCATTAACACCATAACCCTTACCCCATAACCCATAATCCATAACCCATAAACCTTAAACCTTAAACCTTAAACCTACTAACCAACATCCCACCGTTAATAAAATTCTCCGAAAGCGAATGGGCGTCCCCGCGACAATCGTATCTTTGCGCAAAATTACGTATTATGAGTATAAGTATGATTGCGGCTGTGGGTCAACGGTTGGAGCTGGGTTACCAGAACCAATTGCTGTGCCATTTACCCGTGGATTTGAAACATTTTAAGACTATCACCTCTGGACACACGGTGCTGATGGGCGACCGCACCTGGGAGTCGCTGCCCAAAAAGCCCCTGCCGAACCGCCGCAACATCGTCATCACGCTCGATGATGTGGAGTTTGAAGGTGCTGAAACCGTGCACTCCATCCCCGATGCCCTCGCGCTCGTTGCCGACGACGAGGAAGCCTTCGTGATGGGGGGTGCCACCATGTACCGACTTTTCCTGCCCCACGCCGATAAACTTTACCTCACTCGCATAGTCTCTGATTTCGTTGCAGATGTATGGTTCCCAGAAATTGACGAAACCGAATGGCAACTGGTTGACAATGAGTTTATTCCAAAAGACGAGAAAAACATTTACGATTTATTTTTCCAAACCTTAATAAGACAAAAATGAAAAAAATCCTCATTTTCCTGGCCGTTTGCGTAAGCATGACCGCTTTCGCCCAAAAAACCGAGATTCCGGAAGCCCCTTATCTTCCCATCGATGAGCGCACCAACTTGGTGACCTATCAGGATGTCGTGAAACAGGAAGGCACCCCTAAAGTGCTGTACGACAGAGCCATGAACTGGGTCAAGAAGTATTATAAGAACACCGCTGAAGTCATCAAGAGCGCCGACCCCGAGAAGTGCGTCATCAACATGCGCTCCAGCGTGCGGATTTATTACAAGGATAAAGACGGCACCATGCGCTTCAAGAACATCGTCTATTACAACTTCAAGCTCGAATGCCGCGACAACCGCTACCGCTACACCATCACCGACTTCAAGGAGAAGGCCACCGGTTCCGCCCCTATCGAAGTCTGGTTCAACACCTCCGCCTCCGGCTGGACCCCCAGCATGTACGGCTACCTCAGCCAGATCGACGAGGAGATGCACAAGCTCATCGATTCTTTGGAGGAGGGGATGCAGCCAGCGGAGAAATTCGTCGATGAATGGTAATCAATAGTTAGTAGTTAGGCGACCGAATTGTTGTTGCATGAATAAAGCAAAGCACAGAAGACTATGGGTGTTTGTTGTATTGGCTTTGCTATGCAGCGCCTGCACCAAGCCGACTGGTCATATCACATTGAATTTTTCTTTTGTCGTTGATAGTGATCCCCTGCAGTTAGATGCTTGTCTGTATCAAAATGCTGCAGGGAATCTTTTTGAAGTCAACGATGTACAGTTTTTCATCTCGCACGTGATGTTGGAGACCGCATCTGGCGAGATGGTGGAAATCACGGATAACCAAGGTATTCACTACACCGATATCCGTATTCCGAACACTCTTTCGTGGCACGTTTCCGACGAAATTCCCGCTGGCGGATACAAGTCCATCGCCTTTGTGTTCGGGTTGGAGGGGGAGCAGAATACCACCGGCTTTTTCCCGAACCCGCCGGAAAACAACATGAGCTGGCCCGACGTGCTCGGCGGCGGCTACCACTACATGAAGATCAACGGCCGCTGGATCGATGAAGCAGGCGTGAAACAACCCTTCAACCTGCACACAGGCAAAATCTCCAACGGCAACAGCTTCACTGACAATACCTTTACGGTAACACTACCGCTTGAACAGTTTACCGTCAGCAAAGGACAAACCTCATCCATCACCCTACAAATGAATGTCAACGCCTGGTTCTCAGACCCATACCTCTTCGACTTCAATGAATTCGGCGGCAGCATCATGCAGAACCGCGAAGCACAGATGGTGCTGCGCGCAAATGGACATAACGTGTTTTCGGCATTATAGGGCGTTTTTGACTTAGACAAGTGACTTAGACATAGACTATTGGCTGTTAGCCCTCTAAACCTTAAACCCTAAACTAATAACCTCCTAACCTTTAACCTTCTAACCCCTTAACCCCTATTCCCTACTCCCTATTGCCTATTCGACCCTCGACCCTCGACCCTTGACCCTATTCCCTAAAAACCACATACACCGGCAAATGGTCCGCAAATCCACCGATGTAGCGCGGACCGAGGAACGTGCGGTAGTTTTTCTTCCCGCCGTACTTTTCGTCATCCACCAGCAAAAAGTCTGCGTCGAAAATGTATGCACCGCCCACCTGACGGACACCGCAAGTGTCTGTCAGCCAAGCATCCGACACGATGAACTGGTCCAGACAGCCCCAGAAGTCCTCGTGCTTGTGGGAGCCACGCAGACTCTGCCTTGCAAGGGGTAGCATCAAGTTGTAGAGCGTGTCGCGGGGCAAACGAGAACCATACTCCTTCACGCGTAGATAGTCGCGCATGCTCTCGTCCGTGGCGTAGTCATTGAAATCGCCGGTAATCAGCACCTTAGCACGTGGATTCTCGGTCATAAGCGAGTCCACGAGAGAGCGCACTACGGAGGCGTAGTAGTTGCGTTTGGGCACGGTGGCGGCATATCCTCCGTAGCGCGAGGTCCAGTGGTTGACCAGCACATGCAGTGAATCGCCCGACGGAAACTGCACCATCGCGTAGAGAATGTCGCGATTACGGGCGAACGTGTCGAATGGGAAGATCACAGGGATTTTCCTCGAACGTAATACCCGCACATAGCTGTCGCGGTAGAGCATTGCCACATCCACGCCGCGACGGTCCGGAGAATTATAGTGCACATAGCGATACCCGAACTTTCGCAGCGGCGAACGGTAACATAAGTCTTTGAGTACCTGCTCGTTCTCAATCTCCGCCAATCCAACCAACCACGGCGGATCCCCCTCGCCCAAGGCAACAATTACCTTCCCAATCATCGACACTTTCTTGTAATACTTCTTGTAGGTCCAATGGTAACTGCCCGTTGGGGTGAAATCCTCATCTGCCGTCAAACTGTCGTCCGACGGATGGAACAGATTCTCCACATTATAAAACATAATCTTGTGCATCGTGCTGTCTTGTTGACCTCGCACGCCCAAAGATAACAATATGCTGCAAATCAAAAACAGAATCCTTTTCATTTCGTCTTCATTTTATATGCAAAGATACACCAAAACGAAGCGTTTGTCAAGGGTTTTTGAAACTTTTCTGTATCGCGTTAAGTGTAAGACTGTTATGTCTTAAAAATCACAAATTCTGAAAATAATTTTAACTATTATTTGTTAAAATTTACCGTGCAAAAGGGTGCGTTTCGCACGGAAGGGTGGCCAACGGGTGATAATCGCCTTTGAGACCAACAGGTTGAGTGTTGCGGATGTCATAGACGATTTGGATGCAGGGACGCACCTCATCCAAACCGAAGCCGTTGCCAGCGAGGATTTGTCTGTAACTCTCTGTGTGTAAGTCGGTAAAGCCGTCGCTAAACTCGAAAACTTCACCATTGATAATCAGCTGCCGGAAGGTCGATTTTCCACTTTCAAGAACCTCTTTGGGCAACGTTTTCTTATTGATACTCAAGAAGTAACGAACTCTGGCCTTCTTGAAGCGGATGAAACCGGCGACACGATCGTGCGTGGCCACATGCACAATGTTTTCTTGCACCTCACCGAAAATATGGCATAGCATATCATAGAAATGGATGCCGATATTCGTGGCGATGCCGCCACTTTTGCTGTCAGAACCTTTCCAACTGGTATAATACCAATGTCCACGTGAGGTAATATACGTTAAATCGACATCATATACGATATTGTCCGGTGCTTTGTCCACCTTTTCTTTCAAGGCGACAATGGCAGGGTGCAATCGGAGTTGCAAGATGTTGTACACATGCTTACCCGTTTCATTCTCAACACTTTGCAACACATCCACATTCCAAGGATTGAGCACCAAAGGCTTCTCGCAAATAACATCGGTACCCAAACGAAGTGCATAACGCGTGTGCGCATCGTGCAGATAGTTTGGCGTGCAGACGGAAATAATATCCAACTGGTTTTCGGTATGTTTCAGTTTCGACACATGACGGTCGAAAAGTTCCATTTCGGTGAAGAAAGCCGCCTCTGGAAAATAGCTGTCGATAATGCCCACACTGTCGGACTTGTCGTACGCAGCAACCATCTGGTTACCAGTCTCTTTGATAGCCTTCAAATGTCTCGGCGCCACATATCCGCCCACTCCGAAAACGGCAAAATTCTTCATTTTTCTATTGGATAATTTGGAACTGCAAAAGTACACTTTTTTTAACTTATACTTTGAACTATTCCCTTGACCCTCGACCCTCTTCCCTATTAAATTCTAACCTCTAAATCCTAAACAAAAAAAATAGTACTTTTGCGGCCTCTTAAAAAAGAATGGTCATGAGTTGGATAGAACTGATACTCTTGTCGATAAGTTTGGCGATAGATTGTTTTGCCATCAGTTGTGTGGTGGGGATGCTGCAACCTAATTTGGAAAAACGTTATGTCTGGCGGTTTTCATTGGCCTTCGGCATATTCCAGGGTGGGATGCCGTTGATTGGCTGGCTTTTCGGAGAATCATTGTTAGGTCCGTTGGGCAAAATCGGTCCGTTCATCGCGTTTGGCATCTTAGCGTTCATTGGCGGGAAAATGTTGATTGAGAGCTTCAAGAAAGAGGATGAAAATCCTCAGCATCTGGATGTTACGAAATGGAAAAACGTTTTGCTTCTAGCTATCGCCACGAGCATCGATGCACTTGCCGTCGGTTTCAGTTTCGCCATGATCCAAGAGCAGCACGTCGCGCGCAACGTGATTGTCATCGGTATCACATCATTCCTGATTTCCTACATCGCCTACACCTTCGTCAAGAAACTCACCAACCCCAAAATCAGTCAATACGCAGAAATCATCGGCGGCATCGTACTGATTCTAATCGGGTTAAAAATTCTTCTGTGGTAACGGCCAACAGCCAACAGCCAAAAGCCAATAGTCTATGTCTATGTCTAAGTCAATAATCTAAGCACGTAATTCCAAAACTATACGTTTTTTTTATACTTTTGCCAAAAATTTCAGAATGAAAATAATTCTTACCATATTATCATTGTGTGTCTTGTGTAGCATAAGCTTGTCCGCGCAAAACAGCGTGCGCTACGACGTGGAACCAGCCATCACGAAGATTCAGGACGACTATATCAGCAACTGGAAAAAGGTGGGTGAAATCAACGGCTATCGCATCCAAATTGCTGCTTATTCGGGCGTAAATTCCAAATCGCAAGCCGAAAGCGCCCGCAACTCATTCAACAATCTATTTCCTTATACGAAATCTTACCTTATCTACGCCGAGCCCTATTTCAAAGTGCGCGTCGGCAACTACTATTCGCGACTCCAAGCTTACAAAGACCTATTAGACATACAATTAAGCTACCCCAGCGCTTACATTGTCCCGGATAAGGTCAGTTATAGGTAATCTGAAGTGAAAAATTGTTATTTTTGCCGCCGTTTTCTGTAAACGTTAAAATTTGTTAATTAATCATTAGGAAAATGGCTAAACGTCCTGGCTTTCGGTTATTTAAACATTATGTGCGTATCCTGCTTGACCATGTCATGTTTCGTAAAAAATATGTCATCGGTGAAGAAAACGTGCCCAAATTGGGGGATTATTGTGTGATTCCCGCCAACCACCAGAATGCGGCAATTGACCCCGTTGCGATGATAATCAATATGGAAAACCGCACCCACGCATACGCTATGGCGATGGGCGGTGTCTTCACTTGGTCTCCGATTATTAACAAATTTTGGGATTGGTTGGGCATGTTGCCCGCCTTCCGTATGGACTTTGAAGGCGTCGACGAAGCCGTAGAACGCACCAAATACGTGGTGGATTTTGCCGCCGAGAAGATAACGGAAGGGGAGAGCGTAATTATTTTCCCGGAAACCAACCACCATGTGGAGCATTGGATGCGTGTATGGGTGGTCGGATATTTGGAAATCGCCTTCCGCGCAGCTGAGAAGATGAATTTCGAGCAGGACGTGAAAATTGTGCCGATGGCTCACCACTACTCTTCCTATTATGGTGTGCAGGGCAGCTATCTGCTGCATTACGCAGAACCCGTGTCGTTACAGCCTTATTATGAGCAATATAAGAAGAAACCTAGAACGACTATCCGCGAGCTGAACCCTATCATCCGTGAAACGGTGAAGAAGATGATGCTCTACACCGACGATTTGGAGCATCACAATCTCTATGATTTCATCCGCAAGTCGAATGTGGGTGAGGAACACGCCAAGGAGATGGGCAAGAATCCCGACGTGCTTCCTGAACGCCTCGAAAGCGACCAGAAACTTTGGGCCGAACTGGAAGCCGGTGTGGCCGTCAATCCGGAGATTGCAGACGAACTGACGGAGACGATGAAGGAAATTCAAGAAACCGAGAAAAAGATGCTCATCCACGAGCACGGCGGCGAAAAGAAACGTCAAAGCGTTATCAGATTGGTGCTGAGCGCATTGGCCCAGTTAGCACTGCTGCCTCTCTGGCTGTTCTCGCTCATTCCGTCCGCCATCATGTACTTCATCCCGCCAATGTTCATGCCTGGCAAAGAGGATCCTTACTACAAAGTCTATACCCAATCCATGCAATTCATTCTCACCATCGTCCTCCTTTTCCCGATATTCTCCATCACAACGTTACTTGTCATGGGACTGAACTGGGGCTGGTGGTGGCAGGCCGTGCTGTGGATCGCGCTTTGGTTCCCGCTCGGCATTTTTGCTTGGTACGACGGTTTGTGGATGCGGAACACATGGGAGCAGATTTCCATGCGCATCCACCGCAATAAAGGGAAGAAATTACAAGCATTATACCACCACTTCTATGAAATGGTGCAAAAACTGAGACATTAACTTTTCATTCTTAATTTATAAATGTCGAGCACGTTTTGCATGAGCATGGCGATGGTCATAGGACCTACGCCGCCAGGCACGGGCGTGCAAGCTCTGAGCCGTTTCTCCAATTCCGGACGGGTCTCTTCGCTATACACATCGCCTTGCAACTTGCCGTTCACACGATTCATGGCTACGTCAATGAGGACAGCTCCCTGCTTGAAATCGTAGGGCTGGAGCAGGTTGGGACAGCCGACAGCGGTGATGACGATGTCACCGATGCGGGCAATCTCCGACAGATTTTTCGTGCGGGAGTGGCACAGCGTAACCGTGGCGTTGCTGTGGATCAGCAATTGCGCGGTAGGCTCGCCCACCAACTGGCTGCGACCAATCATCACCACGTGTTCGCCAGCCACCTCTATATTGTTGGTTTCCAGCAAGGTAACAATACCTTTCGGGGTGCACGGCATCACATAGGGTTCACCTAAGTGCAACAATCCAACGTTCATCAGATGCAGACCGTCGGCATCCTTGCGATAGTCGATGAAATCAAGCACACGGGCGGAATTGTAATGGTCGGGCAAAGGCAGCTGGATGAGGATGGCATCGACTTCGTCGTTGCGATTGCATTCGTCAATCATCACCATCAGTTCGCTTTCAGACGTGGTATCGGGCAAGAGATGTTGTACGCAGTCCATTCCTAACGCCTTGCAAGTCTTATACTTGCTGTTCACGTACGAGAGACTGTCGGGACGGTCACCCACGAGGAATATGTCGAGCCGCGGGGGACGTTGTCCCTGTGCTTTGATTTCCGCCACCTCTTTGGCGATTTGGTCTTTTACCTGTTGTGCACACGCTTTTCCGTCAATGATTCTCATATTTATTTATTATTTGTTTATTTCATTCGTCCCAGGGCTCACTCTGTTCACCCTGGGTTGACATAGGTCGGGCTTTCAGCCCTTTTTGGAAATTATCCCTATTGCCTATTCCCTTCTCCCTATTGCCTACTTACTATAATACTGTATCACCTTCTCCAATGCTTCGCGACAGACGGGGCAAAAGTCGTTGTAACTGATGCTGTTCATCGTGCAGTGGAGGGTCGGGCGATAAACGCCTTTGGCTACGTAACCGCCTCCTTCATAGACACCTACGCGGTCATAATCGGGATGGCCCTTGCTGACAGGCGGCGTAGGAATCGGAGTGCCGCTTGGAACTTTATCCGCCCATTTGGAATCGAAATCCACTAAAGTGGTCAGATTAGGTTCGGTAGGTTCCACACCTTCCGGATAGAAATCCTGCACGGAGACTTCGGAAGTATAATACTCGTCGGCAAGACCGCCGATGAGATGTCCCATCTCGTGAACTACCACATAATCAGGATATTGTCCGTGGTTATAGACCGTGCAGTAGAAGTTGTAGATACCGCCGCCGCCATATTTCTCGCTGTTGCAGATAATGATGATGACATCGTAGGGGGCATCATCAGCCACGTCGTGCAGGTTCCAAACGCCCGGACACATCAGGTAACGATCAAGGTCAAGGGCGTTGTAAGTGCAGTTTAGCAATGTGTTGACATAAATATCGTTCTGTGGCTGCGTAATGCCAGACTGCTCCGAAAACCCGGTGATGGCGCGAATATTCACGTGACGGCGATTCTCTTTATAGGGTGTGCAGTTCATCACATATTTAGCGAAACGCTTCATGTCGTAACGGAGTGTCTTGGCATCGCTTTTAGCATAGCCATCAGGTATGAAGAGGATGTCGATGGCCTTTTGGGGCGAATTTCCTTTATGCAGATTCATCACCGTGTACTCCTTCTTGGCCTTTTCCATCGGCAAAGAAGCAGGATCTAACACCGTGTCTTTCAGCACAGTAGGAACTCTTTTACGGTCAAAGGAGGTAAACCTCACACGCACGGGCTGTTTCGGCATAGGTATATTCACGCACTCCTCCATTCGCGCAATTTCGGTCTCACCACGCTCGGTAGTGCGATACTCCGAGAAAAGACAAGAATAACTGCGACTGAAGAGTGTTTTTTGCGTTGCAGGGTCGAGAACTTCAATAAGGATGTCGCCATAGTGGTAAGGCTCCACTAATTGCGAGCGCGTACCGTTCCAATAGTTCACCTCCGTGAAGTGATGAAATTCCAACTGTTCCACATCCTTGTTGCCAATATGTAAATAATTGATTCTCAGGGTTTTGTCAACAAAATAATCATTAAAATGCTGGGCATTGGCATACATGATGCCACATAAAAGCAGAAACAAAATTGCTATATTATTCTTTCTCAATTCCATACCATAATATTTTTTCAGGCGGCAAAGTTACATAAAAACCGAATACAAAAAAAGACCCGCCATCGCAGGTCTTTCTATGGGTTAGTCATCCGCCCCCATGAAGTTGCCGTTTTTATCGAAGAGCAAGTCAAGGTCGTTGTTGAGCTCCACCTCGTAGCGTTTGTGCTCATACTTGATATGTGTGGCAAAATTCATAGGAAACTTTGCAGTAAGGTATTTGGCTGTATTGGCAGGAAGGACACCTGCAGGCAGCGGGTTCATGCCGCAATCGACTTTGATCCACTGTCCATTGTGCTTGAACTCCAACTCGGTAGCATCAAACAAAACCACTTCATAATGGAAACCGTCCTTCCGCACGGAAAGCACATCCACACCGTTGAAATTAGTTGCAATGAACTGCTTGGCCTGAGCGGGCAACTTGTCGGGAGATACCGTTCTATCACATGACACAAACGCGCTCATGGCAATGAAACTCATCAAAATAACAAATAACTTTTTCATTTTTCTATTTAATCAGTGGGTTCTAGAATAGTTTGCCATGTCGCGGGCAGAACCCTTTGACCCAAACGCAGCATTTTTGAAAATGCAAAGATATAATTTTTTGACGTGTGATTTGTGATTTGTGACTTTTGATTTGTGAAAAACATCAAACATCATAAATCAAAAATCATACGTCACACGTCATACGTCCCACGTCCCTCTTGCGAATCCCGAACGTAATTCCCTGCTCTATCTTCTTTCCAGCGGATTTGAGGACAAGATAGTAGAGGACGACCCCGAGGACGCTGACCCCCACGCTCAGCAATTCTTTGTGGGTGAGGGCGTAACATCCAAAAAGCAGGACC
>ONHS01000087.1 GCA_900317715.1 uncultured Bacteroidales bacterium | reverse complement strand
GGCAACGGCACGCTGATTTTGTAAAAATTGCGAAACCATTTGATTTCAGAACATTGTGACAGCAATGTGTCTTGTAGGAAAGATTTTACAACTTTGCAATCGCTGTCGGCCTCTTTGTCATCTTCATCAGACTTCAATTTCTCCGGTTCGGGGTAAACAATCACACATTTAATCTCATTCTGTTCCTTATCACCTCCTAATTGTTTCAATATCCGCCTGTCACGAGCATATCCGCTTATTTCCCTAATATCATCCAAAATACCACGATTTGAATCTTCATAACGTGGCTTATATTTGGCATCCAGAATGATTTTTTCATCCTTTTTGATAAAATCAACAGCCGTTTTACAATGACCCTGTACTTGAAATACTTGAAACTCAATTTGTTCAGGATAAGCGGCTGTCAGTTTTCCCCACACCCACATCTCATACAGCCGCGCCATATCAATCCAAAACGGCGGGGTGGACTGTTGTTCGGAAGCGGCTTCACGGATGGAATAGTCGAAACGGCGCAGGATCATCTTCGCCACCTTTATCGCCTCTTTATATCCTTTGAACAACTTATTGGATGACAACTTCTGCACCTGATACGGTTCAATATCATCGGATATATGGCTGAATGAGGCCTTCAAACGATTCAATCGCAACTGGAGGTCAGGATATTGGGACTGTCTTTTCAGACTATCACATCTGTCGAGGATGCGCTCGGAAAAGAGGAGGGCTTTCTTCAGCAGACGATTCTCGGAAATGTCTTCCGTATATTCTTGGTACTGACAATAAATACGGTCAGATCGTTGCTGAAACACATTGCTTTTAAGATGTTTACCGAAAAGAATCCGTCCTTTGACCTTGGCTTTCAGATTCAACCGTTCCAATAAGGAGATAAAATGCAACACCAACAGGGGTGTCAGTTGATTGAGTTCTTCGTGGGTTTCGATTTGAGGTTCATCGAACTGAATGCCGTAGCATTGGGCAAAATAGTTCGATTCTTTTTGCGTATCGATTTCCAAAGCCGACAAGAACATCTGAATGAAATCGATGTCTGGCACTTTCGGTGTAACCACCACCGCCAGCTCCTTCTCAACGAGCCATGCGGCCCCGATGAAATAGGAAGCGGTCCAATCATTGATTCCCAAATATTTCGGCTCTTTGAGAAAGCCCGTCTCCTGAAATTTCAGTTTCAACCCATAAAGATATTCCATTTTGCTGGAATAATCAAGCCCATTGCCATATCCGCCTGGATTGACAAAAGGTTGGTGCTCCTGCAATAAGACAATGTCTTTTGGCTTATTATCCATTGATCTCCGCTATTTGGCCAATGCAGGATGCCATTCTCCGACAAAATCTGTAATAGCCATATCCGATTTGATGGGTTTCGCATTGACGATGCCGTCCTTAATGTATTCGTTCAGCAGTGGCAGAATTTCATACTGCCACCTCAGTTCAAGTTCGTATTCGTCATTGGCGAAGAAATAGCTGTGCCCAACCATCAGATCCTCGAAATCCATGTCAATCTGGTGCTTCTTGATGAAGGACTCCACGGCATCGAACAATGTAACAGCCTCTATTATAGAGTTTTGTTCGACCAATTCCCTGTCTGCTTTCAATGTGGCAAACGCGAACCTGCGGCGCACGGCATAATCGATATTGCCCACACTGCGGTCGGTGGTGTTCATGGTGCCTATGATGTACAAGTTCGACGGCACCCCGAACGACTCTTTCGAGTAGGGCAGCGTGACCCGTATCGGATGGTCGCCCCCGATACGTTTGTCCGCCTCCAGCAGCGTAATCAACTCTCCAAAGATTTTCGACACGTTGCCGCGGTTGATTTCGTCGATGATGAGAACATAATTGTTGTTCTGTTCTATTGAGCCTGTTTCTTCTTGTACTGTAATGTCATCAACCTGTGAAGGATTTTCTTGAACGACATCATCAGGTTCAACAGACGACAAAATCACGTGCTTTGCTCGTTTAAGCATTTCTTGCAGCATAGCTCCATAATAAATGTAGTCAACCGTATTAGTTTGTCCGTTTGTCAAATCTGAAATTAGCCTAAAAAAGTCATCCCTTGAATACTCCGAAATATCATACTTGTTCTTATTCAAAAAGTAGTCATAAAACAATTTTAAGTTGTTTTTATTAACAGTTCTTGGACTTTTATTCCCAAAATAGATTTTATTGTTTTCAAATTTAACAGGCGCTGCATTACCATTGAACTGTAGTACTTTAATTGTTTTGTTCTTTATGTCCTGCTCCACAGACCTAAAAACGCTCTCAAAAATAGTATCTTTGAGATAAATACTTTCATTAGAAGATAGAGGTTTTGTAACAATTGTTTCCTTTGTTATTGTCACTGCTGGGTCAACTGACCGTTCAGAAGTAGCATTACGACAAATCAGCTTAAAAATCCCATCCTCAACTTCATACGAGACTATACCATTTTCCGTTTTCGGCTTTATCCCTTCCACAAAGTCTTCATAATCCATGGACTGGTGGAAAGTAACAAAACCAATCCGACCTTCCTTCTGAAGTTCGTCGTAACGTTCCATTACAGCCTCATGGTCGTTCATATCCACATCTGTCACTCCGCAGATTGTCAACGCCAAAGCCGCCGTGTTATAGGTTTTTCCCGTGCCGGGTGCGCCTTGGAGGATGATGTTCTTCTTGAGGCGAAGGATGTTGGTGTATTTTTGGATTTCTTCAGGTATCATATTAAGTTCACTTTTTGAATCATTCTTTGATTTACTTGTTTCCATTTTCATCATATCTTTCATTTGCCAAAGTATATTTTGTGCAGTCAACAAATCACTCTGTACCAAACCATTAGTCTCTGTTAAAAATTTGTCCATCAACTCAACGTCTTGTTGTATCGTTTGCACAAATGGCTCAAGTAATTTCAAGTAATGTGAGTATTTTAACCCTGTTTTTTTGGTCTGGTCACCGATATAATTGCTGTAGTTCTGATAGAGCTCATCTTTGTAAAAGGTGTATTTCTCCGGATTCCAACAAGTTAGAAAAGCAGCTGCAGTGCGTTCATCATTAGCTTTCACATTGAACTTGTCACCACACAAATCTGCCATTCCATTCTTAAAATCAGACAGTCTGACTGATAATGGAACGTCCTCATTTTTTAACAATGCAAAATTATCTGCAAGCTGCTGAGGTTTCTCCTTCGACAAATACGTTAATACTTGATTAACCCGTGGAACATCCACAATGTTCTTTGTCTTGAACTTTTGTATGATGTCCAACTCCGATTTTCCGACACATTCCGTAATAAGCTGCCACTTATAGAGTTCGTCGGCTCCTCTATTATCTAATGGAACAGACAAATAAGCCTCTTTATAGCGTTTAAGCAAATCAAGAATCAGCCAATCTTTTATCGCCTCCGCCAATTCATCGCGTAAAGTCCATTCATAATGTCCGTCAGACAAAAGCCGTCCTTCTTTCATCGGTATAGGCCAAAAAGTCTGCTTGCCATCTGAACCTATCACATTTATATTAAGCTTTTTACCGACACGTTTTGCAAAAGCGGTAATCATCGCATTAGCTGATTGCGGAGATCCTTCCTCGGTAACACCCTTACATGTGCTTTTATGTTCCGATGAACGGAAAAACTTCAGTAATGCGTCCATCGCCTTACCGACAATAGCGGAATCCTGTAAAAGCTCAAACCACTGTTCTTTGGATATTTCCACATCACAGCTTGAATAGCCGTCCTCCCGGCTCATCAGGTTGATTGTTGCTGCCATTATTCTTTATCTATATGTCAATAATTTACGCGGCAAAGATACGATTATTTAAGAAAACTCTTTTGCTGCCTTGTATGCTTTGGAAACCTTGAGAATGTCGTGGATTTTCAACAACGCAATGGCTAAGGTAATAAACATAGTTTTCCCCATCCCGTACTCATCAACGCACCACCCCCAAAACACCTCCACGAATAAGTAAGGTGCAGCTGCGCACAGCAGCATGGTGACCATATATGAGGAAGCTTTTTCCAATGCTCCTAATAACTTGTTATTTGTTCGTTTGTAGTAAAAACACAGCTATTCCTGCAGCTATCTTGCGGCAGGAATGCCACTGCTCCTATTTCAACGCGGCAAAAATACCGCTCAACTGTACCAAAAAGCGGACCAGTAGTAAAAAAGTTTTCAGTCTTCATTGCTTCTCTGTCAGTTTTTGGTACATTTTGAAGAGTTCGGCGACAATCTCGCTCTCCGACAGTTTCGGATCGAAACCGTAGGCTTGCATAACGGCTTTGTCGTTTTCGCGGTGGGCTTTGCGTAAATCAGCTGGCATGAACGTATCGTCATAAAGGTCGGCCAATGTGCTGTCAGGATATTTTGCGCGGGTGTCAAGAATATCTTGGGCAGATTGTGCGATTCGGACTTGTAGAGACGTAAAATCTTGCGTCTCTAGGGACGGCCACGGGAAATTGTTATAAACAATATCATTACTATAACGGTAATCGCTCTTCAAACGACCACATACCATTCGCGTCCAAGCATTGTGAACGGTGCTTGTCAAAACTCCAAATTCGTACAAAGAGGCATTCGGTACGATTTGTACGGCATCACTGGCAATCACTTCTGATGAAACATATCCAATCGGAACATATCTACGTCTTTCTGATGAAACACGAGGAATCAGAAGATAGTAGCCGCTTTCAGGTTGGCGATTTTCCGTAAACAAATAGGGATAAGCTGCCCAAATTCGTGTCGCTTCTTTGGTGCTGGAAAGCCTCATTTGTTTGACAGCTTCAACACGTTTCACCACCAGTGGCATTTTCCTCAATTCAGCGGGATTTGCATCTACAAGCCACAGACAATATCGTTTTCTACCGTTTATAAATTCCTCCGCGCCCAAAAACTCTCGGATCAACTTTTCAGCACAAGGCTCTCTTTTGATGAACTCACTATATTCGTCCTCTCTGAGAATAAGATTCCCACCATCAGTCGGCTGACTCCCCTTGTTGATTTTTGAAACATCGCAAAGCGGAATTTTTCGTTTTTCGACAAATACTGTTGGTGCGTCAATCAGATACGGATTAATATTCTTTGCAACTGATCTGGTTCCGTTTTCATCAAATAGGAATTTTTCTTTCTGAATACTGCTTTTGTCGCTAAACCCGACAATCACGCAGTGGACGTGCGCCTTCTGCTCCGACTCGCTGTTCCAACAAAAAGTTCTATAAGCGAAGTCTATCCGAATGCCTCTTTTCTGGATCAGATTCTTCCACACAGCCGCCACCTGTTCACCCTGTGTGATGCTATTTGTTGAGACAAAAGCTGCTTTGGTGGCTTTTCCGGTGATGACTTCAGCTGCTTTGTAATACCATCCTACCACATAGTCTATGTTTTTACCGCATTCGGGACAAACCGCTTTCAAGTCTGCTTTCTGTTCCTGTGATTGGAAGGCATATCCTACAAACGGCGGGTTCCCCATAATATAGTCATAAACAACTGGCTCTATATCCTCGCTTTCAGGCTTTTTGAATTCATATTCCTTGGTTGCCACATCTAACTCCCTGTAAACGCCATTATATGGGGTAGAAGCCTCCTTTGCTTGTCTAACATCCTCAAAATCACACACTTGATAGATATTAAGCTTTTCCGTATAGAGCACGTTGTGATGAGGGAGTTCGACCAATGTGGTCCAGTCCATCTGCAGGGCGTTGCCCACCCGGATGTTGGCATTGGATTTGAGCGGCAGAAAGTCGATATCCTGTCCCACCAACCGCTCCGTCTCCTCCATCATCTGGCACTCGGCAATCCACAAGGCGGTCTTGGCCACCGTTACGGCAAAATCGTTGATTTCAATGCCATAAAACTGATTGATACTCACCTTGATAAACTCATCATCGAATCCGAACACCTTCTCACCCTTGTTCAAGACATCGATAACCTTGTTTTCCAAACGGCGCAACGAAAGGTACGTCTCGGTAAGGAAATTGCCGCTACCGCAGGCGGGGTCGAGGAATTTCAGTGAGGCGAGTTTGTTCTGGAAATCCAACAATTTCCTTCTCCGTAGAGACGCAATGCATTGCGTCTCTACAATGCCCCGAAATTCTTCCTCCAAATCATCCATAAACAGCGGATCAATCACCTTGTGGATGTTTTCGATGCTAGTGTAATGCATTCCGCCCTTTCTCCGAGTCTCAGGGTTCAAGGTCGATTCGAATAAAGAGCCGAAGATGGTCGGGGAGATCTCGTTCCAGTCGAAATCGGCGCTCGCCTTTTGTAGCAACAGTTGTTTGATTTCCTCAGTGAAATTGGGGATTTCTATATCGGGTTGTAAAGACGTAAAATTTTGCGTCTCTATGGTGGTTTTTCCAAACAAGCCTCCGTTCACGTATGGGAATTGCGCCAATACGGGGTCCGTATAGGGGTCTCTGTGTTCCAACGGTGCATTGAGAATACCGAACAGATCGATCAGTGCCCTACGGATGTGGTTGGCGGGGAAAGCGGCCAAGTAATCGTGGAAGGCGGTTTTGCTTCCAAACAGTCCGGCATCTTCGGCATAGAGGCAGAATACCAATCTAACACAAAGCACGTTGAGTGAGTGCAACGTTTCGGCACTCGTCTTGTCCACATACTGTTCCAGCAATGCGTCATAGATGCGCCCCACCAACTCGCAAGCCTTCACACTGACCTCCAATTCCCGTTTTAAATGCTCGCTACGGTCGTCCACAAGGAATTGCAAGCGGTAATACTCCTTCTCCAAATCTTTTAGGAAAATACGCTGCGGTTCAGCTGTCGGTTTTTCCATGTCATAGACTTGAAACTCGTTGAAGTTGCAAGTGACAATCCATTTCGGGTGCTTACTGAGCGGCAGTGTGGAAATGTAATCCCGCGCCTGCTGGAATGAGGTTCTCATCCTGCCGTCACTCTGCTTGATCAGCTCCTGCAAATCCTTGTGGCTGGCTTTGTTCTCAATCATCACCTTCGTGGAGGGGATGTACGCGTCAATGTAGTTGGTGATGGTTTTATTCTGGATTTTATCCTTCACCTGTTCCTCAAAGAAGATAAAGTTTGCGATATCCTTAACCCCGAAGACGTTGGTCAGCAGGTCAATCCAAAACTTTTGGGCTTCACCCTTCTCGTAGCCATGGCCCTGCCAATTCTCGACAAACTTTTTTGCCGCTTTTGTCTGTTTTGCTGATGTTTTCATTGTTTTTATGTTTTAAAAATTCGATTGCAAAAATAGTAATTATTTCAACGCGGCAAAATTACCACCCGACTGCGTCAAAAAATCGGGCCAGGTGGTAAATAAATCACCTCAACAGCCACCAAACCACCACCGCCACCTGCGCCGCCAGTATCGCCGGCACGCCGTACTTGAACTTCTTGTGCTGGGTCTTGTGGCGCCAGACTTTCATCCCCAACCACGCCCCTACACTGCCGCCGATGGCCGCTAAGCCTAGCAGCACACTTTCGGGAATGCGCCAGCGTTTGTGCTGCGCCTTCCACTTGTCGATGCCATAAACCAGGAAGGTCACGACCGTGATGACGGCCAGATAGATCAGAATCAAATTTCTCGCTTCCATGACGATTAAAACAGGGTCGGTTCCCAATTTTGGAGGCCTACGCCTGTGGTATTGGACTGCGCCTCCAAATTCAGCAACTTGATTTTGCGAGAGACATCCCACCGATAGCCGCCGAGCGTGCCGTCAGTGCGGACCACTCGGTGACAGGGCACGATGCACATCACGGGATTGGCTCCAACCGCCTGTCCTACCGGTCTCGCCGCTTTGGGTCGGTGAATCCGCTCGGCGATGTGCCGGTAGGTGGTCACCATACCATCAGGAATGGCGAGCAGATCCCGCCACACCTCCAGCTGGAAAGGGGTGCCGTAGAGGTGCAGGCAAAGACTCGGCACCTTGTCGTAGCGGCGACGGAGCAGCAAAAGGGCTTTTTTATGCAGGGCAACGGCACGGTTGCGGAGCCGTGCTTTGGGAAAATGCCGCTTTAACGTCGCCTCGGGCTCCCACTTCATGGCGGCAGGCATCAAGAAACAGATTCCCTTGGGCGTCGAGGCAATCAAAACGCGCCCCACCGGGGCGGACTGGATGCTGTAACTGATGGTGAGAGGCTTCTCCCTGCCTAAAAACTCCTCCCTCGACATCGGTTCTATCCAGATGCGGCAATGTTTATTATTGTTCATTTCAAGCGAATTAGACTGCAAAGATACAAAATCAAACACATTGGCCTCAAAAAAAACGTACTTTTGCCGCATGAAAGAAAAAAGCGGCCTCTACATCCACGTCCCATTCTGCAAGTCCAAGTGCGTTTACTGCGGATTCTATTCCACTGTGAACCAAAAGGATGTGGAGAAGTATTTGTCTGCTCTCTCCGAAGAGATGGCTCTGCGAAGTCCGACGGCGGAAGACGGTACTTTCCGCACCGTCTATTTCGGAGGCGGCACCCCCACCCTGCTGCAACCCGCTCAGCTGCAACAGACTCTGGACAACCTGCACACTCGCTTCCACATTGAACCTGATGCGGAAATCACCATCGAAGCCAATCCCGAACAACTCACCCCAGACTATTGCAAAGCTCTGAAATCATTGGGGTTCAATCGGTTGAGTATCGGCATACAGTCCTTCCGTGATGAGATTCTGCAGTTTTTGGGAAGAAAGCATACGGCGAAAGAGGCTTTGCAAGCGGTAGAGAACGCGCATGACGCTGGCTTCGACAATATCTCCATCGACCTCATCTACGGGGTCAACGAACGCGGTAACGAGCTGTGGAAAAAGGAGTTGGAAATCGCCTTTTCACTCCCCATTCGGCATTTCTCCGCCTACGCGCTCACCGTGGAGGAGAACTCCCTGCTCTACCGCCGCATCCAAAAGCACCGCGACGTGGAGCCCGACGAGGATCTGGCTTCCGTACAATACCGCATATTGTCTGAGATGGTGGAAAAGTCTCCGTTTGCGCAGTATGAGGTCTCCAATTTCGCAATGAAGGGCTGGGAATCGAAACACAACTCCGCTTACTGGGACCGCACACCCTACCTCGGTTTGGGTCCGGCGGCGCACTCTTTCGACGGCGCGCACCGTTCCTGGAACGCCCCCACTCTGTCGGACTACTTCTCCCAAATCGAACAACGGAAGCCCTTCCACGAACGCGAAACTCTCACCGACACAGACCGTTACAACGAGTACCTGCTCTTGCGGCTGCGCACCCGCGCCGGCATTGACTTGCGGGAGATGGAAGCGCTTTTCGGGCGGGAGCGCACGGGCGGTCTGCTCCGGCATTTCGAGACGGACGTGGACACCCGCTACTACGAATGCACCCCCGACCGACTGCACCTCACTGCGGAGGGGCTCTGGTTCGCGGACGGGATTGCGGGGGACTTGTTCGAAATCGAAGAAAAAAGATTTTAATTCCGGCATTGATTAGTATTAAAAATAATACTATCTTTGCCGCGATTTATATTCACGTATGAAAACAAAAAAAGTTAAAGAAGTCATCAAGATGCTCGAAAAGGACGGGTGGTACCTCGCCTACACGAAAGGAGACCATCGGCAATACAAACACCCGATAAAAAAGGGAAAGGTTACAGTAAACAAAAAGCTGTCAGACGATTTAGATGACTTTTATTTAAGCAGCATTTTCAAACAAGCAGGTTGGAAATAAACATTGAATAAGAACAATTATGGAAAAGATAATAGTATCAGTGGATTGGTGCGGTAAAAATTACGCCGCATATATTTGTGACGAAAGAATTGGCGGTGTAGTGCTTGCCACCGGAAAAACTTTCGAGGATTTGCAAAAAGACGCTGAAGAGGGTGTTCGCACCCAAATTGAAGGTTGTCTTTTGGACAATGACCCCATACCCGAAGCCATTCAACGAGGCGAATACACACTTGAATATGAGAAAAGAATAAGTGCAATTCTGCATGAGGCGCAGCAATACACCACATTGTCTGCCCTCAGCAGAATAACCGGTATCAAGCACGCGCAACTGTCACACTACGCCAATGCCGTTTCCCAGCCACGGCCAGCCCAACGGACACGCATCCTCGAAGGCATCCATAAGATAGGAGAATCCTGCCTAGCATTATAACAATTCTTGATTTAAGAAATTATAAACATCCAAATATGAAAAAGATCACCCTTTTGACTATCATCATCGCGGCCGTCGTGCTATTCGGCTGCCAGAAACCCAAAGCCATCGTGGTGGTGCCCGAGCCAGTCGAAGTCACCCCCAAAGGCGGGCAGTTCACCATCGACGACAAGACGATGCTCTGCTTCGACAACCTCGGCGCGGAAGCCTCCGGAACCTCTAAGATGATCCGCGAGCTCTACGAGGGCTACTTCAACCTTCGCCCGAACTTGGGCGATGCCGAAAGCGCCAAAAAGAATTCCATCTTATTCTCTATCAGCAAGAAAGAGATCAAAGACATCGGCGACGAAGGCTATGTGTTAAAGGTGAAAGCCAAGCGCATCACGGTAGAGGCAAACACCACCGCCGGACTGTTCTACGGCATGCAGACACTGCTGCAGCTCGCCGGCACCGACAAGTTGGCCGACAGCAAGACCTTCGCCGTCCCCTGCTGCCAAATCACCGACTACCCGCGCTTCGCCTACCGCGGCGCCCACCTCGGATCAACAAGTTCCACTGGCACCTCACCGATGACCACGGTTGGCGCGTGCAAATCGACCGCTACCCCGAGCTCACCCGCGTGGGCGCGTGGCGTCCCGAGCGCACCTCCTGGGACACGCTGCATCCTGTAATGCCGGAAGAGCCCATGACCTACGGCGGTTTCTACACCAAAGAACAGATTCGCGACATCGTGCGCTATGCCGCCGCCCGTCACATCGACATCATCCCTGAAATCGAGATTCCCGGCCACTGCAGTGCCATCCTCGCCGCCTACCCGCAGTACGCCTGCGACAACTATCCCTACACCGTGGCCGTGGGTCCCTACTGGCCACCCAAAGCCATCATGTGCGCCGGCAACGACGGTGTGCTCACCTTCTACAAGAACGTCCTCACCGAAGTGGCCGAGCTCTTCCCCTACCCGCTCATCCACATCGGCGGCGACGAGGCCTTCAACGACAACTGGCAGGTTTGCCCGAAATGCCAGCAACGTATTCAGGACAAGGGACTTAAAAACGAGTTCGAGCTACAATGGCTGATGAACCAGATCGAGCACCATCTGGACTCCCTCGGCAAGAAGGCCATCATCTGGGACGACATCGTGTCGGACGACATGGTGAACACCTCCACCATCATGTGCTGGCAGGGCCTCGACGTGGCGAAAACCGCCGCCAAGCACGGCAACGACGTCATCATGTGCCCGACCACGCACTGCTACTTCAACTACTACCAAAGCAAGGACAAGGACGAGCGGCTCTGCATGGAGGGTTACGTCTCCTTGGGTAAGGCCTACTCCTTCGACCCGATGCCGGAAGGCTTGAGCGAAGCGCAACAGCAGCACATCCTCGGCGGACAGTGCAACCTCTGGACCGAGTTCGTCAACGACCCCGAAACGGCCGAATACATGATCCTACCGCGTCTCTTCGCCCTCTCCGAGTGCGTATGGAGTCCGAAAGAGAAAAAAGACCCGCAGAAATTCGCCACCAAGGTCGAATTCGAGCGGAATTTGATGAAGAAGTTGGGATACCGACCCTCGAACAGAACGGTGATGGAACTGGAATAATAATTAGCAATTAGTAATTAGTAGTTAGTAATTGGGGTTGTCTGTTAATGCCTGAATAAGGTTGACCGTTTGCCCCATTCTTTTTGCTTAATTTAGTTGGTTTCATTTTTCATTTTTTTTTGCAACCGTTTAGTTGCAGAG
>ONHS01000095.1 GCA_900317715.1 uncultured Bacteroidales bacterium | reverse complement strand
TGATGAAGGCTAACAATATCAATACGGTACGCACGAGTCACTACCCCAACACCCCGGATTTCTACAACTTGTGCGATTACTACGGCTTGTACGTCATCGACGAGGCCAATGCGGAGTCGCACGCGCAGGGCTACGGGGAGAAGTCTTTAGCGAAACGTGCTGACTTCAAGGAGGCTACGATGGCGCGTGTCCGCAATATGTACGAGCGCGACAAGAACCACCCCTGCATCATCGTCTGGTCGTTGGGCAACGAGTCGGGCAACGGCGTGTGCTACGAGGCCGCCTACGACTGGCTGAAGGGCAAGGACAGCACCCGCCCCGTGCAATACGAGCGCGCCCTCTACGACCGCAACACCGACATCGTGGCCATTATGTACCCCTCGGCGGACTACCTCGCCCGCTACGCCCGCGAGCCGCAGACCCGCCCGTTCATCATGTGCGAGTACGCGCACGCGATGGGCAACAGCTGCGGTGGCCTCTCCAACTACTGGGACACTATCTACAAGTACCCGCAGCTGCAGGGCGGCTGCATCTGGGACTGGGTGGATCAGGGGCTGCTGACGAAGGATGCGCTGGGCCGGGAGTTCTACGCCTACGGCGGCGACTTCGGGGAGAACATGCCCTCCGACGGCAATTTCTGCATCAACGGCTTGGTAGGTCCCGACAGGAAGCCGCACCCGCAGTTGGCCGAGGTGCGGAAAGTCTATCAGCCCATCAAGATTGAGGTCGTGGATTGGGATTCATTGAAGTTTCGCATCATCAACCGATTCGATTTCAGCAACTTGAACGAATATACACTGCTCTATCGCCTGCGCACCGACGTGGCGCACGAGCCTCCAGCGCATCCCGATGAGTTCCTTTATGTGCCCAGAGGAGATGAACCCAACCAAGGTTTCATCAACATGAGTGATAATCTCTTAAAACACTTGAATGTTGCTCCGCACGACACGGGCTATTTCACCATTATGAAAAATCATTCCGCTGCACCTTCCATTATAGATACCATAAAGAATTTGGACACCATTGCTCCCGGGCGGGACGTGATGCTGGATTTCTATTTGGTAGAGCGTCATTACAATGGTGGTCCCAAGAACTGGCGCAATCCCGCAAACAAAAAAGTGATCGCTTACGAGCAGTTCAAGGTTCCGGTGCCGACGCGAAAACCGCAAGGCGCCAACTTCGGCTTCTTCACCGACAGCGTGCAGTATCATTGGGAAGACGACACACTGATTGTAAACGTCGGGAAAGTGGAGATTGTGTTTGACAAGGACGTGCATATCACCACTATCAAGAAAGACGGCCAGCCCGTGGTGGTCGATGGTCCGCGACTCAACTTCTGGCGCCCGCCCACCGACAACGACGAGGTCGATGGTCACGGTGCGTTACTTTGGCGCAGAATCGGGTTAGATAACCTCACTTGGAAAGTGGCAAATATGTCTATGCACGACAGATGGAGCGACGATTTTCTCATCACGGTGTACCGGAATGCGGAAAACGAAAACGGAGAATCTGTTTTCAGCGTGTCTGAGGACTATCAGGTCAAGCCCAGCGGCGACATTCGCGTCAACTATGAGATTGTCAGGAGCGAATGGGTGCCCTCCTTCCCGAAAATCGGGGTTCAGATGAAGGTGTCGGATGAGTTGGTGACCACCGAATGGGTGGGATATGCGCAGGAAACCTACAAAGATCGTCAAGCGTGCGGCTTCTTAGGCCATTACGAAGCGCCAATGAACGACCTGTTCCACCATTACGTGCGTCCGCAGGCGGCGGGCAACCGAATGGGAACGAGGTATGTATCGCTTTTCAACAAAGAATACCAGCGGATGCTCTCCGCCCGACTTTCGGGTTGGCATTTGAAGGATTTTCAATTCAGCATTTATCCTTACGATGATGAGAATATAGAACAAGCCAAACATACCAACGGGCTCAAAAGGGCAGGGTCTTATACTTTAAATGTAGATTATGACCAATCGGGTTTAGGCACCGCCACTTGCGGTCCGGGTGTCGCCGAAAGAGATTTAGTAAAGAACCGTGTTGTTTCTATGGAATTGCATTTGCAACTCGGCGAGAATGTGTTCTTTGAAGATTTCTTCGTGGATCAGTCCAAGAACATGGATCCTTTGTTTGCCCGATGCATCAATTTTCCCGTAAGAAGAGGTTCTTGGGATCCCATCACGCTTCTCACCAAGCCCACAGCGCCTTACGACAAAGATGCCGACACGATCCTTGTGGACGAGAAAATCGGCAACCCCGCCGACTTCCAGGAAGGCTGGTTCGGCTATTTCGGAACACCGATGAAGATACAATACGAAACCGGGGAATGGAAATCCGACTCTCTGACAGTAACCCTCAGTTTCGCGCACCACCCGTCTCAATGGGTATTCATGCCGCAGAAAGTAACCGTGTCGTACTCCAAGAACGGCAAGAAGTTCAGTAAGCCAGAGGAGGTCACGCTACCGTTTGACCCAACGTTGGAAGCCAACAGCAAACCGCGGGTCTGCATTCTGCGCCACAAGATTCCGAGCAAGGAGGTCAAATACATCCGCATCGAGGCCGAGCCGGTGAAGAAACTGCCCGAATGGCACGCGGCGGCGGGAGAGAAGGCGTGGATTATGACGGATGAGGTGAAGATAGACGTAAGACGTTAGACTTAAGACTTGACGACGACCTAAAAAGTCTTACGTCTCAAGTCTTACGTCTAATAATCATTTTTAAGAATTTTTAAGACACCATCATTCGAAAAAAGTATATTTTTGCGCCTTGGAATAAAAGGCGAAAATTAGTTTATCAAAATCAATAATTATTAACCCAAAAAAATCAAAAAAATGAAGAAAGTATTAAGCTTATTAGCTGTTGCAGCTTTGTTAATGTTTAACGGATGTAATCCTTCTACCTCTGAAACGCCCATTACAGATGCTTTGAAATCTGCAAAGAAAGGTTGGGTGATGACTTCTGTTAAGTCAGTTCCTGCTTACGTTCTCGAATCTGGCGTCGCTCTTGACGAACTTTTCGCTGATGGAACTGTCGAGGACAACACGGGTTTCTTCTTCGCTTGCGAAAAAGATGATGCTATCATCTTTGGTGAAAACGGTGTTGAAACGATTGATCCCGGCAAACTTCTTCCTGAAGATCCCACAGAGGCTTATCAAATTGCCACCGTTGCTCAATACATTGTTAACGAAACAACTAAAGAAATTCAATTCCAGATGCCTTGGGAGTACAATAAGGACCTCTCCAGCTATGATACTCCTTTAGAAAAATGCACTGTTCAAGAGTATTCTAGCAAAAAGCTCGTCATCAAATACACAAGAAACGATGATGAGAATCCTGCTAAGGCTCAGAACACCTTCACCATCACTTACGAACCTGTTAAGTAATTTCGAAAACCATTGTTTTTCATTTCGCAAATGAAAAAAATATTCGTCATTATTACGGTTGCGATTCTCACCTTGGTGAGCTTTACCCAGTGTGATCCCCACCATGAGCAAAGTGCCACTGACATTTTGACTGGGACCCAAGGTTGGGTGCTTTCGAAAGCATTCTCCAATCCCGCATATTTTATGTCGGAAACGGGCACGTTCGCATCGGATTTAATTAATGACGGTTTTCTGAAAGATTTTGAAGTTGCTTACATTCTCATCTTCAACACTACTGGCGGTGAAATCGTAAAACCCGGTGATGTGGTGGCTCCTTCTCCTAGTGAAGGATACACTACGGAAACCACTTTGGGAAAATGGGCATTCGACAACTCCGACAACCCATCCAAAATTACGATGCACATCCCGTTCCTTTATGAAAAAAGTCTAAAGGAATGTCAAATCCTCAATTTGTCAAAGGAGGAATTAAGAATCAAATTCACAGTGGAAGATGATGAGGATGGAGCTAAGAAAACGTGTTCATTTACTGTGACATACGTTCCCTTAAACAAAAGACATTAAGAATCACAAATTAAAAATCAATTAAAATGAAAAAAGTATTTTTAGCAGTATTATGTGCAGGCCTTTTCTTCGCCTGTGGTAACAAGAAAGCTCAAGAACCTGAAGCTTTGATGGACACTGTCCCCGCTGAAGAAGTAATCGAAGAACCCGTTGCTGAGGAGGTTGTTGAAGAACCTGTTGCCGAAGAACCCGTTGCTCAAGCAGCTCCGGCAAAGAAAAATAATACAACCAGCAAGAAAAACACGACCAAGGTTGAACCTACTACTATCCAAAAAGTGGATAATAAGACTTCAGTGCAAGATCGTGCAGAAAAAGCTGCAACTAATGTAGCCAACAAGGCTATTGACAAAGCAGAACAAGATGCCACTAACACCATGGTGAACAGTGGTAAGAAAAAAAGATAATTTTTTCTTGTTTTTCATAAAAAAAGGGTGTTCTTCACGAACACCTTTTTTGTTTTAAAAAAAAGTGTACTTTTGTGCAATTTTTCTAGAACATACAAAGTGATGAATATCAAGGAGAAAATACGCGTAATACCTGATTTTCCGACACCGGGAATTCAGTTTTATGACATTACCACTTTGCTTAGTGATGGACAGGCTTTTCGCGAAACCATCGATGAAATGGTACAGATTGCGCGGAAGTACAATCCCGATTTGGTCGTTGCGCTCGAGTCACGCGGCTTTTTCTTCGGTCCTGTCATCGCTTACCAATTGGGTGTTCCTTTCGTGCCTATACGCAAGAAAGGCAAACTCCCGTATAAAACCTACCAGGAGACTTATCTGCTCGAATACGGCAGTGCGACGATGGAAATCCACGCCGACGACTACCCTAAAGACCAAAAGGTGCTCATCGTGGACGATGTGCTGGCCACTGGCGGTTCCATGGCCGCAGCAGTTAAACTCGTTAACCATTTCAACCCAAAAGAGATCCATTTGCTCTTCTTGATGGAGATGGAGGCGCTCAAAGGTCGCGAAAAATTATCCCAATATTCTATTGACAGCTTAATAACAGTATAAAATAACTAATCAAATAAATTTTTTATGAAGAACATCGATTGGAAAAATCTGTCTTTCGGTTACATGAAGACCGACTACAATGTCCGCTGCTATTTCAGAAACGGCGAGTGGGGAAAACTGGAATTGTCTTCTGACGAATACATTCCGATGCACATGGCAGCTTCTTGCTTGCACTATGGTCAAGAGGCTTTCGAAGGTATGAAAGCCTTCCGCGGCAAAGACGGTAAGGTGCGTTTGTTCCGTTGGGAAGAGAACTGGAAACGTCTCAACAGCTCTGCCGATACCATCATGCTGGCACCCATCCCTGAAAAGCTGTTCTTCGACGCATTGGAGATGGTGATCAAGGCCAACGCCGAATATATCCCGCCTTACGGCACTGAGGGTTCCCTCTATATCCGTCCGTTGCTCATCGGTACCGGCGCCACCATTGGTGTGAAACCCGCTGACGAATACCTCTTCATCGTCTTCGTGATGCCCGTCGGACCTTATTTCAAGGAAGGTTTCAAACCCACTGACATGCAGATCGCTAAGGATTATGACCGCGCAGCTCCCCTGGGTACCGGTCACGTGAAGGTTGGTGGTAACTACGCCGCTTCTCTCCGCGCCGGCGAACGCGCCCACAAGGAAGGCTTTAGCGCTTCTATCTTCGCCGATGCCAAGACGAAGACCTTCATCGATGAAGCTGGCCCCGCTAACTTCTTCGGTATCAAGGACGGCAAGTATGTAACCCCGGATTCCGGCTCCATCCTGCCTTCTATCACCAACATGAGCCTCCGCACCATTGCTGAAGACCTTGGTCTCGTCGTTGAGAGACGCCACGTCAGACTCGACGAAATCGACACCTTTGAGGAAGCTGGTGCTTGCGGTACCGCAGCTGTCATTTCCCCCATCCACAAGATTCAGGACAGAGAGACCGGCAAGGAATATGTCATCTCCAAAGACGGCAAACCTGGTCCTTGGTCTATCAAGATGCGTGAGATGCTCATGGGCATCCAATACGGCGAAATCGAAGACAAATTCGGTTGGTGCACCATCGTGGAGTGCTAAACATTTGTCAATCAACGATAAAAAGGGGTGCTTTGTAGCACCCTTTTTTGTATTTTTATCACAAAAAATCGTATTTTTGCACTTTATTGCAAAAGGAAAAGCATGTCAATAATTGTAAACAACGTCACTAAAGTTTTTGGGCAACAATACGCGCTCAACAAAGTCAGTTTTGAAGCTAAAAAAGGCGAAATTGTAGGTTTTTTAGGACCAAACGGCGCTGGAAAAACCACAATGATGAAGATCATCACCGGACTCATTCCGCCTACGGAGGGTGAAGTCTCTGTCTGCGGTCTTGACATTTGGAAAGATTCCTTGAAACTGCATCAGATTGTGGGTTATCTTTCAGAAGCCAATCCGCTTTACTATGATATGTATGTGCGTGAGTTTCTGCTCTTTATTGCGGGCGTTTTCCGCTTGAAAGACAAGCAGAAAAGTGTGGAGGAGGTTATAGAACGCACGGGACTGACACCGGAACAGCACAAGAAAATCGGAGCATTGTCGCGTGGTTACAAACAACGCGTTGGCATCGCCCAAGCCTTGATCCATAATCCCGAAGTGCTGATTTTGGACGAACCTACCACAGGTCTTGATCCGAACCAACTGATTGAGATTCGGGAACTTATAAGATCTTACGGACAAGACCGAACGGTGTTGCTCTCCACGCATATCATGCAGGAGGTGCAGGCCATGTGCGACCACGTCATCATCATCAACAAAGGCGAATTGGTGGCCGATACACTGACCAAAGACTTGCATTTGTTGGCCGAAAAGGTCGGACTCAAAACCGCCGCGGACCTCGACGCACTCGGAATGGAACAACTGTTCCACCGTTTAACGCAATAATGACGATGAATGGGCGATGAATGAAACGATGAATGAAACGATGAATGGACGATGAATAATACGATGAATCAACGAATGACAAGGCCATATATCAAAAAAAATGGGCAGTTGGTGGAAGTCCCGTTTGAAGAGGCATTTCAATATATTGGCCAAAGATTGCAGAAGCCGCAAGTGAACGAAACGTTGGTGATGAGCTCCGGTAGCTATTCCAATGAAACGCTCTATCTATTGCAGCGATTGGCTCGTACGGCATTGAATACCAATGCGTTGAGTGCATCAGATTACTATCGTCGTGGCACTGATTTCTTTGCCGATAAGAACGATATGCTGCCGTTTGCGGAGATGTTCCAATCGGACAAATTTTATTGTATTTTTCCTAATTCGGCAGAGACGTGCCAGGGTGCGTCTCTACAGACCCCCGAAACGTTGAAGGCCGTTTTTGAAATTTTAAAACATTGTCCTGATACCCCGCGATATTGGTTCAACACCCCCGAGACTCTGAATATTACCGATTATCACGCCTTTTTCAGGAGCGTTAACACATATATTCTCCAAAATCATCTAGAAAAAGGCATTTATGTAGATGTTTTGGGGAAGAATTATGGGGAGTATAAGCAGGCTCTGTTGAAAGAGGATTATGCGGCGCTGTTACAGAATAATAATCTTCAAGATGTTGACATACAACGATTTGTTGATGATTTGCTCACCATAACCGCTCCTGCGTTTATCGTGTGGGAAGCATGGTTGACCGAGGCCGCTTACCACGAGTTGGAAAACCTCTGCATGCTCATTGACGTGCAATCAAAGCCGGCCGCTGGATTCTTGACTATCAAACGTGAAATCAACACTCAAGGGCTTTTCGACATGGGCTTTTTCTCGCACATAGCGCCTGGTGGTCACAAAATGAGTACCGAAAGGCAGCAAAAAATGGAAAACGTGTTGCAAACTTCGGTTTGTATTGAACTTGTGGATGTGGCTGCCACCATCGACTGTTGCGGATTCTCAAATGTGCTTTTGTGGAATGCCAATCTTTTGGATATTCCGCAAGATGTTGTTACTCAGGTTAAAAATGCTGACTTCTCCTTATTGCATACCGCTTATTTCCCTGGAAATGCTGACCTCTACGACGTGATTCTCCCCGCTGATTTACCAGAGGAGTTGTCGGGTACCTACACCGACACCTTACAGCAAATCAGCCGTATAGCATCCCAATACGGATTCCATTTTCCAGATACACCTGATGAGGTTTTCTTAGAATACATTTCTTTCATGGAAGCCGGATGCCACAGCAGCGAACGCCATTTCTTCAAAAGCTAACCTGAACTTTGACACTATTCCCCACTCCCTACTCCCTAAAATATAACCAGCTTCAATAACCCATAACCATTAAAAGTGTATTTTTGCCTCGTGAAAAAAGTCGAAAATCATACTCCACTTCAGGAATTGCACGGACGTTGTCTGTTCGTGTCGGATGCGCATTTCCGCACGCCGCAGGATGCCCCTAGCGCGCAACGCGAGGAGATGCTTATCCAGCTCATCCAGAAAGAGGGTCCTCTCCAACATCTGTTTCTGTTGGGAGACATTTTCGATTTTTGGTTTGAGTATCGCGATGTCGTGCCGAAGGGGTATGTTCGTCTTTTTGCTTTCTTGCAAGATCTTAATGCGCAAGGTGTTCAGATTCACTACTTTATA
>ONHS01000083.1 GCA_900317715.1 uncultured Bacteroidales bacterium | reverse complement strand
TTCGTGAAATATGGTATCAACGTTTTCGGCATCGACGCTTCGTTGCCCAAGCAGGAGATTGCAGAGAAGGCCATCGATGCCACCTACGCCTTCTTCGAGAGCATCAACATTCCGATGCACCTGCGTGAGGTTGGCATTGATGACAGCCGCATCGACGAAATGGCTCATCACATTGCTGTGAATGAAAGGCTGGAGAATGCCTACGCGCCTCTGACGGAGCAGGATATCAAAGAAATTCTTGTTGAATCATTATAACGAACGATATGCAATATATAACATTAAACAACGGAGTGAAAATGCCCTTGCTGGGTTACGGAGTCTTCCAAGTGTCGCCCGCCGAGTGCGAGCGTTGTGTCAGCGATGCGCTGAGTGTTGGCTACCGGCTGATAGACACGGCACAAGCGTATGCCAACGAAGAGGGCGTGGGTAATGCCTGGCGCAAAAGTGGCCTGAAACGCGAGGAGCTTTTCCTCGTGACAAAGGTGTGGATTGCGAACAACGGAGAGGAAAAGGCAGCCAAGAGCATCGACGAGAGCCTGCGCAAGTTGCAGACGGATTACATCGACCTGCTGCTCATCCATCAGGCCTACGGCGACGTGTTCGGCACGTGGCGGGCGATGGAGAAAGCCTATCACGACGGCAAGGTGCGCGCCATAGGAGTGAGCAACTTCCAGTCGGGCCGTTTCTTCGACTTCGCCCACTATGTGGATGTAAAGCCGATGGTGAACCAGCTGCAATGCAACACCCTCATACAGCAGACAGCCATCGAGCCGATACTTGCAGAATTCGGCACACGTATGATGGCTTGGGGACCGCTTGGCGGACAAGGGGTCGAAGGCATCGTGAAGAGTGAAGAGCTTGCCGCCATAGGTGCCAAGTATGGCAAAAGTGCCGCTCAGGTGGCCCTCCGGTGGCTGACCCAGCGTGGTGTTGTGGCCATCCCCAAGTCCAGTCACAAAGAACGTATGGCGCAAAATTTCGACATCTTCGACTTCACGCTGACCGCCGACGATATGGCCGCCGTCGCCAAGCTCAACCAGCACGACACGGGCACCATCGACTTCGGCGACCCGCAGTTTGTGAAGTATTTGATTGAGAATTACGGATAAAAACAATAACCCAATACCAATAACAATGAGAAGAATCGCATTATTTGCCACTGCGGCGCTGGTTGCCCTTACCGCCATGACCGCCTGCAAGAGCGGGACGAGAGAAAAGACCGTGGCCGAGCCTCTATTTGCGGACACCATCCCTATCTGTTTTGAAACCGATTGGGGGCACACAGGTGCTGGCGGAATATTCTGTAGTGTCGAAATAAATGGGTTGAAGGTTGACACCGTTCTTGTTGACAATGGTTGCTACCGCTCTGACATCGACCCCGATTTGGCCGCAAAACTGGATTTCACTTATAGGGTTTATCGAACCGACACACTGCGGGCTAAACGTGGCTCAGAGGAATTAGCGGACATCGCGCGTTATAGCGTGGTGACGGACAGCCTTTGTTATAAAATCGGGCATACATCATTTCGACTGGACACAATAGACATCAATAAATGGGCCGCACTGATGTACAGCATGCCCTCTTTGGGTGCAACAATAGGTCGTGATGTCTTTGAAAAATATGTCGTGGAGATTGACCTCCAGCGGCATTTTATGGTCTTGAGCAATCATCTCCCAGCATCGATAGGCCAATATAAGGCAATCCCTATGGAATTCACTAATCAACAAGGCCTCCCTCGATACAGGTGTGTCCAGACCGATGGGTTCAGGCTAAAAGACGGGGCACCCTGCACAGCACGGGTATTCCTGGATTTGGGGAATGCGGCTGGAACAGCTTTCGATTCTGCTTTTTTGAATCGTGTTGACCAGCATTTTAGCCAAATAGACACCAGTTCACTTGCATGGCTGATTATTTCACAGATTGGTTCCGCCGTCGACAGCATGAATTTCCCAATTGAACTCATGGATGATAACCACCGTGTTGTGGCGAAAATACCAGGGAGTATGATGGATTTGTCCGTTTTTAATTCCGACATTCTTCTCGGCACAGACTTCTTCCGCCACTTCAACGTCATTTTCGACTACAAGAACAATATGCTATATCTGAAGCACAACTAATGAGGGCGTGACTCAACTGCAATAAGAAAGCCGAGACCATCGCTGGCCTCGGCTTTCGTCGTTTTTGTTGTGGTGATTTGTGAAAGAATTGGCGTAAAATGTGAAACTGCCGTGTGGCGGAATGTTCGTATCTTTGCAGTCGGAAACTGGTAAGGGTGAATGTGCGGAATATATTTAGTCATCAACGATTTACAAGAATATCAACCCCAAATGGAACTACCGATATGAGCGCAAACCACATTTTCACCATTGTCGCGGCGGGCGCGATGCTGTTGGCCGCCTGCGGCAAGAAAACGAACACTGACAAGGATATGAACACGTTATCATTCAACAAAGAGCAGGCGGCGGCAATGACCGCCATTGCCTGCCACGAGGCGAGGGGCGACCAGTCGTCGCTGGCCATCGCCATCGGCGAGGGATTCGACGCAGGCCTCACCGCCAACCAGATGAAGGAAGCCCTCTCGCAGCTCTACGCCTACACGGGCTTCCCGCGTTCGCTCAACGCCTTGGGGACTCTCAAGAAAGTGATGGAGGAACGCGGCGATGTTGAGACGGGTGCCGAATCGTCACCGCTGCCCAGCGGTTACGACGCCCTCAAGCAAGGTACCGAGGTGCAGACGAAGCTCAGCGGACAGCCGTTCAACTACGACTTCTGCCCCGCTGAGGACTACTACCTCAAGGTCCACCTCTTCGGCGACATCTTCGCCCGCGACCTGCTCACCCACGCCGACCGCGAACTGGTCACCGTCAGCGCGCTGAGCGGCTTGGAGAACGTGATGCCGCAGCTGCAGGCCCACGTGCGCGGCGCCCTGAATATGGGTGTGACGGAGGAACAGTTGAACGGTATTGTCGCCTCGTTGCGTTCGCACGGTATGGAGGCAGAGGCGCTGCGCTGCGAGGCAGCCATCGCCGCCGTGAGCGGGCAGTCGATGCCCGTCGTCTCCACCTCCGCGTGGCCCTTGGGTGAGCCCAACGACGCCTACGCCAAGTATTTCACCGGTCAGAGCTACCTAGCCTTGCTTGACTCGGTGAGCGGTCTCTGCAACGTCAGCTTCGAGCCCGGCTGCCGCAACAATTGGCACGTCCACCACGGTGCCGTGCAGATGCTCATCTGCGTCAGCGGTCGCGGTTGGTACCAGGAGTGGGGCAAACCCGCCGTGGAGCTGAAGCCCGGCGTCACCGTCGCCGTCCCCGAGGGCGTGAAGCATTGGCACGGTGCCGCCAAGGACAGCTGGATGCAGCACCTCACCTACCACGCCAACGCCAAACCCGGCAACAGCAATGAGTGGCTGGAACCCGTCACCGACGAACAATACAACAAAGTTCGTTAATTCGTTAATGTGTTAATTCGTTAATTTGTTAATCACTCACACATTCACACATTTACACATTCACTAACGCAATAAAGCAATCACACAATAACGCAATGAACAAGATTCTCACCGCAGCCCTCGCACTCCTTATGGCCAGCGGCTGCAACGCACAGAACAAACAAGAAAACGCTAAAACATTAACGCAATCAAACACTCAAGCAATGAATAAAATAGTCATCTTCTTCTCCCACGCGGGCGACAACTACAGCGTGGGCAACATCGAGGTTGGCAACACCAAGATTGTGGCCGACTACATCAGCGAAATCACCGGTGCCGACCAATACGAGATCGTCACCCACAAATACGACGGTATGGCCTACACGCCGCTCATCGAGCTGGCCAAGAAGGAGGCCGCCGCGGGCGAACTGCCGCCATACGAAGGCACAGCTCCCGACCTCAGCGGCTACGACACCGTCTTCATCGGCGGTCCCGTGTGGTGGGGCACCTACCCGCAGGTGATGTTCACGCTGTTCAAGGACATCAACCTCGACGGCAAGACCGTCATCCCCTTCACCACCCACGAAGGCAGCGGCCTGGCCAGTTGCGCCAGCGACGTGCGCAAGGCCTTCCCGAAGGCCAAAGTCACGGGCGAGTTTAGCATCTACGGACACGAGGTGCGCAGCGGCAAGGCGAAAGTGGAGCGGTGGCTGAAAGGACTGTAGAATCTATAGAAAAAAACATCAATCAAGTCGTACTAATCAAGACAATGAAGAAAACATGGATATTTGTCGTTGCCGTTCTACTTTGCGGATGCAACAGAGAAAACATCAATGCACAAATTATGAATGAAAAGTTGTATGTGACTATCGGCGGGGAAACACGCACCGTCACGATGGAAGACAATGTCGGGACGCGTGCCTTGGTGGCTGCGCTTCAAACGGAAAACATCACCTATCTGGCCGATGACTACGGCAATTTCGAGAAAGTGGGCCATATCGGACAATCTTTCCCGACGGCAGACCATCAAATCACCACCTCGGCCGGTGACCTTGTCCTGTATAACGGCAACAACATCTGCATTTTCTATGGAAGCAACTCCTGGTCCTATACACGCATCGGCAAATTCGACAATCTGTCGGCGGACGAGGTGCGCCAGTTTGTCAAGGCAGGGCAAGGCGAAGTGGCCATCACCCTTTCCTTGCAGCCTATCCAAACTGGCATTCGGGATTTCTCACCTGAAGAAAACGACAAAGGTCCCGCTTACACGATTACCGGGCAAATCGCGCCGCAAGGTTACAAAGGCGTTGTGATTCAGAACGGCAAAAAAAGAATACAATAAAGCACATCCTTATGAAATACACGCAATTAGGAAACACCGGCATTGAAGTCAGCCGCATCTGCGTCGGCTGTATGTCGTACGGAAAGCCCTCGGAGGACTTCCACCTATGGACTCTCAACCAGGAGGAAACCACGAAGATGATCAAGCACGCCCTCGACCTCGGGGTGAACTTCTTCGACACGGCCAACGGCTATTCGCACGGCACCAGCGAGGAGTTCTTAGGCAAAGCGCTGAAAGACCTCGGCGTCGCCCGCGTGGCGGAGGTGGCGGAGCGTCTTGGCGTGACGATGACAGAAGTCGCGTTGGCCTGGCTGCTGAAGCGGGGTGTCGCCGCGCCCATCGTGGGAGCCACGAAAGTGCCGCACTTCAACGACGCGGTACGCGCCCTGGATCTCGACCTCAGCGACGAAGACGCCGCCTACCTCGAAGAGCCCTACAAAGCGCACGAGGTGGTGGGAGCGTTGTGAGAGTTAGCAGTTAGCAGTTAGTAGTTTTGCGGTGAAACGGGAAGTGTTGGAGGTGGCTGTTGGATAGCCTGCGGCTGTTGGTTAGCCCTCGACTGTTGATTGCTTCGTGTTACATGAAGTAATCAACACGAAGTAACCAACATGAAATAACCAACACGAAGTAACTAACACGAAGTCACCAGCTTTCCGTTTTATTCAAGAAAAGTTGTATCTTTGCCAAGTCTTTTGAATTGGACAAATGCGAAAACCAAAACGACAAATGGACAAAAACGAACTCTTAGCAGCCATGTCGGACAGTTATGCGAAGCTGTCCGAACAAATCGGCAAAATGACAGATGACGAACTGAACGCGACCTTCCAGTTCGCCAATGACCCAAAAAAATGCGGCGCACGATGGATTTACGACCAATGCGCCCGCGACCTCCTCATACACCTTTATGAATGGCAGGTGCTGATGCGTGAATTTGTGAACAACATCCGCGAAGGCCGTCAAAGGGACTATCTGCCCGACGAATACCGCAAAAACTACCACGAGATGGACAAGATGCTGGTGGAAAAACACCAGAGCACCTCATTCCAGGAGGCACAACGGCTTCTGGAGCTGACCCATCACAAAATGATTCAGTTGGCAGACAGCTTTTCCGAGGAGGAACTTTTCACCAAAGGCCACTACAAGTGCACCTACACCACCGATATGGCCGCTTACTTCACGAGCGTTACCACAAGTCCCTACAAGCAGGCACTGAAGATGTTGAAGACGCACCAAAAGATGTTGAAGTCTTCGTGTTAACATGAAATAACAAACATGAAATAACAAACACGAAGTAGTCAACACGAAGTAACAAACATTCACTTAAAGATATGAAAGCACTTCTTATCAACGGCAGTCCCAACGCGAAGGGCTGCACCTTCACCGCCCTGAGCCTTGTGGCGGAAGAATTACAGAAAAACGGTGTGGAAGCCGAAATCGTCCACGTGGGACACAAAAACATCCACGGCTGCATCAGCTGCGGGAAATGCCACGAAACAGGCAAATGCGTTTTCGATGACATCGTGAACGAAGTCGCCCCGAAATTCGAACAAGCCGATGCGCTGATCATCGGATCACCGGTCTATTACGCGAGCATCGCCGGCACGATGAAATCCTTCCTCGACCGCCTCTTCTTCAGCACGCACTTCCGGAAGTGCATGAAGGTGGGCGCCGCGGTCTGCTCGGCCCGCCGCTCCGGCACCACCGCCACCTTCGACCAGCTGAACAAGTACTTCACCATCAGCGAGATGCCCATCGCGAGCACCCGCTACTGGAACATGGTGCACGGTCATAGTGCCGAGGACGTGATGCAGGATGCGGAGGGCGTGCAGTGCATGCGCATCCTCGGCCGCAACATCGCCTTCCTCGTCAAGGCCATCACCGCGGAGAAGGAGCGCAACGGTCTGCCCGAGGCGGAAGAAGCGGTATTCACGAATTTCATCCGGTAAAATGACGAACGACAAACCCACAGGAAAAGACTACGTCGGCAGCGACGACCTCTATGCCGACGTGCAGCGCACCATGCGGCTTTGCGCCGAGATGAACAGCGGCTACCACACGGAGGCCGAGGTGCGCGACTGTCTGCGCGAGATCACCCGCAGCGAGGTGCCCGACACCGTGCGAGTGTTTACGCCGCTCAACATCAACTACGGACCGGGCGTGCGCTTCGGCAACGACTGCTTCCTCAACTTCGGTTGCACGCTGTTGGCCATAGGCGGCATCACCATCGAGGATGACGTCTTCATCGGTCCGCATTGCGTGTTAGCCACCGAATACCATCCCGAAGACCCCGCCACGCGTCACACGCTGCTCACCAAACCCATCGTGGTGAAACGCAACGCCTGGCTCGGTGCCGACGTGAAAGTGCTGGCGGGCGTCACCATCGGCGAGAACGCCATCGTGGCCGCGGGCAGCGTGGTCACCAAGGACGTGCCCGACAATATGGTGGTGGCGGGGAGTCCGGCGAAGGTGATCAGGGAGATCACTTCGTGTTGATGAGCTTCGCTGTTGGTTAGCCTTCGGCTGTTAGTTACTTCGTGTTAACATGAAATAACCAACATGAAATAACCAACATGTAATAACTAACATGTAATAACTAACATGTAATAACTAACATGTAATAACTAACATGTAATAACCGATATGAAAAGAGAAATAATCATTTTTATCCTTGCGGCGCTGACACTGGCCGCCTGCGGCAACAAGCAAGAAACGAAAAACAACGAGAATATGAAACATGAATTAAACCTCACGCAGGAGTGGGACAAGGTGTTCCCCCTCAGCGACAAAGTACACCACCGCAAGGTGACGTTTGAAACACAGTACGGCCTGACCTTGGCCGCCGACCTTTACACGCCCGTAGGGGCGAATAATGATTCGCCCACACGTCTTCCCGCCATCGCCGTGAGCGGTCCCTTCGGCGCCGTGAAAGAACAATGCAGCGGCCTCTATGCCATGCGGATGGCGGAGCGCGGCTTCGTGGCACTGGCCTTCGACCCGTCCTATACCGGTGAGAGCAGCGGCGAACCCCGTCGCACGGCCTCACCCGACATCAACACCGAGGACTTCATGGCTGCCGTCGATTTCCTGTCGCAGTTAGAGAATGTGGATCCCGAACGCATCGGCATCATCGGCATCTGCGGCTGGGGTGGCATTGCGTTGAACGCCGCCGCTGCTGACCCGCGCATCAAGGCCACCGTGGCCAGCACGATGTACGACATGACCCGCGTCAGCGGCAACGGCTATTACGACAGCGACGACAACGAGGAAGCCCGTCACGCTGCCCGCGAGGCAATGGGCAAACAGCGTCTCGCCGACCCGGTGGCGATGGCCGGCGGCGTCATCGACCCGCTGCCCGATGAGGTTCCGCAGTTCGTGAAGGACTACCACGCCTACTACAAGACCCCGCGCGGCTACCACAAGCGCAGCGGCAACAGCAACGACGGTTGGCGCGTCATCGGCACGCAGGCTTACGCCAACGCACGTTTCCTCTACTACATCAACGAGATCCGTTCCGCCGTCCTCGTGATGCACGGCGAGAAGGCCCACAGCCGCTACTTCGGCGAGGCGGCCTACCATTATATGGTGGATGGCAAGGCCGAAGGTTACAACTTCATCGGCAAGCCGAATCCCAACCCTGACAACAAACAACTGCTCATCATCCCCGGCGCCACCCACTGCGACCTCTACGACGGCGGCGATGGCAACTACATCCCGTGGGATACGCTGGCGGAGTTTTTCGGGAAGAATATGTAGCTTCGCTGTTAGTTAGCCTGCGGCTGTTTGTTAGCTTCGCTGTTGGTGAGCCTTCGGCTGTCGATTAGCTTCGCTGTTGGTTAGCTGCGCTGTTGATTACTTCGTGTTAACATTCGCGACCGTCTCCTTTGTCTATGACACCCCCACCGCACAGGTCTATACGGGCGAGATGGACTCCCTCATCGGCCAGTCCACCAACCTTGACGACCAAGTGACCCCATAACCCAAAATCGCATTTTCGGTTGTTTGATCAGTTTTTGAAAGCCGTTGCAATTTGTGACGGCTTTTTGTCATAATAAAAAAAATGTATTTTTGCAGGGTAATTTTTAATATTTACCAATATGAAAAAAATAGCTTATTACCATTGTTTAGTAATTGCATTACTACTGACTTTTATTGGTTGTAATCATGAAACACATGAAACAATAAAACCTGAATTGTTAAAAGATGCCGTCGTTGATTTTGATGGTAATTCGTATGATGCAGTCAAATTAGGCAACCAAATATGGATGGCTTCAAATTTGAGAGTAACACATTTTCCGAATGGAAATGAAATCCCGACAATTATCCGTGACGATTACTATAATATCACTGAACCTTCAAAATATATGCCAAATGACAATCCGGATTTGGTTGCAACAAATGGTTATTTGTATAATTGGTATGCTGCAGTTAATGGTGAAACAGCGAGCTCATCTAACCCCAGTGGAGTTCAAGGTATTTGCCCAGATGGATGGCATCTTCCAAGTAGAGCCGAATGGACAGAGTTGACGGATTATCTTGGTAGTCACGAAGAATATTGTGCCGGAGGTGCCACTAATATTGCTAAATCATTAGCGTCTACCACGGGATGGAACAGCAGTTCAAATGATTATGCAGTAGGAAATAATCAAAGCGAAAATAACAAAGCATGCTTTAATGCTTACCCGGTAGGCTCATATGGTGGAAACGGTTCAACAGGAATGGGCTCATTTGCGCCATTTTGGACTTCCGAAGAAACTGGAGGAGAAAGAGCTTATGATTTTATTATTCGAAAAGCAAAACCTACTACTGTTATTTTTGATGACTCAAAATATTATGGTATGTCTATTCGTTGTATTCGCAATTAAATAAATACGAAATAGATACTATAATTTGTCCTAATAGAGCTTGTGGTAAGGAGTTGAGTGTGCAATTCACAAAATGTCCTTTTTGCGGGACATCGTTAGATGCATTAACATTGGAAGCAAGGGAAGAAATTAAAGCACAAGAGGAGAAAACTAGAATAAGGGTAACCACAACTAATATTATTGAACATTTTGAAATAGTTGAATATCTCCAAGTTATCACTTCAAATGCTGTTGTAAGTTCCAATATTGTCAAGGAATTTTTTGTTGGTTTTAGAAATTTAGTTGGTGGCTTTTCTGGGAAGTATAAGGAACTATTAGATTCCGCATTTAACACGGCTATGAACCTGTTAAAAGAAAGTGCTAAAAGCTTAAATGCTAATGCTATTATTGGACTAAAAGTTGATTTTGGAAGTATATCTTCCGATTCCTCATCAAATATGTTTATGATTTCCTTATCTGGAACTGCGGTTAGAACTCGCCCATTACCCAACTATAATAAATTAAAGTTACTTCTTGAAGTGAAAACTTATTTTGAGCAAGGTATGTTGTCCGAAACAGACTATGTCCGAAACAGACTATCAAAATGAGTGCAGGAAGATAGAAGAATTATATTCTTAACATTTTCTTTTGGGCGACCGGGCACGCTTTCCGCTCGAATTTCGTCCTGACGTCCTCATAACCGCTGCAATCGTTGTCGCGGTATTAAAGTAAACAAAAACGCGGTCAAACAGCACGACCGCGTTTTTCTTTGTCCTATATTTTCCGTTTATAAACGCCTATCTTTGCCCCAAAAGACGAAGATATGGACGATATACTACAATGGCTCACCAACGGAAAAGACTACCAAACAGGCATCGCGCTGCTTGAAAAACACCAGCGCAACCGTATGCTGGTGCAGCACTTCCGGCACTCAACCCCGAAATTCGCCGCCGCCAAATGGGAGTACGAGCTGCGCAAACTCCTCAAAGGCAAAGTCGTTGCAGAGGTAAAGTACAAAAAGATTGCATTTTGCAAAGTGATATTTGTTATCTTTGCAAACTCAAAAAAATAAGCGATATGAACAAGGTGTTAACATTCACTCACCAACATAAAATAACCAACATAAAATAACCAACACGAAGTAACCAACACGAAGTAACCAACACGAAGTAACCAACACGAAGTAACCAGCCCTCACTTATGGAAGAACAAAACATCCTTGACATACGTACCCGGAACGAGTTTCGCACGTGGCCTTCTATAAGAAACGGGATCCTCTGATGTACCGGCAAGCCCTCGCCCACCTCGTCGAAGAGACGAAAAAGGGAAAGATGTTCGGCGAATGGAACGATTACGGCCGGCTGTTGGACTACTAATTTTCAATTACGCAAACGAACAAAACGACAATAAAACAAGTTCAAGATATGAGTTACTTTTCAAATGACGGTTGGAGAAGATAAAGCCCTGTGTTGCCTTCAGCCCTGGCCTGAGTGGCGAGTTTGCCGATAGCAGATTCCGCGCTGCGACCGACATCGATGATGAGACCGTGACTCATATCAAGGAATGCTGTGAGCATGGCCACGTCGCCGTTGCTGTCACCGGCAACCAGCACCGGTCCCTTGTTGCCATGGGAAGGAGCCATATAAGCTCGAATGCAGTCCACTTTCCCTTCTCTATTGGGTTGCTCGTAATTAGGGTCAAACTGTGCTACAATTTTGTCTCCCGCAACAAAACGAAGTCCATAAACTCGCTCTGCGGGTATGCCAAATCCCAAAACCGGATCGCAGGCCAGTGCTTCCACGATTAACTCCAGAGAAGCGGAACAGACATATACATCAATGCCAGAAGAATCGAGACGTTTGTATAGTTCCTTCATCTCCTGCGACACCCAGATGCCTCGCATAACATCTCCTCCCCATTGGCCATCAGGCGAGTGCCACGACTCAACGGCAAGTTTGTCCAAACCCAACTGTTCGGTAATGGCGTCATGAATGAGCGCTTTGGCTTCGGTTTCGGTATAGCCCGCCAACAGTCCAGGTTGCCAAAGATAAGTCACCCAACTTCCCCATTGCTCGTCCATTGCTTGCATCAAGGAGGCCATGCGAGCACGGAAGTCAAGATAAACATCCGATTCCCATATAGATACGATGCTTTCGCCCGCATTCAGCCTGGAAATCAAGGTTTCATATTCTGTTGAAAGGGCATCTCCCATCTCGGCGTACGTCACGTTGGAGCCCGGCATCAGACTTTCCGGTGCAGGAATGCCATCCAAAAATTTATGGTCCGGAGCATCGGCAAAGCGCAAATTTTCGATCTGATACACCCAGAGAGCCTGTGAGATATCGTGGACAATAGAGGTCTGGTCAAAATCAAACACAGCGTATGACCCCTGTCCAGCGCTTATCATCAGTTCATTGAGCGCTTTCCATACTTGAGGGTCCCATTTTCCAACCGGGGGAACCTCTGTTTGAGGGGTCTTATTACATGAATTTACCATAATAAGACAGAAGACAATGACGAAGAGTTTTTTCATCGGATGTTGTTTTTCAAATTTCAGGTGCAAAAATAGCATTTTTACACATAGTTCATTGTCAATGTTTTGTCAAAAGTTCTACTTTTTCAAATTTGAAGAGGCAACTGAAGAAGTATCACAAGCAGAGAAGTTATTCTACTTTAGTATAAGTAAGTGAATCCGCAACTCATGCAAAGGCTTGGATTGCGTTTTTTTGGCCTAAACAGAAAGAAAAGTTGAGCCAAATAGAAATGCTTGTTTGATCAAAAAGCAGTTGTTTTGCATTCGATTTTTATAAACAACAAATATGTGCTCAAAATGGTGAGTGGAAGATCGTGAGCAAAATTTATTCGTGAAATAATCTTTAACAAGTATTTTAGTCTGCAAAATTTTGTAATTTTGCAGTCCAAAATGGAAATAAGCAATTATAATTATCAAACATGAAAAAGACATTATTCATTCTGGCAGTGACGGCGCTGACGTTTGCCTCTTGCAACAATCAAAAAAATCAAGACAGTCAAGAAGTTAAACAATCAAACAATCAGACTATGGAATTAAAGAAAGTGGAAGAACGCACCAACATGGGTGCCAAATTGTATGTAACCCCGCAACCCGCGCTGATGATCGCCACCTATGACGCCGACGGCACGCCCGACGTGATGATGGCCGCTTGGGGCGGACAATATGACAACAATCAGGTCTGCTTCAGCCTCTCGAAGCACAAGACCACCGACAACCTGCGCCTCAACAAGGCCTTCACCCTCAGCTACGCCGACGCCCGCACGGTGGTCGAGAGCGACTACTTCGGCATCGTGAGCGGCAACGACGTGAAGGACAAAGTGGCCAAAGCCGGCTTCACCGTCACCAAAAGCCAAAACGTCAATGCGCCCATTATCAACGAATATCCGCTCACGATGGAGTGCCGCGTGGTGGAGATGCGCGACGATGAGGAAGGCGGCGCTTGGGTGGTAGGCGAAATCGTCAACGCCATCGCCGACCCCAGCATCCTCACCGACGGAAAAATTGACATCAAGAAGTTGAATCCCGTGGCTTGGGACGCCTCCAGCCTCAACTACATGACCCTCGGCGACAGCGTGGGCACCGCCTGGAACAGCGGCATGGTGTTGAAGAAATAGGGCTACCGCTTTGCAATGCAGGGTTGCCGCATTGCTCCAACCCTACCATCCTGAACAATTATTTTCATTTGTAAACGAAAATCCGCAACTCGGGCGATGGCTTCGGGTTGCGGAATTTTGTATTTTTGCGGCATGAAATTAGGGAAACAAAACACATCCGTTTTCGGGCCTGCGCTCATCATTCTGGCAGGCATCTTTTGGGGCAGCATGGGCATTTTTGTCCGAAGACTTGGCACTGTCGCTTTGCGGCGATACTCGCCCTTCACCGTCACCACCTGGACGTTTATTATTGCGGGCATTGGTTCTATCCTGATAAGCCATCCTGCGGATATAGTAGCGAAATTTGCTGCCGCTCCGTCTTTACCTGGACTTTTGGACCTCAGTCTGTTAACCGCCTTGGTGACAGCTGTGATTCCTTTCCTTGCCTATACGCTCGGTTTACGCCACGTAGAAGCCAGCAAAGCTGGGATTCTTGCCACAGTGGAGCCGATGGTGGCTACGCTGATTGGCATCTTCGTGTTCTCCGAGCCTTTGACACTCATGTCGGGACTTGGCGTGCTGCTGATTCTCACCGCAGTGGTGATTTTAAATGTTTTCAAGAAATAGCCGATGGTTTAGATTCCTCAAGGAACACGGAAAGTTTATGCCGATGGAGGAGGGATTCACCGTAGATAAGACCAAAGTGTGCGAGAACGAATAAAGATAGCAATTACTTGACTGACATGTCTTGTAGATTTTTAGTATCTTTGCCGTTCAAAAGAGCAATAATGGTAATGGTAATAAACTAAAAATCAAGATTATGGAAATCAAAGCAGTCAAATTCCGCAAAGACGGGTTCTATTCCCAGCCTTTCGTCATGGGCGGCGAAGAAGGCCCCGGCAAATTCGACCGCAACATCCGTTATCGCGGCAGCTTGCAAAACTACCTCATCGACAATATGGAGGCCTTCGCGGCCCTCGGCTACAAGCCCGAGCAGGTGACCAAGATACTGCTCACCCACAAACACGCCGACCACAGCGGCGAGCTGAAAAGCTACCCCAATGCCAAGGTCTATGTCAATGCCGACGAGATGGACGCCGCCGAGCACGACGGCGTGGCCTTCGAGGACCTGCCCGACGATTGGAAGTGCCCGAGATGCAAGCAGGGGAAGGAGAAGTTCAATAGGGCGTAAGGCAACTGCATTCCGTGGGATGCGCTGGCGGAATTATTCAAGAAGAATCTATAGGCATTGATGATACGTTTTAGATAAATCGGAATTTATTGGAACTTATGATTATTGATTTTAACAAGATAGAAGAACTAGCATTCCCTGGTATGAACGGGGGAACAGGGCTGATGACCG
>ONHS01000079.1 GCA_900317715.1 uncultured Bacteroidales bacterium | reverse complement strand
CGACGAGGTGGCCGCCGCCGTCGCCTTCCTCGCCTCCCCGGAAGCCTCCTACATCACCGGCCAGGTGTTGCAGGTGAACGGAGGGCTGTACAGTTAGCAAAACTTTTTCCTTGAGCAGCCCCGTTAGGGGCAAGAGCCTGGTAGCCTAGGGTAAGGCCGACAGGCCGCAACCCTGGGACGGAAATGGACGATGAATGGGCGATGATGATGCGATAATACGATGAATAGGGCGATGATGGGATGATGCGATGATGGGATGAACGGGACGACGATGATGGGATGAAAAACGATGAGTATATTATATGATGAACAATAAACGTGTAGTTATCACAGGAATGGGCATTTGGTCGTGCATTGGCACCTCGCAGGCGGAGGTGGCCGAGTCGTTGCGCGCGGGCAAGTGCGGATTGGGGAATGATCCCGACAGAACCACCTACGGATACCAATCGGATTTGACGGGCATTGTTCCTTATCCTGAGCTGAAACATTTGTTGCACAGACGGTCGCGCGCGGGTCTCTCGGAAGAGGCCGCCTATTCGTTCATGGCCTCCAAAGAGGCGTTTGAGCAGGCGGGCATGGACGAGGAATACCTGCTCAGCCATGAAATTGGCGTGATTTTCGGTAACGACTCGTCCGCAAAACCGCTGATTGAGACCGATAGGATGCTCGTGGAACGTCCCGATACGGCGCTTTTGGGTTCTGGACTGATTTTCCAGTCGATGAACTCCACTGTGAACATGAACATGAGCAGTATTTTCCATTTGCGGGGCATCAATTTCACCGTGAGCGCGGCGTGCGCCAGCGGCAGTCACTCTGTAGGCTTGGGCTACCTCCTCATCAAACAAGGATTGCAGGATTGCGTGTTATGTGGTGGCGCACAGGAAGTGAACCAATTCGCCATGGCCTCCTTTGATGCATTGGGTGCTTTCTCCAAACGTACGAGCGAGCCGTTGAAGGCTTCCCGTCCGTTCGACCGCGATCGCGGCGGTCTGGTGCCGAGCGGCGGAGCTGCGGCGCTGGTACTGGAAGACTACGACCATGCGATGCGGCGCGGCGCGACCATCCTTGCGGAGGTGGCAGGATACGGATTCTCCTCCAACGGCGGCGGCATTTCCCAACCTTCTGACGACGGCAGTTACACCGCCATGATGCGGGCCATCGAAATGGCGGGACTTACCCCTGCGGACATCGACTACGTGAACGCGCATGCGACGGGCACACCGCAAGGTGACCGTTTCGAAGCGCTGGCATTGAACCGCATCTTCAACGGACAGCCTGCCCTCATCAGCTCCACCAAGGGTATGACGGGCCACGAATGTTGGATGGCCGGCGCGAGCGAATTAGTCTATTGCACCCTGATGATGCAGCACGGCTTCGTCGCCCCCAATATCAATTTCGAGAACCCCGATGAGGACACCGCCCCGCTGAACATCGCCAAAACGACAGTGGAAATGCCGTTACGAAATATCCTTAGCAACAGTTTCGGCTTCGGAGGCACCAACTCAGCCGTAGTCCTGAAAAAACTCAAAAATTAAGAAAAATCATTTATCATTAAAAAATATGGTAGCATACGTTTTCCCCGGTCAAGGTGCCCAATTTGTGGGAATGGGCAAAGAACTTTATGAGAGCAATTCTAATGCAAAGGAATTGTTTGATCAAGCCAACGAGATTCTCGGTTATCGCATCACGGACGTCATGTTCGAGGGTACGGACGAGGACTTGAAGCAGACCAAAGTAACGCAACCTGCTGTGTTTCTGCATTCTGTGATTACGGCGTTGTGCATGGAGGATTTTCATCCCGACATGGTGGCGGGGCACTCCTTAGGCGAGTTCTCCGCGTTGGTGGCTGCCGGAGCACTCCGCTTTGAGGATGGCTTGCGGCTGGTCTATGCACGCGCGATGGCGATGCAAAAAGCTTGTGAGGCAACGCCTTCCACCATGGCCGCCATTATCAAGCTTCCCGATGAAACCATCGAGAAGATTTGTGAGGAGATTTGTGCCGAGGGTGGGTTAGTGGTGCCCGCCAACTACAACAGCCCCGGTCAGGTGGTGATTTCAGGCTCTGTGGAGTCCGTGAAAGAGGCTTGCGCCAAACTCAAAGAGGCGGGCGCGAAACGCGCTTTGCCGCTGGCCGTGGGAGGCGCATTTCATTCCCCGCTGATGGAACCGGCTAGACTGGAACTTGCCGAAGCTATAGAAGCTGCCCCCATTGTTGCCCCGGTATGCCCAGTGTATCAAAACGTTGACGCTCTCCCTCATATTGATCCTTCAGAAATTAAGAATAATTTGTTAAAACAACTCACATCGCCTGTCCGTTGGACGCAATCTGTGCAAAATATGATCTCTGATGGAATGACCGATTTTGTGGAATGTGGCCCCGGTGAGGTCCTTGCGGGACTGATCGGAAGAATCCGTAAGGACATTTTTTTTTTTTTTTTTTTTTTTTTTTTGTAGCGTGTTCTATGTGGATTATTTTGTTATTTTTGCAATTGATTCTTAAAAATGCTAGCTTAAAACTGGAACTTTGAGAATTTGCGTTGTAAATGATTAATATCGTATCAATTACCCATTTAACAGGAGAAGAGCTATGGAAAATCTTTTTGACAAAATAGCGGGCAAATTATCCACATTCCTGGATTCTAGGGTGATCTTTTTGCTAGACACAATACTATCTACCATGGCATCGCTGTTCGCGTTGCTGTGTTTAGGCTACTTGAGAGGTACATTTTACGCATCTGGGCGTTTTGCGCTTATTTGGCTGTGTTCCTCCATTGTCGCTTTCACTGTAGCTATGATTGTCTTCAAAGGTCACAAACTGATTATCAGACACATGTCGCTGCATGACATCTTCCTTTTCATGGGAGAGGCGTTTTTCAAAGTGGTGGCGATGATGATTGTCATGCTTGTTGCCTATCGGAAGATGTATGTGAGCGTTTCGTTCGCACTCATTGCGGATTTTATGTTCACTTTATTCTTGCTGCTGTTGATTCGTTTGATGATGATCACGACGTATAATTATTTCGTGAGAAGGCGTCAGACGAAACGGTTGTGCAAGCGCGTTTTGATGTTCGGAACGGGCGATAAGTCCATCGCGGCCATCATGCGCCTGAGAAATTCCACCCATTATAATGTTGTGGGTATCCTGTCTGAGGAACCGCAACCTGACGATCTGAAAATTGCGAACTTACCAGTTTTCAACTATAAAGACGTTCACCATTTTGAACAAATCCTCAATGATTACGATATCGATGCCGTGCTTTTCACTTCCGAAGTGGATGCCAAGAAAGAACGTGACGGATTGCTGAAGCTTTGCCTTGATCTGCACGTGAGCCCGTTGATTATCCCTAATATCGACGAACTCCATGGCCAGATCTTGCATAATAACGTCCGGAATGTGAAGATTGAAGACCTTTTGGGACGTGAGGAAATACAGATTTCGTTGGATGCCATCAAAGCCAATTTCAAAGATAAAGTGGTGATGGTGACAGGTGCGGCTGGTTCCATCGGCTCTGAACTTTGTCGTCAACTGGCCAGCTTTGGCGTGAAAAAGCTGGTGCTTTTCGACAATGCCGAAACCCCGATGCATAACATCCGTTTGGAACTGGAAGAGAAATTCCCTGACTTGAAGTTCGTCCCGATTATCGGAGATGTGCGTCAAGGACCGCGTGTGGACTACGCTTTCCGTGAACACCGTCCGCAAATTGTCTTCCACGCTGCCGCCTATAAACATGTGCCGCTCATGGAGGAGAACCCCTGCGAAGCTATCCGCGTGAATGTGCACGGCACGCATACTGTGGCTGACAAATGTATTGAATACGACGTGGAAAAAATGGTGATGATTTCCACAGACAAGGCCGTGAACCCGACCAATGTCATGGGCTGCTCCAAACGTATTGCTGAAATCTATGTGCAATCTCTGGGATTGGCTATTGAACGTGGTGAAGTGAAGGGCAAAACCACCTTTGTGACCACGCGCTTCGGAAACGTGCTGGGTTCCAATGGATCTGTCATCCCACGCTTCAGAGAACAAATCGAAAAAGGCGGTCCTGTGACCGTCACAGACCCCAATATCACCCGTTTCTTCATGACCATTCCGGAAGCCTGCCGTCTGGTGATGGAAGCTGCCACTTTCAGCACAAGCACACAGATTTTCGTTTTCGACATGGGCGAATCGGTGAAAATCGACGACTTGGCTAAGCGTATGATTAGTCTGGCCGGATTGAAATTGGGCGAAGATATCCAAATTGAATATGTGGGTCTGAGACCTGGCGAAAAGCTTTACGAGGAGGTGCTTTCCACGAAGGAGAACACCACGGCCACTTCTCACGACCGCATTTTCGTCGCCAAAGTGCGCGAATACGACTATAAAGATGCGCTTGCGGCGGTGGATGATATTGAAGAACTGTCCATTTTCGTGAGAATTCCTGAAATGGTGAAGAAAATGAAGGGCTTTGTGCCGGAATTCATCAGCAAGAATTCTATCTTCGAAAAATTCGATCATCACGAAACGAGTGCAGAAACGACTGCAGAATAATCCTACATTATTATATAAGTCATAGAGAAGGATTTTTTGAGAAAGAGTCCTTCCTTTTTGTATTGACATTTTCGAAGAAAAAGTGTATTTTTGCAGGTTAAATTTTGTTAGAATGAGTGAATTCAATCTTGTTGGTATTCAACAAATTGGCATAGGTACCGAAGATATGTTGGCGTCGTGGAAATGGTACGCCGACATGTTCCAGATGAACGTCCGGATATTGGAGGACGACACGGTTGCCGAGCGAATGCTCCGCTATACGGGCAACAAACCCCAGAAACGTCATGCGTGCATCGCCGCGAACTTGCAAGGTGGCGGCGGTTTTGAAATATGGCAATACTCTGAGCGCAAGCCTCTTCCTGTTGATTTTGATGTGCAAATTGCGGACCTTGGCGTTTTCGCTGCGAAGATTAAATCCCACAATATCAGCTCCTATCATGCCGAATTGGCCGCTAAGTACAAAAATGTGTCACAGATTGTCACCGACCCGCGCGGACTGCCTACTTTTTATGTTCATGACCCTGCCGGAAACCTCTTCCAAGTGGTGGAGGACAACTACATTTTCATCGACGAACATCGTTTTTCAGGCGGCGTCGTCGGCGCAATGATTGGTGTTTCTGACATTGAGAAATCGTTGTCCGTCTATCGCGACATCCTCGGTTATGATGTCGTGGAATATGATAAGAGCGGCGTTTTCTCTGATTGGCAGACACTTAGGGGCGGCACACAACATTATCGTCGTGTACTCCTCTCTCGTTCAGAACCATTTTCCGGACCGTTTGTGAATATGTATGGTAACAGCACCATCGAGCTGGTGCAAGCCCTTGACCGCGAGCCGCGCAAAATCTTTGTGGAACCGCGTCAGTGGGGCGATCCTGGCTTCATCCAGATTTGCTTCGATGTGGTCAATATGCGTGCGCTTGGCGAGCATTGTAAACAGCACGGTCATCCGTTTACAGTGGACAGTTGTCCCAATTCCGAGGACTTTGACATGGGTCTCGCATCAGGCCATTTCACCTACATCGAGGATCCCGATGGCACGCTGATAGAGTTTGTGGAAACCCATAAAATTCCCATTAGCAATAAGTTGAATATCTGTCTAAACTTGATGAAGCGTGATAGGTCTAAACCAATGCCGACGTTCTTCTTCCAATTGATGAAGCTGAACCGCGTGAAATTCGACTAATTATGGGAAATCTGTTAGATCAAATCAAGAAGGATTTGCGTTATGAAGAGGCACTGCATGCTTGCATGAACTGCGGTATGTGCACGGCGGTGTGCCCGGCTGCGGAATTTTACGATTACGACCCGCGCCGTATTTGCGACCTCGTGCAACGCAATGACGAAGCGATTGTCGAGGAACTTCTGCGTTCCGAAACTATCTGGTACTGTGGACAATGCATGTCGTGCAAGCCTCGTTGTCCACGCGGCAACGCCCCGGGCGAAATCATCAACGTGTTGCGCAAAGTCTCCCAAGAGACCGGCTATTTCCGCGACAGCGAGATGGGACGCCAACAGGTGGAATTGATGAACGGTATCGAGCAAAACATTCTGGATATTGGCTATTGCGTGCATCCCGACCGCGTGGATCCAGACAAACATGTGGAACAGGGCCCCGTTTGGCGCTGGTATGTGGATAACATTGAAGAAGTTGCCCCGAAATTAGGCGCTAACTACCACGGAGAAGGCTCCGGCGCCCTCCGCACCATCCCCCACGAAGACATGGCCGAAGTGCACAAGATTTTCGAGGTCACTGGCGGCTTCGAACTGAGAGACAAGGTGCGGCGGTAATGGTTATAGGTTATGGGTTATTGAAGCGGTTAGTAGTTAGCAGTTGATGGGGAAAGTCTAAGTCTATGTCTAAGTTTAAGTCTAAGTTAAAATCCAACAGCCAACAGCCAAAAGATTAACATTAAATACCCCGTAGGGGTAAAAGCCCGGTAGAATGAAAAAAATTGTTATTATCACGTTTTGTTTGTTGTTCCCGTTTGTCGTTTTTTCGCAGGATCGTATCAATGTGAAGGACAAAAACGGCAAGAAACAGGGAGTGTGGAAGAAATACGAGAACGGTCAGCTGATTTATGAAGGCCAGTTCAAGGACGATGTACCCTACGGTACGTTCAAATATTACCATACCAACGGTAAGCTGAAGAGTGTCACGGAGTTCCAGCAGGGCGTACACAAAGTGAAAACCACGATCTATCATGAAAATGGGAAAAAAGCATCGGAAGGTGCATACATCGACCAGCAGAAAGATGGTGAATGGCGTTATTACTCCAATCAGGACACTTTGATTAAGGTGGAAAACTATCAGGTGGGCAAGCGCAACGGCGTATGGAAAATCTATTCGACGAATGGTGTGCTTTTACAGGAGTGTAACTACCTGAACGACAAGCGAGACGGTCTCTCCAAAGACTATTATCTCAACGGCCAGGTTAGTTTGGAGGAACATTATGTGGCGGGCAAGACCAACGGGAAGAGCACGGCCTACTATCCCAATGGACAAATCTCTATGACAGGCGATTACCATAACGGTTGGCGCGACGGCGAATGGAATGCCTACGATGCGAATGGCAAAATCCGCTCCACCACAATCTATAAGAACCAACGACTGCTCAAAACTTACATCTATTTGTACCAAAAAGGGGCCGGGCAGAAGCTGAATCAGGAAGCTGTGGCTTATTTCGTGAAAAATCGTGACAAGATGGCGGTCGTGTTGAAAAACGGCAACAAACTTTCCATTGATGAATCCATGGAAGAAGTGGAACAATGGATTGATTATACGGTCTTTATAAAGGTCAATCCGCGATATATCGTGGCCATGGACGCGCTGGTTAGCTACCGTCCTGTGGAAGACAGCGACGGTGCCATCACCATCAAGGTACATCCCGCCCCCGACGAGGAAATCTACTCCGAGGGCAACGACGCGAAAATCGTGAAGGCATTGCTGCAGGGCGGAAAACCGCAGGAGTAGGGTTGGCTGTACTCCCTAATTCCTTAACCCTCTAAACCCTAAACTCTAAACCCTAAACTCTAAACCCTCAACCCTCAACCCTCAACTCACACCAATGAACCGCGAAATTCTCCGCATATCCCTTCCAAGCATCATCACCAACATCACGGTGCCTTTGTTGGGCATGGTGGATGTGGCGATTGTGGGACATATCGGGAATGCATCGTACATTGCGGCCATTGCGCTCGGTACGATGGTTTTCAACCTGATTTACTGGAACTTCGGTTTCTTGCGTGCGGGCACGTCGGGCATGACGGCGCAGGCGTATGGGGCGGAGGACAAAACGGAATACCTCAATGTGCTGGTGCGCGGTGTAGCCATCGCTTTAGCGGCAGCGTTGCTTATCTTCTTGCTACAGAAGCCTATAGCTTATCTTTGTAAAAAATGGATCGACAGCTCCCCGGAGACGATTGACCTGATGCTGACCTACTTCTACATCCGTATCTGGGCGGCACCGGCTACCATCAGCATCTTTGTGTTCAAAGGCTGGTTTTTGGGGATGCAAAATGCGAGTTCCCCGATGTGGATTGCCACACTGATGAATGTGGTCAACATCCTTTGCAGTCTGCTGTTCGTCTATGTCTTGCATGCTGACATTGCCGGAGTGGCGTGGGGTACAGTGGCGGCGCAATACAGCGGTCTGTTGTTGGCCGTAGCGATATGGATTCGTCGTTACGGGCACTTTTGGAAGGACATCCGTTGGCGAACAGCTTTGCAGTTGCGCAAAATGGTCCGTTTCTTCAAGGTGAACGCCGACATTTTCCTTCGTTCGCTATGCTTTATCGCTGTTTTCACCTTTATCCCCTATATTTCCGCTCATTTTGGAGAGGAAATCTTAGCTGCCAACACGCTGTTGATGCAGCTCTTCACGCTCACCTCCTACGTTATGGACGGTTTCGCCTACGCGGGTGAGTCGCTCGTGGGCAAGTATGTGGGAGCACAGGACAAGGATCGACTCCGCCTCACTATCCGTTATTTGCTCTATTGGGGTGTCGGGTTGGCGGTTTTCTTCACGTTGCTGTTTGTTTTCGCCGGTGAGCCGCTCCTGCGCGTCCTCTCCAGTGACGAAACCGTCATCCAAACCTCCATGCAATACATGTTCTGGACCTATCTGCTGCCGTTCACTGGTTTTGCGGCCTTCATCTACGACGGCATCTACATCGGCGCGACGGCCTCAGCCCCTATGCGCAACGTGATGTTCGTGGCCACGGCTATCTTCTTCGTGGTCTATTACACCCTCGTCGCCCGCTGGGGCAACCACGCCATCTGGTGCGCCTTCATCTTCTTCCTCACCTTCCGCGGCGTACTGATGGCGCTGGGACAGAAACGGTATGTTGTTGATAGTATTTAGCGTTTAAGGGAATAGGGAGTAGGGAGAAGGGAATAGGGAGAAGGGAATAGGGAGAAGGGAATAGGGAGAAGGGAATAGGGAGAAGGGAATAGCGAAAAAGGATATTTTGCAGGCCGTCAGGTCTGCGGGCAGCTAACAGCCAATAGCCAATAGCAAACAGCCAACAGCAAAAAAACGCCCGCACATCATGTGCGGGCGTTTTTTTTTGCGGAAATGCGTGACGGCTTATTTCTCTTTCAGCAGGTCGCGGATTTCGGTGAGAAGTTTCTCTTCAGCACTGGGCTCAGGAGCGGGAGCTGGAGCTTCTTCTTGCTGTTTCTTCATCAAGCTGGAGGCCTTGTTGATTCCCTTCATCACGAGGAAGATGCAGAATGCCACAATCAGGAAGTCGATGGTCACCTGGATGAAGTTACCGTAGTTGAGGGTGACGGCCTCTTTCACCACTTCGCCAGCCTCGTTGAGTTTCGGGGCGCGGAGGGTCAGTGACAGCGTCGTGAAATTGACGTTGCCGATGAGCGCACCGACGAGCGGCATGAGAATGTCATTCACCAAAGAGGTGACGATTTTACCGAAGGCACCGCCGATGATCACACCGATGGCCATGTCCATCACGTTGCCTTTCATTGCAAATTCCTTGAATTCTTTGAAAAATCCCATAGCGTTAAAATTTTAATGATGTTTGAAAGTGCAAAAGTAGTATTTTTTTTGTTCGGTGGTGCGATTTTTTTTAGGGTCGAGGGTCAAGGGAAGAGGGCTGGGGGTAGGGACGTCATATTATGGCGTCCGTGGTGCTCGCACGAGCACGATATTATTTTCTGTCCGCTGCATTGTATAATATAAATTGTTATTTTTGCAGCGATATTTACCAATTATTAATTAAAAAGGGACGAATATGACAACATTCCTTCTTATTACTGCGTTTTTGTATAAGGTGCAAACCGCTTTGGCGACACTGATAAGTGCAATGCTTCTTGCTCCGTCAACATCGGCACAAATGCCTGTTCAGAAAGATACCTTTGAAAAATCAGCTAAGACTGAATATGTATCAAATCCTGTTGATACCTTAGGTGATGACGTTTATGTTTTGAATGAAACGGAACTCACAGGGAATAAAGAACGTGGAGAAAAATTTAATAAGTGGTTTTGGTATATGGTAGGATGTGCTAACGAAGACGGAAGTTTTAACTACGATAAATTAGGCAGTGAGTCTTTGTATTTCGACTTCCCTGATAAAGATTATAAACAGTTGGCAACAGATATTCTTTCAACTTTTGATCAAAACGGTGACAATAAAGTTAATTATGGTGAATATGTGGAAAAGTCAGAACAGCTTGTAAATCAACAGGCGGGCAAAAGACTTCCGATAAGTGTGATGGATGAATTCCGTAATGATTTCTTTTTACCATGGTTTAACGGATTTGATTATGACAAAAACAAAGATTTATATTCAGTAGATGAACTTGCCTCAACACTTTATGCGATGGACCGTATCAGTAGCGGCACTTATGACGGCAGAGGCTACATTAGAGGAGATAAAATGTTGTATGAACTCGCTTACGTTTTAGATAAAGGAAGTCCGGACGCTTCTTTTGAAATAAGCAGGGTTGATTATTATAAAAAATATGTTATTAAATAACTTTAATAATATTGTTAACTTTGTAAAGATTTAGAAAAATCCTGAAATTCTAATATTAATATTATACTTTATCTTATTGTATAAGAATGTAAGAGAGTTATTTCCTGCAAGGATAATAATTGCTATCTTTTAATCCAAATAAGGGGTGGTTTGTAGAGTAATGCAGATGGATATGTAAACATCCCTCAAAACTTTTTGATGTTATTATTACTGGCCCGTTTGAAAGAATACTAACATCTAACATCCAACAGCCTAAGTTTTACATCCCACGTCTTACCTCATACGTCATACGTCTTACATCTTATGTCTTACGTCAGCGCTGCAGCTCATCAAACATCACCAGCTTGTACAAATCCATCGCTCTCAGGCTGTTGTACCGTAACATCAGGGTGATGAGCAGGTTTTTGTAGAAACGAAGAAAGCGGAGAATTAACCTGCCTGAGCGTTCTGCAGAGAAACGTTGCCAGGTTTGCAGCAGGTGGCTGTGCGCTATGAAACGGTCGTTGATTTTGCCTGATTTGTAGAGCTTGTCTAGATTGCGAACACTGGCTTCTGTTTTGGCGATGAAATCGCGATTCTCATCCAGACCGTCGTGATATAGCTCATTGTCAATGTGGTACAATGGAATTTCTGCATCTTCCAAGTCAAAACCGAAGAAAGTGTCTTCATAGCCATAGTCGGTTAACGATTCATCGAAACGGCACTTTTCGAAAACGGACTTCGTGATGAGCATGTTGAAGGGTGTAAAATGGCTATAGGGATGCTCGTTGCGCTCTCTGGCAGAACGTACCTCGCGCTTCACACCGTATTTGTATCGCAAATGTTTGGACTTTTCCGGCAAATCATCACGATAACTTAACCCACCGGAGACTACAAATTCAGGGGTGATGTCTTTTTTCTCCGAAATAAAGTGCAGATAATGAGCAATATAGCTGGGCTTCTTGACCCGCGCGTCACCATCCATGATAATCAAATAAGGATACTTGGCTATATCTGCCAGATGGTTGCGCGTTTTCGAACGTCCCAAATTTTCAGTGTGTTCGATGTATGTGACATGCTCCATCTCTCCCAACAACGAATTGTGATAACGTATCGCCTTGTCAGACGATGCGTCGTCCTCAATGATAATCTCATAATCTATTTGGTTTTCAATGAGTTGTGCGTTTAACTCAGAAACCAGCGGATGTAGGTTGATGTTATATACAGGAATTAATATCGAGAGCATTATTGACGTATGACGTGAGACGTATGACGTGTGACGTTTTTTTCATAAGTCTTACGTCACACGTCATACATCATACTAAAGAATCAATTAGCTTTCCATCCTCAATACAAATCGCACGGGATGGAAACTTGTCTATCATCTGGAAATTATGTGTGGCCATCAGAATGGTGGTGCCGGCTTGGTTGATGTGGTGGAAGGCTTGGAAGATTTCTTCGGCAGTGATGGGGTCGAGGTTGCCGGTAGGTTCGTCGGCCAAAATCAGGTCGGGACTGTTCAGCAGGGCGCGGGCAATGCAGACGCGCTGCTGCTCGCCGCCGGAAAGCTGTGACGGCAACTTGAAGTCCTTGGTTTCCAGTCCGACCAGGGTGAGTACTTCCTCGCAACGGTTGAGCATGGCACTTTTGTCTTTCCACTGCGTGGCACGGAGCACGAACATCAGGTTCTCGATGACCGTGCGGTCCTGCAGCAGTTGGTAGTCTTGGAACACCACCCCGATTTTCTTGCGCATCTCGGGGATCTGCTTCTTCTTGAGGTTCAGCAGGTCATATCCGATCATCATTGCCTCTTCGCCTTCGGGTTTTAATTCTCCGATGAGCGTTTTCAGAATCGAGGACTTGCCTGTTCCCGTCTTGCCAATCAGATACACGAACTCGCCTTGTTTCATGTTGAAACTGATATCGGTGAGCACGCGCAGCTTACGTTGCGAGATGTTCACATGCTTGAAGGAGATGACATTCGCGGGAATAGTCGCCTCTTGTGGTGTCACTTCGGGGGTCTGTTCGGTGTTATCTACCGTGATTGCTTCGGGTTCTTCCATAACTACTAACTGCTAACTACTAACTACTAACTGAACTACGCGTCGATGTTCGCGTACGTGGCGTTCTGCTCGATGAACTCGCGGCGCGGCGGCACCTCGTCTCCCATGAGCATGGAGAAGATGCGGTCGGCTTCGGCGGCGTTCTCGATGGTGACCTGACGGAGCAGACGGTTGGCGGGATCCATGGTGGTGTCCCACAGCTGGTCGTCCTTCATTTCACCTAGACCTTTGTAACGCTGCACGTGGACTTTTCTGCCGCCGGCAGAAGCCTCTGCGGTGAGCTGGTCGCGCTGCTCGTCGGTCCAAGCGTACTGCAGTTTGTCGCCCTTCTTAACACCATACAACGGCGGGGTGGCCAAATAGACGTGTCCTTGCTCGATGAGCTCGCGCATGTAGCGGAAGAAGAAGGTCAGGATCAACGCGGCGATGTGGCTGCCATCGACATCGGCATCGGTCATGATGATCACCTTGTGGTAACGTAACTTGGAGATATTCAACGCTTTGTTGTCGTCTTCAGTACCGATGGTCACGCCCAAAGCGGTGTAGATATTGCGGATTTCCTCGCTCTCGAAGATAGTGGCTGTCACGACCTTGTTTTGCGGTGCCGCCTGCGGAGTCACCCTCGACGAGGAAGAGCTCGCATTTGGAGGCATCCTTGGAGGAACAGTCGGCCAGCTTGCCGGGAAGTCCGGAACCGCTGAAGGCTGTTTTGCGCTGCACGAGCTCGCGTGCCTTGCGGGCGGCGTGACGCGCCTGGGCGGCTAACACCACCTTATCGACAATGGTTTTCGCGTCTTTCGGGTTCTCTTCGAGATAGTTGGTCAGCATTTCACCTACCATCTGGTTCACCACGCCGGCGATTTCACTGTTACCGAGCTTGGTCTTGGTCTGACCTTCGAACTGGGGCTCAGCCACTTTCACAGAGATGATGGCGGTGAGGCCTTCGCGGAAGTCGTCGCCGGAAATCTCAATCTTGCTCTTCTCAAGTTTGTCGAGCAACTTGTTGTCGTCGGCGTACTTCTTGAGGGTACGGGTGAGTGCCTGACGGAAGCCCGTGAGGTGCGTGCCGCCTTCTAGAGTGGATGTTTTCGGTGAAGGAGTCGTTGTACTGCATGGCCACTTCCACGGGTACGCCTTGTCTTTCCCCTTCGATGTAGATAGGCTGCGCCGTGATTTTGGTACGACCTTCGTCCAAGTGCATGATGAAGTCGCGCAGACCGTTTTCAGAATAATAGACCTCCTTGGGGTGCTCGCCGTTCTCGTCGGTTTTGCGCAGGTCCTCGATGGAGATGTGGATGCCCTTGTTCAGATAGGCTAACTCCTTGAGACGGTGTGCCAAACGGTCGAATTCATACACGGTGGTGTGGAAGATGGTGTCGTCGGGTTGGAAGGTGACCTTCGTGCCACGGTAGTCACTTTCGCCGACCACTTTCACAGGGTAAAGCGGTTTGCCGTACTCGTATTCCTGCATGAAGTGCTTGCCTTCGCGGAAAACCTCTGCCGTGAGGTGCTTGGAGAGGGCGTTCACGCAGGAGACACCGACACCGTGCAGACCGCCGGAGACCTTGTAGGAATCCTTGTTGAACTTACCGCCGGCGTGCAGGACGGTCATGACGACCTCCAATGCGGAGCGTTTCTCCTTCGGGTGCATGTCGGTGGGGATACCACGACCGTTATCAAGAACGCTTATCGCGTTGCCTTCCAGTATCTTAACTTCAATGTTGTCACAGAATCCGGCGAGAGCCTCGTCGATGGAGTTGTCCACCACCTCGTTGACCAGATGGTGCAGACCACGGTCGCTGACATCGCCGATATACATAGCGGGACGTTTACGCACAGCCTCCAGGCCTTCCAGAATCTGAATATTACCCGCACTATAGGTTTCTTCGTTCACAGTCTTATTCTCTAACTCGCTCATTATTAATGGTTTTACTTTTTCTCTAAAAACCTGCAAAGATACAAAAAATTCCGGTAGGTTGGGCGGGAAAATTGCTGTCGCCTGCTGCCCAACGATGTCCTCTCGTGAAAGTCAAAGTCTAAGGTTCTAGGTATAATGGATATAAGTCTAATTCCAAGTCTTTGCCAGTGGTTTCACTTTGAAAAAAATGTTATTTTTGCCATCATATTAAAATAGGAGAATTATGATTCTGACTACCACACCGGCCGTTGAAGGCAAACAGATTGTGAACTACCATGGTATCGCCTCCGGCACGGCGGTCACAGTGGTGTAGGGGGCGATGTTTTCATGATGCGAGCCTCGACATCGTTGTAGATTTCAGAGGACAGTGGAGAAACACTCACCTCCGCAGGTGCATCTTCGGTAGCATCACCGCCGACTCCACGGTGTCGTTCTCGCCGCGCCAGGCTGCCACAAAGGCCACCTCCGCCGCATAGACTGTGAATCCTTGCCGATAGAATTCCTGTAGCTCGTTGCGCTTTTTCGCGGACA
>ONHS01000078.1 GCA_900317715.1 uncultured Bacteroidales bacterium | reverse complement strand
AGCCACTTGCGGGGTCTTTCCGCACACACCTGAAATCTTGCAGCCGGCGCATCCGGCAGTTTCCTGACACTGGAAACAAAACATTTTCTCGTTCATAATTTTCTCCTTTTTTATTTATAATGATTTTCTATTATTTCATTTAGGCGTCCAATGAGGACATCCATTTCCATTCCCGATCTCTTGCTCATTTCCGCGATGGTGGCCTTGCCCATCATGAGCTTGCCAACGGGCGAGTTCAACATCTTGAACTTCTCGTTCACTTTCGCCATTTCTTCCTTTAACCACGGATATTGGGCGATGAGATCTGACAATTTCGTTTCTTTTGTGATTTCCATAATTCTTTATTTTTTGGCCGCTACCACAGTGTGACAGTCCTACATTACCTTCACTTCAGGGTGTTTCTCCCCGAACTTCTCTTTCAGCACCTCGGCGATTTCCTCGCGGGTGTTGCCCTTCTTTTCCATCTGCTTGATGGTCTTGTAGGCTTGGAACAGCGCGGAGGGGCCAATCTCAGAGCTGAAGTAGCCGATGCCTTGGTTCCAGGCGAACAGCTCGAACACATCGTCCAAAGCGGCAGAATCGAGACCGTGGATGTAGGCTTTCACCAGTTCGCGCGTGGCCTGACGCATACGTCCCGCACCGACGGCGTTGGTCAGCGAGAACAGCAGACGTATTTCGTAAGGCAGGTAGCGGTTATTGTCGTTCCAGGTCAGGTCCCAGAAATTCACGGCGATGTTGCCGAGCTTCTCGTCAATCATCGGCATGTGGGTCAGCGGTGCCGGACGCATCGGGATGTCTTTCTCCAGCTGCTTCACCACGGTGCGGTAGAAATAGGCGTGGTATTCCGTCTCGGTCACCTTTTCGGTGTGGCGCTCGAAACCAAGACCGTCCATCACCTCATAAAGTGGCAGCGGATCGAAGTTCTGCACTATTTCCATACCCTCGCCGACAGCCATCTTCATGGCCTGCATCTTGATACCCGGGAAAAAGTTTCCCTGAACGCCGCGCACGTCAATTTTCTTGAAACCTGCGGTCTTGTCTTTCCATTCGTTGTAGCTCATAGTGTACTCCTTTCTTTTAATTTGACGGTGCAAAAATACAACCGCCGCACAACGTGAAGCGTAACATTTGTTACCGGACGCATTTTTTTTTCTGTTGTTTTAAAAAAAACACTATTTTTGCAGACAAAAAAAACAAAAAAATGCAAAACAATAGTCCTATAGCGGAAGTGTTTGGTTTCCCTATCTCAAACGGAACGGAAAAAGCCGTTTATTATCGTGAAAACAGGCTTTGTCCATTTCATAATAGGTTTCCTAATTGCACCAAGGACAAGGCAGACGCCCCTCTTGGAGTTTGTAGTGTGAATCATGGCGATAAAAAAGTTATCACTTGTCCTTCGAGATTTCGTGAAGACTGGAAGATTCTGCATAATGCGGCATCCTTTGTATGGCCTAAGGGAACAAAATGGACATCTCTGCCCGAAATTAAACTTGTGGATGCCAACGGACAATCGGCAGGAAACGTTGACTATGTAATTGTTAGTTATAACGAAGATGGACAGATTACCGATTTTGCCTCCATTGAAGTTCAAGGCGTTTATATCAGTGGAAATCTGCGCAACCCGTTCCAACAATTCATGAAGTCACCTTCAGCCGATTTCACTTGGGATGGAAAAAACTACCCGCATCCAGACTATTTATCATCTTCACGCAAGCGTTTGATTCCCCAAATGCTTTACAAAGGAGGTATCTTCAAAGCATGGAACAAGAAGCAGTGCGTAGTGATTCAAAAATCTTTCTTTGACACTCTTCCAACGCTTCCACGTACTACGAAGAAAAAGGCTGATATTGCTTGGTTCCTTTACGATCTGGAATATAACAAGACAGACCAATGCAACCATTTGGTATTGGTTGATACTGTATATACCGAGTTTCAATCAGCACTGGAGCAAGTTATTTATACCAAGCCAGGACTGATGTCCGATTTCCTTATTCTTTTGCAAGGGAAGCTGGATGAGCGTATCAGTAATGAACCAGAACCCCGTTCCGTATACGATCTGCTATGAGACTACAAGAATTGCAAATGAGCCTTTTTCCTATAGATGAAATCGAAACAGTCACTACTAATCAGCATGTGATTAATGTGGCATCGGTTCCTCAGCGCAGCCCTTTTCGTTATCCGGGAGGGAAAACATGGCTTGTCCCTACAGCGCGTAAATGGTTTGCACAAGCAGACGCTGATTCAAAACTAATTGAACCGTTTGCTGGTGGCGGTATTATTGCACTGACAGCAATTGCAGAACGATATTTTGACCACGTGATGATGGTGGAACTAGATGATGACATGGCTGCCGCATGGGAAACAATTCTTTCTGAAGATTGCCAGTGGCTCATCAAGCAAATCTCAAACTTTGATGTCACGGCTGATGGTGTTAATTCGGTCATTGCACATGCCATGGATGGCACGAAAGAACGTGGATTTGCGACGATTGTTCGTAATCGTACTAATCATGGTGGCATATTGGCTAAAGGATCTGGAATGATTAAAACGGGAGAGAATGGTCGTGGTTTGTCTTCGCGCTGGTATCCAAGCACATTGGTAAAGCGGATTATTATCATTAACAAGATGCGTGATAGAATCACCTTTGTTCATGGAGATGCATTTGACATAATGGAGCAAATGCTCTATGATAAAAACAGTTTCTTTTTCATCGATCCTCCATATACAATAGCTGGAAGAAGATTGTACAATCATTTTGAGGTAGATCATCGTAGAATTTTTGAACTTGTAAGTCATATGAGCGGTCACTTCCTTCTTACCTATGATGATACTCATGAAGTTCGTGGGTGGGCGGAAGAATTTGGTTTACCGTATTTAACTATACCTATGCAAACTACGCATCTTGTTACAAAGAATGAACTTTTGATATCAGATTCTTTTGAATGGTATGGAGTCCATACTACTATGGACAAATATGTTGCAAAAGAATAGACATAGACCATGGAAAATCTCAAAAAGGTAAACGTTTTTGCAAAATGCAGCGACGAAGCCTTGGAGAGGCTGCTGAGCCAGCCTTGTCGCCGGCAGGAATACCCGGCAGGAAGGCGAATGTTCAACCCGGGCGACCCGTGTCGGGCGTTGATGGTGCTTGTGGAAGGGCAGGCTGAATCGCGCATGATGGGGGAGGAGGGACGCGAACTGCTTGTGGACCGGCTGAAAGCCCCGATGCTGCTGGCTCCTGCGTTTCTTTTCGCTACTCCGAACATTATCCCTGTGGAAGTCACCGCTGTGACTGACTGCGCCGTGTGGCACATCAACCGCGAGGCCTTCTTCGAATTCATGCAGCAAGAGCCGACCGTGCTCCGTGCTTTCTTGGAAGAGCTTTCCGCGAAAGGTCATTTCCTGAGCGGCAAAATGCGCTCTTTTGCGGTGAAGGGACTGAAAAACCGTGTTGTCGAATATCTTGAAACCCATGGCAGCATCACCTCCGTCGCCGACGTCGCCCAACAGTTGGGTGCCACAAGGCCCTCACTCAGCCGCGTGCTTTCGGATATGCTGGACGAAGGTGTTATCAAGAAAGACGCAAAAGGTTATAGCAAGGAGTTGGCAGCGCATTAAAGGCTAGTTGAGAGCTACCAGAAAGCAAGATGCCATATCAGTTCTTCGATACTTCTTCGATAGTTGTTCGATAGTTGTTCGATAGTTGTTCGATAATTTATCGAAGAACTATGGTAGAAATAACGAGGAAGTATGGAACAAATATTGAGCCTGCACGCTGCCTGATACGACTTAAGTACCTGCCAAGTGCTTGCCAAATGCTTGCCTGATAGGGCTCAAGTAGGCCAACGAGATGAAGGGTTGGGCATTGGTACGCCTGAGGGGCAGATACTGCTCGCCGCAGAGCATCGTCACCCGCTGCAGGCTTTATGAGCAATACATCACCGAAGAGGCGCTGGAAGAGGCAGCGAAGAGTTATGGCGGGTTGAAGTAGGGTTGTCGAAAAACAAACACTGCCGCAAAGGCACGGAACCCTTGCGGCGATCAGTCGTTGTTGCCCACACATCGTTTGATACAATCTCGAAACAAAAGAAGTCGCCTTGATTATATTCCATTTTATTCATCGCTCTGATTTTCTCCAGCATCATAGCAGCCCACTGGGCACTGTCTGTGACAAAAATAGTTTTCTTCATAATCAAATGATGCGGTATCACGTTTCCGCTATTCATTACGTTCATGGTATAGTATTCCGTTTATTCGTAGCGAATTCCGCAAAGCTGCTCGCTGAGTTCAAACAGCCGTGCGGCATTTTCCATCGTCACCTGTTTGCTGTACTTTTTGGACTTGCCATGATGAAAATACAACCCTGCCGGTGGCTCGCATTGCTCGCATAGGTACAGATAGTCCTGTGCAGGGACGGTTGGAGGCACTCCGAAGCGTTTGCGGAATTTCCACACAAAATCCACGATTCCTGTTGTTTTGTTTCCGATGTCCGTATTCACGAGGCCAGGATCCACACCGTATGCATGGAGTCCCTTGGCGTTGTAGCGGTCGTTCAGTCCCTGGGCGAACAGCATGTTGCAAAGTTTTGACTGTTTGTAGACGAGAAGCGGATTGTAGTGCTTTCTCATCATCACATCACGCCAACGGACTTTCATGTTCTTGTGGGATTCGCTGCTGGTCATGATCACGCGCCCTCCTTCCTTCAGAAGATAAGGCAGCAGTTCATAGGTGAGCCGGAATCCGGCAAGATGATTCAAGGCAAATTGCTGCTCATAGCCATCTTCGGTGGTCATATACCGGCTTCGGGCGCATCCGGCATTGTTGATGAGCGCGTACAACGATTCGTTCCCTCTCTCATTCAGTCGTTTTTTGATCTCATCGGCTACACGAACCACCTCCCGCTGCTGCATCAGATCTCCGGCGTACCAAGTGATATCGGCATCAGGCATGCCGAACCTGATATCCTGGTCGGCTTTTTCACAATTGGCGATGCTGTGGCCTACGGCGAGAATGCAATAGCTCTTACCCGCCAGAAGACGGGTAGTTTCAAGGCCTATTCCAGAGGTGGCACCCGTGATGACGATAGTCTTTTTCATTGTTATGTCTTGGTTGCCAAAACTTGGGAAAGTGTTTTGGGACCTAAAGGATTGATGAAACCTTGTTCAGTAGATACGGCTCGCGTCGGGTACGCTGCTGCGCTTCTACTTCGCGCTGGGCGATGACAAGGCAGTCATGTTCGTAGCCATACTGCAAGCGCATCCAGAAATCGTATGTCCAATTCCTTAAACAAAAGCCGTTCCACCCTGCCATTCATCACTCTCACCGAACTCATACCTACTTTTTTGAGTTGCTCGTAATGCAGATAACTCAATTGTTTCAAGTCACTGCATTTGGCAACACCCTGCAAATCGTTAAACACGCGGTCTAAAGCCCACAAGAATTTCTTGTCTCGGGTGTATTTCTTGTACCTTTTGCTTTGGTGAGTTGTTATAAGTTTCTCTAGTTCAACATCTTCAAATGATACGTTCATCGTTCTTACAGTTTGCAAAAATAATAAAAATTCTGAATATTGGGAATTTTATTTGACGATCCAGCTGTTTTATTTTTCATCACCTTGGAAAGGCAACATTTGGATGTGATTTCGGAGAAAAACGGGAAAACGGACGCGGAAACAAAACCGCCGCAAAGGTTGCGAAACCTTGCGGCGGTTGGTTGATGAACAATAATTCGTAAAGTTTACGCTTTATTGAACTTCTCCTTCAGCTGCTTGCAACGGGGACAACGCCAGTCGTCGGGCAGGTCTTCGAAGGCGGCAGCCATCTCGCTCATGATCTTCACCGCTTCGGGGTTGTAGTCCGACTCGATCTGCTGCTTCGGATCGTCGTAGAACGGGAATTCGATGGTCTTCATGGCTTCCTGTAAATCGGCGGGTTTGCAGCCGAGTTCCACAAGACGATTCAGAACTTCTTCTGCCTCAGCCCATTCTTCTTCAGCTTCCTCTTTCCATTTGTCGGCCAATTTGTTCCAACCGTTGAAACGGTCGTAAGCCGAGAAGGCGAAATGTTGTTTACTGTTTCCAGTCATTTCCTTGTCCTTTGATGAAGTTTTTTATTTATATCGTTCACGATGAAAAAATACAAAAATTTTTATATCGTATGCGATACAATTTTTTTTCGTTTGCAAAAACAAAATCCAGCATTGTCGTTCGGGTGATTGTTTGCCCGCAAAATAGCCATTTATAGGGATTCTATCTCTTAGAAAATTGTGCATTTTTGCAGCGTGAAAAATGAATGATATGAATGCTGTAGTTATAGGAATACTATTGCCGCTGCTCGGCACGATGCTGGGCTCGGCTTTCGTCTTCTTCATGAAAAAAGAGATCCCCGACAGGATGCAGAAGACGCTATTAGGATTCGCCAGCGGGGTGATGGTGGCGGCCAGCGTGTGGTCTCTGCTGATACCGTCGATTGAAATGGCGGATGAAAGTGTACTGCCGGCCGCCATTGGATTCCTGGCCGGTATTGCGTTCCTGCTGCTGATCGACGAGCTGACACCGCACCTGCACATCGGCGCAGAGAAGGCCGAGGGACCGAAGTCGAAACTCTCGCGCACGATGATGCTGGCACTGGCCGTCACTATCCACAACCTGCCCGAAGGCATGGCCGTGGGTGTGGTCTTCGCGGGCGAAGCGCAAGGGCTGACGCTCAGTGCCGCCCTCGCGGTGAGCATCGGCATCGCCATACAGAACATCCCCGAAGGCGCCATCATCTCCATGCCCATGCACGCGGAAGGCAACTCTCGCATGAAGTCGTTCCTCATCGGCACCCTGAGCGGTGTGGTGGAACCCATCGGCGCGGTGGCCATCCTGCTGCTAGCAGGCGTACTCGGTGTGGCACTTCCTTACCTGTTGGCCTTTGCCGCCGGTGCCATGATGTATGTGGTAGTGGAAGAGCTTATCCCTGAAACCGCCCAAGGCACCCACACCAACCTTTCCACCATCGGTTTCGCCATCGGCTTTGTGCTGATGATGGTGATGGATGTGGTGCTGGGATAGTTAGTATTTTTCTCAATTGTTGCAAAAAAACGTCCTCAAAGAACTCTGATAGAAATGAAGAAATCAGTCCTATTACTCCTGTTTCTGATCTTTGCCGTCGGCCTCCAAGCACAGAAAAAGCAGCTGTTCGACGGGGGAATGATGGTCCATACGGGCTACCTCATCGACAATATCCCGGCACTGGACTACAAGGCCAGCGGGATGTCGTTCGGACTTGGCGGCGTGCTGCGCTTTCACATCGGCAACCACGTGCGCCTGGGTGGCGAAGGTTATGTCTCCACGCTTCCCCAGAAGCGCAACGGCAGCTATGTCCGTATGGGCTGGGGTGGGGTGGTGGCCGATTTCTACTGGCCGATCAAACGATGGGCACCGTATGCCGGATTATGCGTCGGGGGCGGCAAAACCTCAACACTGCTTGTTCTCGACGGCTCCGACAGTGATTGGGAGGCTGAGACGAACGCCGTAGTACACAAAGAGCCCTTTTTCTTTGTCAACCCATACCTTGGTGTGGAATTTGCGCTCACCGAAGCGGTCCATCTCACGCTCAAGGCCGACCACCTCTTCCCCTTCAAGGGCGAAGCTGTGCCCAAAGGAGTGCGCGTTTACTTCGGTTTCGTGTTTGCGCATTAGCGATTTGAAAAGATAGTGTACTTTGATGAATACATCTCCCTAAAATAGCCACTTCTTGGGATATTACCACGCTCGGAAAATCAGATTTTTGCCGTCAGAAAATAAGTATAGAAATTATGGGACTTTTAAGCAAATTTTTCAGTAACGCGAGAAAGCCGGAAGGCTTTTTAGGCAAGATAATGGTCAACGGGATGAACGGCGGCGGTCACGCTGCGATGTCGAATTGGGCACTGGCATCGGTGATGATTGGTCGTGACGACCAGATTCTCGACATAGGATGTGGCGGTGGTGCCAATATCGCCCGACTGCTGCAACGCACCCTGCGGGGAACTGTCACAGGTATCGATTTCTCGCCGGTGTCGGTACGGAAATCATCGAAAGTGAATGCTAAAGCCGTAGAAGAAGGCCGCTGCAAGGTCTTGGAAGGCAACGTCGCCAATCTCCCGTTTGAAGAAGGCACGTTCGACCTCGTTACCGCCTTCGAGACCATTTACTTTTGGTCCGACATTGAGCACTGCTTCAACGAGGTGAAGAAGGTGCTGAGAACCGGCGGACAGTTCGTCATCGTCAACGAATCAGACGGCCATGGCGAGATGGATGCCAAATGGGAGAGCATGATCGAGGGTATGCACACTTACACGCCCGAAGAAATCCGGCTCCATCTTACAAATGTCGGTTTCCATGATCTCAACATTACGGTAAACGAGGAAAAGCGGTGGCTGTGCGTGAAGGCGAAGAAATGATCAACCGTTTCGGCCCGTCGCCCTTACCGCCCCAAAACAGTGAATCCTGACCACGCGATTGCTGTCGGTTTCGGCAATATTGCGTAACAAATCAAGGTAGGGTTCCACAAACTCCGGTCTACGTTTACCGAGAACGCGGAACATTTCCGGAGCTTCCATTCTGACGCGATCGTCGCGATCATGTAGCAGTTCCGCAAACAGCGACATATAATCTTTGTACGGGTCGGGTGTGTTGGTGGCGATATTCTCCGATGCCCAAATGAAGGCTAATCGGACGCCCGCTTCTTCATCGTGGGCGAAGCGGAACAGACTATTCCAATACGGCTCAACAGACGCATAGCAGCCCCGCCCGATTCTGCCGAGGGCATTCACGGCACGCTCCCGCAGAAGCGGCTCCGTACTATCGCAAAAGGCGGCAATCGCAGAAACGCTGTCCTTGACGGCATTCGGGAACTTCAGCCCCATCTCACCTAACAACCACAGCGCTTTCGCTTTGATTTTGGTGGACTCCGACGACAGCAGCGACGCGACGAATGGGATGTTTTCTTCCCATTGGTCTTTGTTTTTGGTAAGGGTGCTGAGGTTTTTGTATAGTTCGGATTCGGTCATAAAAGTTTACTATTTAACCCTCTTTAATGTCAATGTGTTTACCGTTGTGCCGTCTTTGATTGAATCGACAGATGTGAGTACAAGTTTGTCTTGCGAAAGGGAATCAATTACAAACCAAGGACTAATTCCAGGCTCGTTGTCCTCTCTTAACATAAGGCTGTCGTTTTTCAGGAAATAGCTGTATTGCATTGTGATCGAATCACCATCAGCGTATCCTGTTTCGTAATAAAATCCGTTGTTCTCGAAACGCCATAAGAATTTAGGGGCAAATGTCTCGGTCTCTTCTTTACCGGAAAAGCTCTTTGTTTTATTCAGTCGGACGGCTTTCCATTCGCCGAGGAGCATTAACTGCCAATCGTATTCAAAGCCCCCACCGCAAGCCATACTGTCGTTGAATTCGTTTTCAAAAACGGTGACGTTGTTCTGCGTTCCGCTCTTGCAGGCAGTCAGCATTACGAGGGCGAGCACCACTGCACATAGCATTACTGTTTTCTTCATGATTCTCTGATATTTATGTTTAAATAACAAACGGAAAATCCGCAGTGTTGTTGCGGATTTTTCAGGAATACCCGCAACGATAGCATTGCAAAAACACTTTTCCTTCTTTTAGTGTGCCGAGTTGTTTATACGATTCTGATTCGATTGTACATTAAACAATCCAAGGCATCTCTTTTTCGTCAGTGTATTATACTTGGTTGTGAGATGTATTAGGATTAAAAAATCGAAACTTTTATTTTCTCTACAATTTGGTCAAAGTAAGGTTGCTTGATACGACTGATTTTACGCACCACATCACGTTGCTTGTATTTCATAGGATGTTAGATTTCGTTTTCGTTCAACCAACGGGCCATATTATTTCTTGATGTGCATAAGAAAGCTTGTCGTTCCTCTTCGGCCGTCCACTCGCGATCTTTCGCTTCTTCTTGAGACTGCGAAATGTGGAACACGTTTCCTAACGAGCGTATCAACGCCACAACACTTTGCGCCACCTTACTGCGCCCATCGTAAGTTATTGTTAATGTTGCCATATTTTCATCTATTTTCAAACGGCAAAAATACTAAAATAATTCGAACGGCGAAATCGTTTTCTTGAATACAACACTTGATAAATAACGCAAAAAATCCGAATGGTTGCAGTTCCTTAGCTTTTTCGTTGGGGAAATCATTGATGCCAACATATTTCCTGAAAGAAATTGAATCTGTGAGATATACATAGAAGACATCCGTTGTTGTTGCTCCACCACAAAAACAACGGTATTCCTCCACGTAAATACTATTTGAAAGGGTATCGGTGCGATAGTGATTGTTATCTCCACAATCGCCATATCCGCAGCTATTGCATAATAATACAAACAATATGGATGTTAAGTTAACAATAATATTTCCCCTTTTCATACAACTTTGTTTTAGTTGAATAAGTGGTAAATATAGTTCCTATTCCTGTTCCCGCCACGGGATGTTATGTCCCTGTTCTCATTCGTCATTAGAGTATCAAATTGAAAAAACCGTCTGTTTATTTTTGGCTATTCAAATATGAAAAACATCCGTTATAGCCAAAAATAATTTATTCAAGAAACAAATCAAAAAGAGTTATATTGTTTGTTATTAAGCTATTATAGTAAATATTTTTCTTTGGTGTTTGATTTGAAACCAGTGTAATAAGCACCTGTTTCTGCGTGGGAAAACACTGGCTCAACTCCTCGGCCCGATGACGGAGTTTTTCCGCCTCTTGTTTGGTAATGGCGTAGGGTTTGTTCGTATATTTCATTTCGCACAAGGTTGTCACCTTATCTGCACGTACAATCACCATATCCATTTGTGCATTAGGTAGGCGTTTGCATGGGAAATGTTTTGGTCGCAATTCCCGTGATACCGAGTGCTTTTTGAATTGCATAGAGATGGGCGAAACAGAGCCTTTCAAAGCTCAAACCAAGCCAGGTATTATGGCGCGGAGTAGCTTGAAAATGCAGCCAGGCATCCCGGTCGAAATGGTGTGATTCATTCAAGAACTGGAAATAGAAAAGGCTGTAGAAATCAATGAGTTGGTATATTGCCATTCTTCCTTTGACAGGATTATAGCGACGGATAAAACTACACTGTTCCAATTCGTCCAATTTACGTGTCAGACCACCGCCGTTGGCTAAACCGGTTGCTTTTACAATCTCATCGCGAGTGTATCCGCTGCGTCGTTTGCTCAAGGCGGAGATTATTTTCACATAATCCTCCGATTTGTTGAACAGCGACTTGTACAAAGTGTCGAACTCGTCTTTTAGTAATGCGTTGGGCGCAAAGAACAACCTGTCAATGTTTTGCGCAAGACTCAAGGAACGGTCCAACAAGTGCAAATAGTAGGGTATACCACCCATAACCATGTAGCATTCCGCAACCAGATCGTCAGTCCAACGCACACCTTGTGAATGAAGGTAGGCCTTGGTCTCAGCAAGGGTAAACGGTTCAAGGTGCAGATGGCACGTCAGACGGTTGTGCAGGCCTCCTTTATTGCGGATGATGTTCTTCACCATCCATGAGGCCGCACTGCCACATACAACAAACAGCAAATTTTGCTGCATGTTTCCCCAACTGTTCCAAAACAGATCAATGGCTTTCAAAAATTCCGACTTCTGTGTGTCCATCCATGGCAATTCGTCCAAAAACACCACCTTTCTGCGCTGTCTGGAACGTTTAATCACATCTTTGAGCAAATCAAAAGCCTCATACCAGTCATTAGGCTGCTGAAGAGCCGATTTGCTGTAGGAACAAATTGATTTGTAGAAGTTTTGGAGTTGTTCCTTTCTGTTGCCACGAGCTATGCCTGTGGTATAAAAAGTGAATTGGTCTTGAAAGTAACTCCTCACCAGCCAAGTCTTGCCCACACGCCTGCGACCATATATCGCGACAAACTCCGCTTGGCTCGACTCTTTCAATCTCTGTAATTCTTTTATTTCTCTCTTTCTACCAATGATTTGCATAAAAAATAGTCTAATTATTTTTGGCTACAAAGGTATAAAAATTATTAGATATAGCCAAAAATAATTTATTTACTCGGCAACCGAACCTATGTGAATCCATTTCAACTTGCCACTCGGACACCAGAATACCGTGCCTCCATAGATGCTTCCGAGAAACACTATGATGCAAAAAAGCCGAATAGTTGCACAGAAACACTACTGCCACTTCGAAAGCCGCTTGGACCTCTCCCGCTTGGAGGCCGAATAGGCGTCTTTGCGGGCCTTCAGCAGTATTTTCCGACCTTCGAGATTCCGGGTATAGACAATCTCACATTCTCCGATGTATCTCTCCCACAGCTTTTTGAACATTTCCACACTCTTTTTGTTCGCCGACAATACCGCAGGAACCGCAAAATAGTCCGTCTGTCTGACTATCCCCAAGAATTTGCTGTGATGGACAAGCAGATATCTGGGGTTTTCAATGGGGTCCAGCAACTCCTGCAGGGATTGGATGAACAGATTGTTCTCCTCGGCAGGAAGATTGGTGCAGCTGACAAAATACATGCCATTATCCTCAGCAACACTTAATCCGACATGCTTTATGGACGTTTTTAGGAGCCCTTGAGCTGACATCGTTTCCAAAACCGCTATGGCGACTTGCTTCAAGACCCCCTCCACTGTTCCCGTCTTGAGATATTTTACGGCCATAGCACCTAAAAATATTGCCATAACCCAAACAACGACAGCGGTGGTAAAGGCAGGTGGAAATATTCTTGACCTAATAAGGCAAAAATAAGTCGCAAGAAGGGCCATCAGAAAGGAAATGACCACGTACTTGTAACCCTTGAACAGCAATGCGTTTGTTGTCATTCGAGGGGCTCGGACACCTGTTGAAAGTCCCATTTGCTTGATACGACCACGGTTATAGCCGAGATCTAACGCATCTTTCCACCATTGCCGTATCTGCCCCCTGTCGGTGGAAAGCTTCTTGGTGGTTGCATTCAGAATTTTTACTCTGTCTTTCCAACTGATCACCTCCTGCGTGTTGTTCGGGACATCCATTATCCGTTCTATCCCAGACATGATTTCGTGTTTCCCATAATAGGAAGGTGCCTCAAAACCTTCGAAACGGGTGACCAGCTGTTCCAGATCGTAGGTGTATATCCGAAGATTGTCAATATCAATGTTTGTCAAAGTACTTGACTCTGAATACTCGTTTTCGTTAGGAATATCAATAGTGGCGAGATGCCAGATGTTTGACACTTTCTCAGGATGGTGTTTGTCGATACGGATGGCGCGGCCCCGCATCTGGTTGGAAAGCATGTAGGAACTCACCGTGCTGGAGAGGATCAGCGAGTTGATGGCCGGGGCGTCCCAGCCTTCGCCGAGCAATGCCTGCGTACCAATT
>ONHS01000050.1 GCA_900317715.1 uncultured Bacteroidales bacterium | reverse complement strand
TGGCGAAATGATCAACTATTCAAATATCGCGAGCGACTGTGGTGTTTCTGCAAAGACCGTCAAGACCTATTATCAGATTCTGAAAGACACTTTGATGGGTTACGAGATACCGGCATATACAAAGGCGATCAAGCGCAAAGTGGTGCAAGCACCAAAATTCTACTATTTCGATGTGGGATTGGCGAACTATCTGATGGGGCGACACCATCTGAGACGGGGCTCCGACGACTACGGCCACGCTTTCGAACATCTTGTCATGCAGGAAATCATCGCGTATCGCGGATACTATCGTCGTCGTGAGAAAATCTCCTATTGGCACACCTACAACCATCAGGAGGTGGATGCCATTATAGGCGATGCTGAAGTGGCCATCGAAATCAAATCCAGCGAGGAGGTGAAAACTCGGCACAAAGCTGGACTCAAGGCATTCAAGGATGAACATCCCGACTGCCGGCTGATTCTGGTCTCCCTCGACCCCATAACGAGACCTTCCGGAGAGATAGAACTCATCTATGTGACCGATTTCTTCAAGATGCTTTGGGGTGGCGAGATATTTTGACATCTTACCAATTTGCCTACTGCCACTGGACTTCAAGCCTCACGCACCCGCCGCATCCCCCACACGGCACTCACTTTAAAATCCAAAAATATCATTGTTTCCTTAAATTCCCTCTCAAAATCCCCACTTTATTCCGTCTCACATCCAAGAGCCGACAATTTTCTATCACATATTGATTTTCAACGCTACTTTCACCAATTAACCCTCAAATAATACCCCACTCGTCATATTTTTGGTTGAGACGGAACATATTTTGGAAATGACGGAATATTTATGGGCGAAAGAATGGTATTTTTGCAGCCTGTTATCTTAAACCCCGACAATATGAAAAAACGCCTCTCCCTTTTCGTGGCCCTTCTCATCACTCTCACTGCCTCCGCCCAGGGCGAATGGAAGTGGGCGCAACCGAAGCCTACGACACCCCTGCCGCCCGAAGAAAGCAAGGCACGGCTGCAGCAACTCGGAGATTCCTTGGGGAGATACGACGGCTTTGAAAACTTCGACCGCCACGGCTGGATGGTGGTGGAGAAAGTGACGAAAACCGATCATCGCACCTATTCGTCTAATTATGGAATCATTAACGACAAAGGACAGACCGTGTTGCCGTGCGAATACTACTGTATCCGTTTTCAAAAGCATTCCGACCTGATCATGGTGGCGAAGAACAGTCATTCGGCAGGCTTCATGAACCGGCAGCTGCAATGGGTGATACCGCCGAAATTCGAAGCAGAAGACTGGTGCTCCATGGAGTGTGACGACTATTTCCAATATGGGATGTTGGTGACGTCTGACCTAACTCAGAAGTATGGCGTTGTGGATTCTGCAGGTCGAGAGATACTGCCCTGCCAATACAATTGGGTGGAAATTGCCGGACAAAATCTGCTTTTGACCTATTATGAGAATCGTTACGGAGCACTCAACAGGCGCCGCCACATTATGATCCCGTTTGTATATGAACATCTGCATTTTCTTGGAGACCGATATATTGAAGCGAAAAAACAAGGTTTATATGGGGTAATCACAACCTCTGGACAGGAAATCCTTCCTTTTGAATATGAACAGATTTGGAATTATGAGAAAGGACTTTTTGCCGTGAAACAAAACGGCAAATGGGGTGTGGTGGATTCGTTGAATAATCTTGTAATTCCGTTTATACCAGCACAAAACATACATATTATCAGTAAGTTAGACATGTTTGAGTTATTGCAGGAGAACGGCAGAAGACAATTGCTCGACAAAAACGGCAAAGTGTTAGTTTCCTCATACGAATACAGTATTCCAGGTATCTCTGGCAAACAAATTGCGATTTGGGGTGAAAACACGTCCACACAAGACCACTTATTTTGTAAAATATATGACCGCAATGGCGAAATGGTGGACGCTTACAACAACATCGAATTTGTCGGTTCCAAATGGGTGAATGACAAAACCATGATCCCCGTAAACCGCAATGGCAAATGGGGATTCGTTAACCGCGACTTTCAACTGGTTGTACCGTGCCTGTATGACAGCCCTGTAAGCGGCGATTACGGCTACGGTTACGCCACCTCCACAGCCACCGATCTTCCTTTGGTTCTTTTTGACGAGCAGGGCGAACCGCTAATAAAAGGCCCTTACCAGTGGATTTGCCCTTCCGTGAACGGCTGGTTTCAGGTCGAGTCCTATCCTATACCTCCTATGTACTTGGAAGGCTTGATAGGTTTCATTGACCGTTACGGCAACAGCACTTTTACAGAAAGGGATCTACTTCAAATAAAAGGATCGTATGAGGATTTGTTTGAGAATGAAGAGAATTTGGTCCCGTTGTTAGAGACTTGGCCCGAATTTCCCGGCGGTCCGGATTCCCTGAATGCCTATCTCGCGAAAACGATACAGTATCCTCAGGACGCCCGCGACAACGGTATCTCCGGCACGGTGCTTGCCGAGTTTTCGGTGGAAAAGGACGGACAGGTCGGACAAGTCACCATCAAAGTGCCGCTCTTCCCCTCTTGCAACGAAGAGGTGGTCCGCGTCCTCCAACAGATGCCAAAGTGGAAACCCGGCACAAATCAAGGATTGCCCGTCCGCTGCTTCATGCAGGTGCCTGTCACGTTCCGAGGCGACAAAGAAGCGGATGAGGACAAGTAATCTAATTCCCGCAGAACTCGCTGATTAACGCAGAAAAAATACGTGCAGATACGAGCGATACGCGGAGATTATTTATCTCCACGGATCACGCGGATCTGCACGGATAATTTACGAATACATACTTAAATTTCTAAATCCATAACAACATGAAAAATCTCATCACAATATCGCTCACGCTGTTCCTACCGTTCCTCTTGCAGAGCCAGCCCCTACCCAACACCCTCACCCCTGACCAAAAAGCTTACGAACTTTCCCTAATCTGGCGGGAGATGGCGTACAACTTCGACAATATGGACCACTGCGCCGAAGTAGATGCAGACAGCCTGTACCGGGCGTTTGTGCCGGTGGTGAGGGCCACGGAGGACGATTACGCGTACAGCAAGGCCATTATGCGGTACCTGGCCAGCTTCCAAAACAGCCACACTTACGTGGTGGATGCGGTAACTTACATGCGCGAGAACATGCTTCCCTGCGTGCCGGCCACCAACGACGACCACCGCCTGCAGATTGCCATGTCCTTCATGGGCCTTTGGACCCTTTTTCCGTATGGGACAATGTTCGACCTGACGCTGAAGGGCGACACCCTCTACCAACTGTCGCTGCCAGCGGAAAAGTTGGTGGATGACCCGTCAAACGACTGGTACGTAAACGATTATGAGCGGAACAAGGAGAATGTCTGCTATATCAATCGCGAGTCGGGAACGGGATACCTGCGGCTCACAGACTGCTTTGAAACGGGGAAACAATTCTTTCTTCAGCATAAGGACAGCCTTGCCGAGTGTCAGCACATTATTCTGGATTTGACGCACAACGTCGGCGGTCAGTCGTTTAACACGGACGATGTGGTTGGTTTCCTGGCCAAGGTGGATTCGTTCTCGTCGGAGACCATCCTTTCCAAGATGAATATCGCCTACATGAAGGCGCAGGGTTCGTACCGCTGCGGGGAGAAGACCTCCGGCGCCACAGGCAACCCTACCAGCTCAATCTGCCGTCGGGGATGATTGTCCGTTTCAACACCTGGCGCACCTTCGGTCCCGACGGCACAGAGACCTCCTACGGTTTTGCCCCCGACATCCCGATGGATTTCTCGGACTGCTACAAGGCGACCACCGCGGAGGAGCTGTTTCGGAGAGTTACGGCGAAGATAGGAGTTAGGTAGAGACGCAAAATTTTGCGTCTCTGCCGTGTGGAATACGCGGCGAGAGTTGCTGAAAGAATAAAAAACGCAATAAAAGGCCACATCTCCGCCAAAATCCGCCAAAATTCGCCTCTCGCGAGTTTGGCAGAGGCCAGTGTTGCGGGAATGCGTACTTTTGCCGTGTTAAACCAACCACTATGCAAATCACCATCAAGCAAAAGCCGTTCGGCTATTTCAAAATCACCCCGTATCTGGTGTTCATCGACGGAGAATTGGTCGGAAAGGTTTACCGTTTCCGCCCGCTAACCCTCAATGTGGGAAAGGAAGAGTTCAATCTGACAATCAAGGACAACTTTTTCAAAAGCAGCCGCCATTGTTCGGTCAGAGATGGGGACACCATCCTGTTCGACACCATCGACAACTTTCCGATGTGTCTGTACGTGCTGTATGACCTCATTCTCATCCTATTAATGTTCTTGCATGTGAACTTGTTTCTCCCTTTTGGGGCCATCATCGCCACCATCCTCCTCTTCCCGGCGTTCATCTATGCGTTTGCACTCATCAACCGGAACCATTACTTTGTGATTGACAACGTGGAGCGGGCATTTGACTACGCTGATGACAAATTAGTGGTCATTTCGCCGGAGAGGAAGCAGCAGCTGATTGATTTTAAGGATATTGCCTGTTTTACTTGCGATACAGACGGAGTTGTTCTCATCTTGAAAAACGGAGAAACAATCCATCGGGACGGCACCCTTTCAGAATTGGAGGAGCTGATTCCTTCTGAGCTTTGGATCCGGGTCAACCGCCAGGCCCTTGTCATGCGTGACAGCATCGTGCGCTACAATGACACTGTGCTGTGCATAAACGTGAACGGGCAGGACAAAATCATCCACTATTATTCCACAAAAACGGAAGAGGTTTTAAGGCAGTTGAAAGCCTGGAACCCAGAACTTTATTCTCACGAAGATTTCAACGAAACGGATGTGGAAAGCCACAATGCAAGCCTTTCCGAAGATTTGAGACGGTTACGGGACTATCTGGAAAAGAATCCCGGTGCCAGTGCGCAGCAGGTGGCAGACGACTTGCATTTCTCCCTCCGCACGGCCCAACGCCGCTTGGCGGAGCTGAAAAAAAACAAGGAATAAAAATAGTATCTTCGCCGCACTAATTTTTTTGAGGTTTGAGGTGTAGTTTTTCGCCACACCTTGTTGTCAAAGGGAAAACAAGTTCTTAAAATGAAGCAGAAAAAAGACAAAGAACAGAAAGAACGCGAGTTTGAGCGGTTGGTGACGCCTCTGGCAGGGCATCGACAGCTTCGAGGGGCGCAGCTCGGCCAAAACGTGGGTCTATCGCGTGGCGCTGAACACCTGCGTGACCCTCGACAAACGACACCGCCGCCGTCCCGACTGCATGCCCCTGGAAATGGACATCGACCTTTTCGCTGATGAAGAGGCCTGTCCCGCCGCCAGCCGCCTGCACAAGCGCATCGCGAAATTACATCCCTTTGACCGGGCACTGATCCTGCTTTGGCTCGAAGACCTGCCCTACGACGAGATTGCCGCCATCCTCGGCATCACCGTCGATAACGTCAGCGTGCGTCTGGTGCGCATACGCGAAAAACTCAAATCATTCACCGACTAAACCTCAAAACAGATATGGAACAGTACGAAGACATCAAAAGCGAACTGCAGCAGGAACTGCAAGACCTGCAGCAGAATGTGGAGCAGCACAGCACCTTCAACAGGGAGGTATGGCAGCGTGCGGTGAAACGATACAGCAAGCACCTCTATATGCAGAACTTGCTTTCCGTCATATTTTTGGTAGTCATCATAACCGCCAGTAACTTTATCCTCTGTGAATATTGGCCGTGGTGGCTTTTACTCCCCAGTGACCTCTTTCTTGGCTGGATTACGTTGGACAGTCTTATCGCCACCAACGGTCTCCGAAAAGCCGACGCGCAGAGTCGCGAAGGTCTCCTTTCGCTGCGGGATAGTATTCAAAAGAGCACGACCTATTCGAAGCGTAAACGCATTGTCATACAGGTTGTTGGCATAATAATATCATTGTTGATATATGTTTACCTCTTTTTCTACGACAGATCAATGTTCTTTACTCTACTAGTCTCCGGTCTTTTGTCCATTCCTGTCGTAATCAAAACCTCCAAGCGGGTAAAGAAACGCTTCGACGAACTCAACGAAGAAATCGACGAGTTACTGAACGAATCCCGACCTTCTTAAGTCTTAAGTCTAAATTATTATAGAACAAACGTTTATGAAGAAAATCTTTTTGTTTCTGATGGCGATGATCTGTGCGTTGACCATTTTCGCACAGAAGGGTGACCTGAACCTGAATGATCCCATCAAAGCCGACCCCAACGTGACCATCGGCAAGCTGGACAACGGTCTGACCTATTATATCCGCAAGAACACCTACCCGAAGAATCGTGTGGAGTTCCGTCTCGCGGTGAATGTCGGCTCCAACCAGGAGAACGATAACCAGCAGGGTCTGGCGCACTTCACCGAGCACATGGCCTTCAACGGCATCGAGGGTTTCCCGGGCAATAGCGTGGTGGATCACTTGCGCAGCAAGGGCGTGGTGTTCGGTGCCGACCTCAACGCCAACACCTACTTCGACGAGACGGTCTATATGATTCCCATGCCGACGGACGATCCTACCAACATTGACCTCGGCCTCAAAATCCTGAGAGGCTGGGCTGCCGGTCTGCTCTTCGACAACAAGGAGATTGACGAGGAACGCGGTGTCATTATCGAGGAACACCGCCTCGGTCTCGGTGCCGTGGACCGTATGCGCAAGGAGTATTGGCCGATCCTGATGCAAGGTTCCCGCTATGCCGACCGTATGCCCATTGGTAAGCTTGACATTCTGCAAACCTTTGACTACCAAGTTATCAAAGACTTCTACAACGATTGGTATCGTCCGGATCTACAGGCAGTGATTGTGGTCGGTGATATCAATGTGGCGGAAGTGGAAGGCAAGATCAAGGCGATGTTCGGCAACATCCCCGCCAAACAGAACCCCCGCAAGAAAGAGACCTACGGCATCGCCCCCAACAAGGAGCCGCTCGTGGCCGTCTGCACTGACAAGGAAGCCACCGGCAATGCTGTGATGCTTATCCGCAAGCACGAACACACTCCGATGAAGACCATCGGTGATTTCCGTGAACAACTTTGCATCGACCTCTATAACACCATGTTGGACACTCGCTTTACGGAAATGGTGTTGGATCCGAAGTGCCCGTTCATGGGTGCCAACGGCGGATATGGCAACTTTTACGGTAACACCGATGCTTACGCTTTGGAAGCCATAGCTAAGGAAAACCGCATTCCCGATGCGCTGCGCGTGCTTCTGCAAGAGGATTACCGTGTGCTGAAATACGGTTTCTTGCAGACCGAACTCGACCGTGCCAAAGAGGAAATCCTGGAGCGCTACGACAAGGCTGCCAAGGAGGCTGACAAGACGGAATCTGCCAGTTTCGCCTCTGAATACATCAACAACTTCCTGCATCAAGACCCCATTCCCGGTGCAAAACGTGAGAACACCTATGCCAAGAAGATGATGGAAGGCATTACCTTGGAGGAAATCAATATGTTGGCCAATAATTGGGTCACGGAAGACAACATGGTGGCCGTCGTCACCGCCCCCGACAAAGAAGGCGTCATCGTTCCCAGTAAAGATGAAATCCTTTCCATCCTGAAAGACAAGTCTTTAGCCAATGTACAACCTTACGTGGACACCTACAAGGATCAGGAAATCCTCGAAAAAGAGACCCTGAAGCCCGGCAAAATCACGAATGTGGAAAAAATCGAGACCGTGGGTGTCGAAAAATGGACACTCTCTAACGGCATCACCGTCTATCTGAAGAAAACCGACTATAAGAACGACGAGATTCTGTTCACCGCCAGCAGTAAGGGCGGCAAGACGCTCTATCCCGTGAAGGATTTGGCTTCCGCCGATTTCGCTTGCGACATTATCAACCATGGCGGTATCGCCGGTCTGGATTACAACTCCCTGACGAAGAAGATGAAGGGCAAAAACGTAAGCCTTTATCCTGGAATCAACCTGTTGTCAGAAGGTTTCGACGGTTCTTCTTCCCCGAAAGACCTGGAGTTCTTCTTCCAATATCTTAACGCTTTCTTCACCAATCCGCGTATCGACACCAACGCTTTCGAATTGATGATGGACGAGAGCCGCGAGGGCATCAAGATGCTCCAAGCACAACCGATGTACCAGTTCTTGGGCAAGTTAATTGAAGCCGCTAACAACAACGACCCCTATATGAAACAGTTCTTCTCTTACGATGAGGAATATCTGAAACAGACTGACTTCGACCGCGCCGTGCAGATCTACAAGGAGCGTTTCGCCAATCCCGCTGACTTTACCTTCTTTTTCGTGGGTAATTATGATGAAAAGGAGATGAAACAATTTGTGGAACTCTATCTCGGTTCCCTGAAGACCGAATCCGGTAAGAAAGAGAACTACAACCTCAACGTGCTGAAACCGCGTCCCGACATGGCCTCCCAACAGGTTGTCTATGCCGGCACTGAGGAGCAGGGCTGGATGGGCATGGTCATCACCAACCCCATCGACTGGAACTACCGTAACTCCATCATCGCCGACATGATTGGCGAGGCGTTGGACATCCTATTTGTCAAGATTGTGCGTGAAAAGATGGGCGATGTCTATTCCCCGATGGTAAGCATGAACTCCAGCAAGCTGCCGCGTCCTGAAATGACCCTGATGATCCTCTTGGGTTGCGACCCGGCGAAGACCGACAAACTGGCTGCTGCCAGCCTCAAGATTCTGAACGACTTCAAGGCCAAAGGTCCGGACAAGAAGACCATGGCCCTCATCAAGAAGCAGATGACCAGCACCCGCGCCAAGAACATCCAAACCAACAGCTTCTGGTTAGGCTATATCAGCGGCAAGGTTATCCAAGACGAGCCGATTATCGCGCCTTCCGAATACGACAACATCGTCAATTCGGTCACCAAGAAGGAGATGGTTGAGTTCATGAAGAAGTACTTCCACCCCGAAATCTACACCCGCGTTGATATGCATCCGACGACGATGCAGAAATAGACTCAGGCTTTATAAATCCGGCTTGATAGTTTTTGAAAGAGTAAAAATAGAGGTCCCCATAATTATTTTTTGTACTTTTGCAGCCATAAAAAATAAAGTTACATTATGAAGAAAGTATTATTAATGCTGGCTGTTGCGGCCACCATCCTCTGCGGATGCGACAAAGACAAAAACAAGGAAAAACTGTCTGACAAACTGATTGGCAAATGGATACAGGCTGAAATCAATGGCTGGCCCGCGCTGACCAACGAGAAAATGATTATCACCTTCGTCTCCGACACAAAAGCAGTCCTTAGCGCATCAAGATCTGATTACACCCAGACGGATGCTAAATGGGATCCCTATTTGGAATGCGACCTCCAAATTGCCGACAGCGTTGTGACGGTCACTGCACAGATCAACGAGGCCAAAACCGTTGTTTTTAAATACATTGTCAATTCCATTACAGACAACGAGATGTCATGCCACTTCAAGGCAACTTTACACACGAATGGGAACGCATTCAACTATCCCGAGGAAGACGTCATCCTGAAACGCGTTACGGTTGATTATAAAAACGATGTTATCGGTCTTTGGGAAGGCCGTATCTCCAGTCAGGAAGGCTCCGAATTTGACGACGGTGAGCTCCACCGCTGGGAGTACAAGACCGACGGCACCTACGTTTATTATCGCCAGACGGAAGATGGCCAATGGGTGAGCGATGTGAATTCCTTTTCCGAATATTTCGTAGACGGCAACCTGCTTTGCACACGCTGGATGAACAATGGTGAAGGTCAGGTGGAGAACCGCGAATGGTGGGAAATCGCATCCATCAAGGACGGCGTGATGTTGTGGACGGCGTTGCGTGCTCACGATGACGGCACCACCTACGTTGCCAACTTTAGCATGACAAAAGTGAACTAACGGACAACCTCGCATAATGCGAGTAATTGCCTATACACTTTGGCGCATCCATTTAAATCTTACCTACTATGGCAATCTTAGTAAAAAATATAAAGCAATTAGTGCAGGCGGAGTCTAAATCCATCAAGTTCCGTGCCGGTAAGGATATGCAGAACCTTCCGCTGATAGACAATGCGTACCTCCTCACCGAAGGCGACAAAATCAAGGATTTCGGCAAGATGGAGGATTTCAACCCCGACATCCTGAAGAAAATCAAGGAGCCGATCGAGGAAATTGATGCCACGGGCAAGTTCGTGTTCCCCTCCTTCTGCGACTCGCACACGCATATCGTGTATGCGGGCAGCCGTGAGGTGGAGTACATCGACAAAATCAAGGGACTGAGCTACGAGGAGATTTTCAAACGCGGCGGCGGCATCCTCAATTCCGCAAAACGGCTGCACGAAACCTCCGAAGAGGAGCTCTACGACCAGGCTTGGCAACGGTTGGAGGAGATGGCCTCTTTCGGCACGGGCGCGTGCGAGATCAAGAGCGGCTACGGTCTTACCACTGAGGACGAGCTCAAGATGCTGCGTGTCATTCGCAAGCTGAAAGAGAACTCCCCGATGACCATCAAGGCTAACTTCCTCGGCGCACATGCAGTACCGTTGCTTTATAAAGACGACCCCGACGGCTATGTGGATCTCATTATCAATGAGATGATTCCGATGGTGGCTGCAGAGGAACTCGCTGATTTTGTGGACGTTTTCTGCGACAAGGGCTTCTTCACCGTGGAGCAGACCGAGCGCATCCTGATGCAAGGCATCAAATATGGTCTGCGCCCGAAAATCCATGCCAACGAGATGGCTTGCTCTGGCGGTATCCAAGTCGGCGTGAAGTACAATGCGTTGTCTGTTGACCATTTGGAATACACTGGTGATGAGGAAATTAAGGCACTCTACAAGAGCGAAACGATGCCCACGGTATTGCCTGGCGCGGCCTTCTTCCTCGGCATGCAATGTGCCCCCATCCGCAAGATGATCGAAGGCGGTCTGCCGGTCGCATTGGCCTCCGACTTCAACCCTGGCTCCTGTCCGTCCGGCAATATGCAGTTGGTCTTCGCCATGGGTTCCGTCATGTACAAGATGCTGCCCGAAGAGACGGTCAACGCCACGACCATCAACACAGCTTACGCCATGGACGTGTGGCGTGAGTTAGGTACCATCACGAAAGGGAAAATCGCCAACTTCTTCATTACCAAACCGATGGACACGCTCTATTTCATGAACTATGCCTTCGGATCGAACAAGGTGGAACAGATTTTCCTGAAGGGAAAAAGAATGTAACAACCGTAGAGACGCGCCATGGCGCGTCTCTACATTAATGCCTCTTTTACGTATTCGATGAATTTTTTGATGTTGGTCCGGCCGTACAGCCAGATCACGCGCTCTTTGTCGCCTAAACGGGTGACTACCACGTAATCGGAACAGCCTTTTTCGTCTTTCTCGGTGGCGCAAATCTTCAACAGATAATCTCCTTCGTTGAGTTCAAAAACGATGTTGAAGTTCTCCATTGATTTTCGGATGTCTTGGTTGAACTTCTTGTATCTGTGGGATTTAGGTTTGGCATCGCAGGTGAGAATCTTCACGAAAGAGGCGTTGTGTGCGATGAGGTTCAGCCACACAGGCTTCTGCTCGCCGTATTCAAACTTCTCGAAATGACGTTTCTTTTCGTACTTGTGGAACAGTTTGCCCATGCTTTCCGATTGTGCGAAAACGGCACAGGAGAAACAGATGCAGAACAGCATCAATCCAAAGGTTTTCAAAACGTTTTTCATTCTTGCAATTTTTTGGTGATTAACAACGATAAAACTGTTTTGAGGGCAAAAAGTTTAACGGATGGTATCTGCTTGGTCTTGATTATTTTGCGGAGCTGATGCGGACATGCGCATTTCCACCATTTCGACCATATTCATCATCGCCTTCACATATTCACTTTCAGGATAAACCTTTGATAAATTAGTGTTTATCTGTTTCAGAATATCTAAATCCCGGTATATGTCAAAGAAATTACGTCGATTGTAACTTTGATAGAAGGCAATATACGAAGCCATGTTGTTGGGATGCTGGTCGATGAAATCCAACAGATAATCGCGATGATTGTTTAACATTTTCACATATTGCGCCTCAATATCCGCGCGAACGGAGTCATTGTCTATGTTTTGTTGATAAACTTCATATAGCTTTTCCGAGGGCACCACAAACGAGGCTAACGCACTGTCTAACTGATACATCAATACCGCCTCTTCACCGCCGGAGATATGGTAAGTGCGGGTCAAATCCTGCGCATCAGCAGTAATTTTCAGATGTTCCCCTTTCTTCGCCATCGTGGCCAATCCATTCTCGTTCGACAAGAACAACTGGAACATCATCGGTGCATTCTCACGTTCCTTAATGCGCTCATCTTCAGAGGAAATCTTGAAGGAAAAATGACCGTTTCGCATGTTCACGGAATCCAATATATCCATACCGTCGGCCGTAATCAAGGCCAAACGAATCATTTGGTTGCCTGCATTGGTCAGGTCGCCCTCAATCGTCACCGAAGTCTTTCGGTCAGCACAAGCCGCCAAACTCACGGCCAATATCAGTAATATCACTAATTTTTTCATCGCTTTATCGTAATTCATCGCTATTCATCGTAATTCATCGCTATTCATCGTCCCATCGCAATACATCGTTTCATCGTTCTTCACCGCCAGATCATATCCCATTGGGGTGGAACGCAGGTTCTCGCATCCGCAATTACGGTCGCGACGATGTGGCCTTGCACCAACCACTTTCCTTGCACAAGATGTTGATACACATAAAATTGCACAAAAAATAATTCCAATAATTGTTCTCTTTTTCATACGGCAAAGATACATTTTTAATGGTTATGGGTTTATGGGTTATTGGTTATTGAAGCTGTTTACAGTTTAGGGTTTAGGGTTTAGAGTTTAGGGAGTAGGCAATAGGCAATAGTTCAAAGTCAAAGTTCAAAGTTCAAAGTCAAAGTTCAAAGTTCAAAGTTCAAAGTTCAACAGCCAACAGCTAAAGTGTGGTAGCGGCGAGGGTGACCACGCTGACGCGCACCCCTTCCACCTCCAGTAGTTTTCGGATGGCGGCCTCCATGGTGGCGCCGGTGGTGAGCACATCATCGCACACCAACACGTGCGAAAAGGCCACTTTTTCAGGATTTTGCACTGCAAAAACCTCCTTTACATTCTGCCAGCGCGCAAAACGGCTTTTTCGCGTTTGCGTGTCCGTGAATTGCGTGCGCACCAGAACGTCCGTCAGATAGGGGATGCCCATCCCTTTTGAGAGTCCTTTCGCGATCCATTCGCTCTGGTTGTAACCTCTTTTTCGTTGTTTTTTCGGATGCAAGGGGATGGGAAGAATGTATTGGATGCTTCGATAACGTTCTTCTGTAATCAATTGACCCCCAAAGTGTTCGCCTAATACAGCTCCAATCTCTTTCTGACCATGATATTTGAGATTGTGAAGAATTTTCTGTGTTTTATTTGCTTTTTTATAGCTCATCAGGGCGGTCACCTCTTCCACGGGTACGCGCCCGTCGAACACTTGCCGCAACGGATTGAAATGCTCCTTATGAAATTGTGTTTCAGGGAGATGCAACATACAATTCAAGCAAAGACAAGATTCATTTTGCTGCAATGCATCTCCGCAAGCAGCGCATAGCCTCGGATAAAACAGGGATAAGATGTTGTCTATCAGTTTCATAGTTTTTTCTATTTTGTTTAATCAAAATACGTAACGAAATGGATAATGATTTTATTGCATATCCATATTTTATGTACCTTTGCCGCCGCATTAGCCAAAAGCCTAAAGAATACATTAAGTTTAACAAATAACAAAAAGACAAACAATGAACATTATCGACAAAATCAAAGAAAATGCCAAGAAAGCCAACAAACGCATCGTTTTGGCTGAGGGCGAAGAGGAAAGAAACTTAAGAGCTGCGGACATCATCATTGAGAACGGTTACGCTGCTATCACACTGCTGGGCAACAAGGCCAACATTGAGGCCAAGGCTGCTGAATGGGGTCTCAAAAACATCGCAAAAGCGGACATCATCGACCCGATGAACAACCCCAAAAAAGATTTCTATGCTAACATGCTGTACGAAATCCGCAAAAATAAAGGTATGACCATGGAGGAAGCCCTCAAGAAAGTGGAAGATCCGCTTTATTTGGCTACTCTGCTCATCAAGAACAAAGATGTGGATGGTGAAGTGACTGGTGCTCAGCACGCTACGGGCGATGTGCTTCGTCCTGCTTTCCAAATCGTGAAGACTTTACCCGGCATTTCTGTCGTTTCCGGCGCATTTATCATGTGCTTCCAAGACAAAAAATGGGGTGATGATGGTGTGATGGTGTTTGCAGACTGTGCTGCCGACCCGAACACGGATGAGAACAAACTCGCTCAGATTGCAGTCGTTACGGCTCAAACCGCTCGTACCATCGCCGGCATCGAACCGCGCGTGGCTATGTTGAGCTTCTCCACCAAGGGTTCTGCAAAACACGAACTCGTTGACAAAGTGGTGAATGCTACCCGCATCGCGAAAGAAATGGATCCTAACCTCGTGATTGACGGTGAGTTGCAGGCTGATGCCGCTATCATCCCGTCAGTGGGTGCTCAGAAGGCTCCGGGCAGCCCTGTCGCAGGTAAGGCTAATGTGCTGGTGTTCCCGTCATTGGAAACTGGTAATATCGCTTACAAGCTGGTGCAGCGTTTCGCTGGCGCTGAGGCCGTAGGTCCTGTCATGCAAGGTATGGCCGCTCCTATCAATGACCTTTCCCGTGGTTGTTCCGTCGAGGACATCGTCAGCCTCGTGGCCATCACCGCCTGCCAGGCCGCTGGTAATACTTTTTAATCGATAATCCTACATGGTAGAGACAGGGCTCATCCTGTCTCTACTGTGTTTTTATTCTCATCTGTCTGATACTGCTATTGGCTTTTAGCCATTGGCTTTCAGGAAAAACCCTGCTAATAGCCAACAGCCAACAGCCAACAGCTAATAGCTAATAGCTAACAGCCAACAGCTAACAGCCAATGTCTCAGTTCTCATTCCACTGGCAATTAGCCCGTCGCATTCTGCGTGAAAAGGGCAACCGTTTCGCCAAACCCATCATCCGGCTTTCGGTTTTCGGGGTGGCGCTGGGTGTGGTTATCATGTTGATAGCCATAGGGATAACGGCTGGATATAAGCAAGTGATTGAAGACAAGGTGGTCTCCATGGGACAGCACATACGCATTTCACACTACGACCGTAACTATTCTTTTGAGCAAATTCCTATCACGTTGAATGACACGCTGTTAGGAATACTGAATGGTAACCCTGAAGTGGTGGAAGTACAACCATACGCCACTAAGGTGGGAATCATCAAGACGGCGGACCAAGTGGAGGGTATCGTGCTCAAAGGCGTGGACAAATCCTTTGATGGAAAGCAGTTCTCCCATAACTTATTGGAAGGCGATACTTTACACCTTAACGACACTACCGCTGACAACCACATTATCCTTTCCAAACGGTTGGCCGACAAACTGCAAATCAAAGTCGGCGACAAGGTGAGAACCTATTTCGTGCAAGACCCTCCAAGACAGAGAAGTTTCACATTATCAGGAATTTATGAAACGGGATTGCCCGAATATGACACTAAATTCGCATTGGTGGATTTGCGGCACGTGCAGAAACTCAACGATTGGGATTCGCAGCAGGTGAGTGGGGTGGAAGTGCTCACCCGAGACTACCATAACATTGATGAGGTTGGCGAACAGCTTCATCATCAGATAGATATCAACCTGAAAGCTGAAACCGTGAAACAAATTTACCCTGAAATTTTCGATTGGATTGCGCTATTCGATACCAACGTGTCAGTGCTGCTCATGATTACCACATGTGTGTGTATGATCACGATGATGTCCATATTTTTCATTATCGTGTTAGAGCAAACTCGGCTCATCGGTATCATTAAAACGCTGGGAATGAAGACAAAACACGTGGTTCAGACCTTCCTCATGGTGGCGGGCCGCACGCTTTTCAAAGGAATGCTTGTAGGAGATGCCATCGGTCTTGGCTTTGGATGGCTGCAACAGAAAACACACCTCATCAAGCTCGATCCTGACACTTATTATGTCAATTTCGTGCCCATAAAATTCAATCTTGGAGAAGTTTTGTTGCTTAATGCAGGCGTTTTCATCGCATGTATGCTCGTTTTGGTCATCCCCGCCTGGATCATCAGCAAGAAAATCTCGCCCGTGAGCGCTGTTAGGTTCGAATAAAGGCGCAAAAATTTTCACCAAACCCCTATAGCGTATAGAGACAGAACGGACTTTTTAACATATTGACGGTGTAGGGGCGAAAAATTTTTCGCCCCTACGGTTGTATATAGAAAAAGAGTATCTTTGCGCAGACAATTACAAGATGTTATGAGCACTGAAATGATAGAGACCATCCGCGAATACTTCAAAACCCAGCCGGTGTTGAAGGCTTGGCTGTTCGGTTCGTTCGCCCGTGGCGAAGAAACCGAAGACAGCGATGTGGACATTTTGGTGGTATATGATGATAATGCAAGGGTATCATTGTTGACCATCTCACGCATGATGGGAGAGTTAGAACGAAGTATAGGCCGCCGTGTTGACTTGATTGAGGATGGTTGCCTGCTACCTTTTGCTGTACAATCTGCAAACAGAGATAAACAACTAATTTATGAGAGAAGAAGTTAGAGACATTGAAAGGCTTCAGCACATTCTTGAGGCCATGAACGTACTTGTGAACTACCAAACACAACACACTTTGGAAGAGGCTGTGGCAGATCCTGTAGTCTATTTCGGCTTGGTGAAACATGTCGAAATAATAGGAGAAGCTGTATATAAGCTGACTTTTGAATACCGTGCCAATCACCCTGGAGTGAATTGGGACGATATAGAGCGAATGCGCCATGTATTGGTACATGGATACTACAAGATACGCCCTGAACAATTATGGGAGACCATAGCTGTTGACATACCTCAATTGAAGCCTGTCATAGAGCAATATCTCTCCGAACTGGAGCAGCAACAATAATCAACCCCAATTTTTCACCAAACCCCTATAGCGTATAGAGACAGAACAGACTTTTTAACATATTGATATAAAGCGTTTTCGCTTTTCTTCTGTAGATTCGAAATCTGGACAATTTCTAATCACTACTAATAAGAAAAGGGAAATGCTTACGAGTAATCGTGAGCTTTCTTGTTTAGTAGTGATAGGTAGTCCAGAACCTCGAATCTCAAACAAATGAAGTTCACGATTCTTTTTTGCTTTTTAAACAACAATCAATTACACATAGAAGTTGCGCCCGACACGGATTCAGGGCAAAGATTATGAAACGTTTTCTACTGTTTTGGACGATAATAGCGATAGCTCTTGCTGTTTCCGCACAAGAGCGCACCAACAACAACACGAGTGACCTTGCGCAGCGCGAGACGCACGTGACGACAACGGAGGCTCTGAACGTGGGTTACACGTTTATGCGCACGAGCGGAGGAACACGAAGCGGTAATCTGCGCAAACAAGACCTACAGTTAATCTATACGGGTCAAGCGATTGATAGTATAACGCAATCTATCACCGACTGTTACTACGTATTCGCATTACAGCCAAAGGGTTTTGTGATCGTGTCCGCCGACGAGCGCATGGAGCCGATTTTAGGTTACTCCTACGACAATAATTTCGTGGTGGAGAACATGCCCGAACATGTGCGCGGATGGTTGGGCAACTACGAACAGCAAATCATAATGGTTATAGACCATAACATATCGCCCACTTCTGAAACCGCCACCAAATGGTCTCGGTTGAGGACAGGACAGACGATGAGCACCCGAAGCGGCGAATCAGTTGGACCCTTGTTGACTACCACTTGGGACCAAGGACAGTATTACAATTCCCTCTGCCCAGAAGATGCAAATGGAATTGCCGGACATGTGCCTACAGGTTGCGTGGCCACCGCCATGGCCCAAATCATCAACTATTGGCAAAATCCGCAAAATGGCAGAGGAACACATAGCTACTACAGTAATTACGGTACCCTGACAGTCAATTACGACAGTGTCAATTATGACTACGCAAATATGCCCGATGCGCTTTCTTCCACTAGCTCGCCGGAAGAAGTAAATGCGGTCGCAGAGCTGATGCGCGATTGCGGCGTTGCGGTGAACATGGGGTATTTTTACACCGAAAGTAGTTCGTACGATGTGGAAGCTCGCACCGCTCTGATTAACTTCTTCCGCTTTAGTCCGAATATGAGCTATGCACAAAAGAGTCATTTCAGTAATGCGCAATGGCACAACTTGCTGCAAGAGAACCTTTCGGCGAACCATCCCGTGTTATATAGTGGCACTGGAAATAATGGCGGCCACAGCTTCGTCTGCGACGGTTATAACGCCGACAACTACTACCATTTCAACTTTGGATGGAGCGGCTATGCTGACGGCTGGTATCTGACAACGGCCATTAATCCAAGTAACTATGAGTACAACAGTGACCAAACCGCCATACTCGGTATTGTTCCTGACAGCACTGGCAATATTATACTCGGCCAAATGATGGGTACAAGTACTTTTACAGTGGAAGAGCCGATGGAGTTTTACCATCTGTTAGGTCACAATGCTTTTACAGGCACAGACTATTCCAACAGTTGCAACAACACCGTGATTTTCGTATCCGCCGATACGACAAAACCACTATCGGTGGAAACCCTCTCGTTCGAGAATCAGAATGTCACCGTATATGACAGTATATTTGGAAGCTATCTCGCCACGCTTTCTTCGAATTCAAGCAGCGATCCTGTGTTTTCCACCTCTTCTGCACTCACCCTTGTATATCAAGGGTCTATGAAATATACAGGTTTTCAATTGAGTGTGAGCCAAGACAACGGTTGCCGCATGGTTTCCAATGTTTCTTCCTCTGTTGACACTAATACGATACACCTCAGTTGGCACGAAAACGGCAATGCCACTCAATGGCAAGTGGAATACGGTTTGAAAGGGTTTAGCCATGGTAATGGAACTATTGTGACTGCAGAGGACACCACGATAGACATTAGCGGACTGTTGTCCTTAAAAGAATATGACATCTATGTTCGTTCGAAATGTGATATAAATCATAATGGAAATTGGAGTTCCGTTATCACAGTAAGAACAGACGGATTATATTGGCATGATGTGGTTTTAAACCAACCTGAAGGATATGTTGAGGATTCTTTAGGAAATGTCTATATTTCTTCAGCGGAAGGTTTGGTTTGGTTATCTAAACTAACTTATCTCCCATCAAACCAAAATTCCTTTTTTAGTGGTCGCAAAGCTATTCTAACTGCTGATATTGATCTTGCTGGATATAAGTGGAAAGCTATTTCGAAATTTTATGGAACATTTGATGGGCAAGGACACAAAATTGAAAACATGTATACTTCAGATAATTATGATTCTCGTAATTATCTATTTAATTGGATTGTAGATGCGGTAATCAAAAATATTGCTTTGACAAATTGCTATTCAAGAGGAGGTTTGATTAACCATGCTTTCGGAAATGATACAATCATGAATTGCTTTGTATCCGGTGATATCCATAGTAATGGAGCTGTTCTTTCACAATCCTTTGGTACCACATATATATTTAACTGTGCCTCCAATTGTGTGATTACATCTACAAGTGGTGAGACAGGAGGAATTGTAGGAAAAGGTAGTACGGGAGATAATGAGCAGCTCCTCTTTGTAAGAAACTGTTATTCGGCAAGTTCTATTAATTCCAATAATAATTGGAAAGGATATATTTTAGGTTATGCTGAGTATGCTACTGTGGAAAATTGTTATGGATATCTTGCGCGTAATGGAGAAATGGAAATCGCAAAAGGTCCAAGGTCAACATATCATGACAATGCATGGTTTGATATAACCGATAGTGGTTTCTATCTTGTTCAACCACTCTTGTTTGATCCAGACAGTTCGTATTACAGCAATTTAACAGAAGCATTAAATGCAGGAGTAAGGAAATACAACACACCAGGCCTTAGGTTATGGATTAATGACACTGCCGGCATTAATGAGGGTTTGCCATTGCTTGGTCCTGAATATACTGTGACTTGTCCTAATATTTATGGTCTTACTTCACAAAACATTCATGGAACAAATGGTACAAACGGTGTGAGACTCTCTTGGACAGAGGCAGGTGATGCCTCCACTTGGGAAATCAAGTATCGTCTCCATAATTCAACTGACGAAGTGAAGTATTTGACCACAAACAATCCCGATACCATTTGGGGATTATCTGAACAAAACACATACCTGTTTTGTATACGACCAGTATGCAATTCAACAAATCGTGGAGGATGGAGCGAAGAAATAGCTCATGTGGTTGACCTTCCATATTGGAAAGACATTGTCACTTCTCAACCGGACGGATATGTCATTGACAATTCAGGAAATATCACTATTTCCACCGCAGAAGGACTCGCATGGCTTATCAGCGTGGTCAATGGATTGAACGGGGAGACGAAGCATACATTATTTGATAAAAGGATAGTGATCACCCAAGACATTGATTTGGGACAGTTTCGATGGACCGCCATAAACGGTTTTCGAGGTGTTTTTGACGGAGGTGGAAAAAATATCAACAATTTGTACGTTAATGAATTGACAAATTATAATGGTCTATTTGGTGAAATCACATACGGCACTTACCAAAATATCACATTGAATAATGCTAATGTGAAAGGCAGAGATTTTGTTGGCATGTTATTTGGGAGTATAAACAGTTCTACGATAAACAACTGTCATGTAAATGGAACTGTATATGGTGAAAATAGCGTAGGTGGCATTGCGGGAACATGCAGCAACTGTGGTTGGGTGAATGCATGCAGTTCTTCTGGTACAGTCCAAGCCAGTTATGATGCTGTAGGAGGTTTGTTCGGTATGGCTGAAAATATACGAAATTGTTATTCCCGATGTAATGTAATTGGCGGCAGATATTCTTTTGGGGGGTTAGTAGGAACTACTGGTTTTGGCCATATGGAAAACTGTTATGCTACAGGGAACGTTGGAGGTGCTTATTACAAAGGCGGATTGACAGGATCTATTGGAGGATCTTTGAAGAATTGTTATGCAGCAGGAAGAGTCTCAGCTGGAGGGTGGGTGTGTATGACGATGGGGGGAAGTGGTCCCGAAATTTGTGGATTCCGAGCTGGAGTAATCACTGGTTTAACTAGTAATAATCTTTTAATTTCCAACTGTTACGGATTGGTTGATAATAATCATCCACTATATGGAATATCAGAAGACGGCACTAATCCTATTGTCTCAAATACTGTTTCTTTTTCAAGCGAAGACGGTGATATTTTATTGTTTGACAGTGTTTCTGTGGGTGACAATTATTACACAGATCTCCTAAATGTTCTCAATGCCTGGGTGGACACTTACGACACAACGGGCGTTTTATGGCATTGGGTGGCCGATACTGCAAACATAAACGGCGGTTTCCCTATACTCGAAGAAGAAAATTTATTGTATAATACTGTGACACTAACGATAGCGGATAGTACACCTTGGGGTTCTGTCTGCGGTGGTGGGCCTTATTGCAATCATGAAGACGCTGTCATTTCTGCCACACCTGATTTTGGATATCACTTTGTCCGATGGAATGACGGTAACACCGAGAACCCTCGCAAAGTTACTTTAACGCAAGACACAACATTCTGCGCAATTTTCGAGATAAACCTGTACAGCATTGTAGGAAGTGCAAATCCTCAGGTTAACTATAGTTTCAATTTTGAAAATTCGTCAAAAGATTATCAATGGACATTTTTGAATAATGATAATGAAAACCAATGGTGTATTGCCACGTTGGACGACACTTGTAGAGCTCTTTTTGTCAGTAACGACAATGGCATCACAAATGCTTATTCTGGTAATACTTCCACAGACGTTTTTGCTTATACAACGATGACACTTGACGCTGGTCAATACTTCTGTGAATACGATCTGCGTTGTGTTGGTTGGGGTAATGAAGGATATGTAAGAATCGCACTTCTACCTATTTCTGAACAATTTTTTGATACTGAATGGAATAATGCCATTTCCCTTGCGACAGTTTCTTATCAATCAGAATGGGAACATTTTCACCAGTTGGTGAACTTACCCACTTCAGGGGAGTATAACTTTGTAGTACTATGGCATAACAGCTCAATTGGTAGTACTGCATTTTTACCGGCTGCCATTGACAACATTCACTTCTACAATAATAATCTGGATGGAGATCTTCATGGATACGTTCTTGGTAGCGATACGGTTCCATATCTTGATACTGTTATGCTTACTGCAATACCCGACGAAGGATTCCAATTTTCCAGATGGAACGATGGCAATACCGACAATCCTCGTGTTGTAGTGGCCGATGCGGACAAGCATTATACCGCTTTATTCGAGTGTATTCCTGTTTTTGGAAGTGATAGTATTGAAGGCTTTGACTGGTATTTCTGGAATGGTTCAGCATACACAGTTTCCACAACTATCATCGACACTATGACCTCCTATCTGGGGTGTGATAGCATTGTCTCTCATCATTTGACCATTTATGAGATGGTAACTAGAACTGTGACTCTTTACGTTGCCGACAGCACTCCACATGGAAATGTTCAGGGAGGGAACTCATATAGTGGATACAAAGATATCATTGCCACTATATCCGCTACTCCTGATTATGGCTATCGTTTTGTACAATGGAATGACGGCATCACTGACAATCCTCGAACAGTCATATTGACACAAGATACATCTTTCACTGCAATATTTGCAAAGGATTTGTTTAGTGTTGTAGGTACAACAGAAACTTATGTTAATTATGATGATGATTTCGAAGACAATGCTCTAGATAGTCACTGGACACTCTTGAATAAGGACTATAGGAATAGTTGGCACATTGCTATGCTCGATGACACTAATCGTGCCTTATTCATCAGTTATTACTCAAATCTAAGTAATTCATACTACGCATGGAGTACTTCCAGTGTTTATGCATATAAAACAATACACCTTCCCGTAGGGGAGTATAGTTATAATTATGATTGGCGTGGCTCTTTTGCCTACTGGCATTTTATGAGAGTTGCATTAATACCTGATTCTGTTGAGCTCCGCGACGAAGAATGGATGTCTTCCACAACAATACCGAGTAATGCCATTTTGCTACAGAATAGTCCATATAACATTAAATATCTTCAGGGCGGTTCTACGGTAGAGTGGAATACTACAAATGGTATGGTTCAAATAGAGCATGGCGGTGATTATAAACTCTTAACAATGATATTCCGACAGAAGAGCCACATGGTTATGTCCTCGGCAGCGATACCGTGCCCTATCTTGACACCGTCTTGCTTACTGCCGTGCCTTACGAAGGCTACCGATTCTTGAAGTGGCATGATGGTAACACCGAAAATCCACGCATCGTGGTGGCTGATGCCGACAAGTATTATATCGCGTTGTATGAATATGCGAGGAATGTTACGGTTTATGTGGCCGACAGCACGCCATACGGCTCCGTCAGTGGAGGAGGTACATACAGCAATCCCGAAACGATACCTACAGCTACCATTTCGGCCATACCAGATAGTGGGTGCCATTTTGTCCAGTGGAATGACGGCAACACCGACAATCCTCGAACAGTCATATTGACACAAGATACATCTTTCACTGCAATATTTGCAAAGGATTTGTTTAGTGTTGTTGGCACTTCAGACATGCATGTAGACAATCTTTTTGATTTTGAAAATAGTGCCTATGACAGACAATGGACACTCCTAAATGACAATTACTCAAATCGTTGGTACATTACTACACTTGAAGATACTATGCGGTTGCTTTTCGTGAGCAGCAGCTATGGCGTAATGAACAACTACATTCGAGAAACGCGTTCAAACGTATTTGCGTATACAACATTACATCTACCTCAAGGTGAATACCATTATAATTACACATGGCGCAGTAATTCATATTATAATAACTTCTTAAGAGTTTCGTTGTTACCAGCAATAGATGAGTTGAATGAAGATGAATGGTCAACTTATTCAATTTTACCCGAGAATGCCATTTCTCTTCATAGGAATTGCTATTTCTTGAATAGTAATTCGGAATGGAGAAATGAAAGTGATGTGATTTCAATAAGCGAAAGTGGCGATTATAATATTATTGTTCAATGGTTTAACGAAGGATCAATGATATTCCGACAGAAGAGCCACATGGTTATGTCCTCGGCAGCGATACCGTGCCCTATCTTGACACCGTCTTGCTTACTGCCGTGCCTTACGAAGGTTACCGATTCTTGAAGTGGCATGATGGTAACACCGAAAATCCTCGGGCTGTTGTGGCCTCTTCTGACAAATATTATATAGCATTATTTGAAGAAGACTGTGAGCCCAGTGTTCTCGCTGACACCAGTACTATTTGCGAGGACCAACTTCCCTATAATTGGGACGGGATTGTATTCTCTGAAGGTGGCATTTATTCTGACACTCTTGTGAATGCCAGCGGATGTGACTCTATACTGACAAAGGTACTCATTGTTAATTCTTCGACTGTAATCATCGATGATATAACCGCCTGTGATAGTTTTACGTGGATTGATGGAGTGACATACACGGAGAGCACTGACGAACCAATTTATACAATGACTAGCATGTCAGGTTGTGATTCTGTGCTATCACTTCACTTGACAATGTATTATTCCGAATATGTTGATTTCTTTGAAGCAGCGAATGAAAGCTACATCTGGGATAATGTGACATACACCGAAACAGGTGACTATACAATAACGTATTCCAATATTCATGGTTGTGACTCTATGGTCACCTTACATCTCACCGTATATCATTCTGATACCACTATTTTGAATATGTCTGTTTGTCAGAGTGATCTACCAATTGTTTGGAATGATAGCGTATTCACTAATGCTGACACTAAGACCACAATATTCCAAGCTTCTACAGGGGCAGATAGTGTGGTGATTATGACATTAATAGTAACTCCTGTTTCTTATACCGAAATTTCCCATAGTGTCTGTGGAAATGAGTTACCCTTTATATGGGAAAATATGGAGTGCCCTGCACCAGGCGACTATACTAAAACATTGACCAACACGATGGAATGTGACAGTATTATTACTTTGCATTTGACAGTCAATTATCCCACTTATGAAGACACCACTGTGGTGGCATGTGAGAGTTTTATATGGCATGGAGAAACATATTCTACATCTGGAAATTATTCATACTACACGACCAATTCCATGGGATGTGATAGTGTTATTATGATGTATCTTATTGTTGGACATTCAGATTCTACTACTTTCTCAGTCACCGCTTGTGACTTCTATACATGGAATGATTCGGTTTACACACTGTCTGGCGACTATACACAAAACTTCCAAACGGTTCACGGTTGCGACTCTGTAGTGACCTTACACTTAACGATTAACCACTCAACTACTGGCGACACTATGGCAGTGGCGTGTGAGAGCTTCGATTGGTACGAGCATATGGGTATCACGCAATCGTGCGAGAACCTGACGCACACGTTTACCAACGCGATGGGCTGTGATTCTGTGGTGACCTTGCACCTCACCATCAACAACCCTGTACACACAGCCGTCACCGAGACTTCTTGCGAGAGCTTCACTTGGAACGGAACGGAATACACCGTCAGCGGTGACTACACGTGCAGCCACGCAGATGCGAACGGTTGCACGCAGGTGGATACATTGCATCTAACAATCAATAATCCTGTGCACACAGCCGTCACGGAGACCGCTTGCGAGACTTTCACGTGGAACGGTACAGAGTACACTGTTAGCGGCGATTACACGTACAGCCACGCGGATGCGAACGGGTGCACGCAAGTGGACACGCTACATCTGACCATCAACAACCCCGTGCATACCTCCGTCACTGAGACCGCTTGCGAGAGCTTCACTTGGAATGGCACTACGTTCACCGTCAATGGCGATTATACATACAGTCATCTCGATGCGAATGGCTGCACCCAAGTGGACACCTTGCATTTGACTATCTTTAACAACGAAATCACAGAATTTACCATCGTCACCGAGTCCCCCTGCTACACTTGGAACAACGTAGAATACTGTGAAACAGGTGATTATACCCAACCCCTCCAAACCATCCACGGCTGCGACTCAGTGGTGACGCTGCATCTGACCATCACCGTCGGCATTAACGACTACGATGGTTTTGATTTCAAGGTTTATCCCAACCCGACAAATAATGTCGTTAATGTAGAATGCATAATGAAGAATGAAGAATGGGATGAGGTGGAATTGCATTTGTGCGATGCATACGGGCGATTGTTGGACGTGGTAGGGGCGAATAATCATTCGCCCTCACGGGCCGCACAAATCGACCTGTCGCAATATGCCAAGGGCGTCTATTTCGTGAAGGCCGTGGCGGACGGCAAAACCATCGCCGTGCGGAAGGTGGTGAAACAATAATTTCGGATTCCGTAAACATAAAGAGGGTGTGTCAAAAGTCCCAAAAAAGACGTTTTTTAGTTTGTAACTTCCTGATAATCAAATATCGGTTTTTACCAAAAACGACTTTTGACACACCCTCTTTGTTTTATTTTTCCCCGCACGCCTAACGGCGTGCGAAACCACCGTTGTGCCCGCAATTTCCTACCGAGCCTTGCAGTCCTAACGGACTGCGACAACCGCCAACAGTCAAAATCAACAGTCAAAGTCCAACAGCTAACAGCCAATAGCCAATAGTCTATGTCTAAGTCATTTGTCTAAGTTTTCCTATTCCTTCCCTTTCTTCTTCATCCAGAAATACATCCCCCAATAGGCAAGCGTCACGCCCAACGTGATACCCAGCACCATCGGGAACCGGTCTTTCAGACTGGAGAAGGTGATGGGTATCAGTAAGGCTGCCAATAGGATAAAATAGCGTAATACCGCTTTCATACTATTTCAGTTTCGACAATTGCTCTTTGATGATGCGGATTTTCTCCTCAGCGTCGGCCTGTTTCTTGCGCTCCATGTCAACCACTTTTTGTGGGGCGTTGTTTACGAAACTGGCGTTCGACAGCTTCTTCATCACACCCTGCAGGAAGCCTTCGGCATACTTCAGGTCGGCCTCCAACTTCTTGATCTCCTCAGAAGCATCCACCAAACCGGTCAACGGGATGGAGTATTGGATGTTGTTTTCAATGAAGGATGCGCCGTCAATGTCCTTAGTCTCCAGATACTCAATCTTTTCCAAGTTACAGAGTTTCGCGATGACGGAGTCCGTGGCGGCATTGGCGTGCTCGGGAGAGGTATAGACTTTGAGGGTCAAAGCGTGCTTTTGCGCGATGTTCTTTTCCGTACGGATGCGGCGCACCTGCTCGATCACCTTGCGGGCAGCGGCGAATTCGTCCAGTACTTTCTGATCCATTTCAGCATCCAATACCGGCATTTGGGTCATCATGATAGACTCTTTTTCACCTCTCTGACGCATCGTTTGCCACAACTCTTCGGTGATGAACGGCATGAACGGGTGCAGGAACTGCATCAGCATTTCGAAAATGTCAATGATGTCGCGATAGGTCTTGCCATCGATGGGCTGTTGGAAACCGGGCTTCACCACTTCGAGGAAGCAGGAGCAGAAGTCATCCCACACGAGCTTGTAGATGATCATCAACGCCTCGGAAATACGATAGCGTTGGACGTGCCATTGCATGCCGTGGAACACTTCGGTGAGGCGCTCGTGCATCCACTGGATGGCCGTAGCGGTGTGCAACGGCTGCGGCAGGTTGTCATCGACTTCCCAACCTCTGACCAAACGGAAGGCGTTCCACAGCTTGTTGCTGAAGTTACGGCCTTGTTCGCAGAGAGATTCGTCGAACAGCAGGTCGTTACCAGCGGGCGAGCTGAGCAACATACCGAAACGCACGCCGTCGGCACCGTATTTTTCCATCAACATAATGGGATCAGGAGAGTTGCCGAGCTGCTTCGACATTTTGCGGTGCAGCTTATCACGCACAGTACCAGTGAAATAGACATCCTTGAACGGAATTTGACCGCGCCATTCCAAACCAGCCATGATCATACGCGCCACCCAGAAGAAGATGATGTCGGGAGCGGTGATCAACACAGCCGTCGGGTAGTAGTATTTGATTTCTGCATTATCGGGATTGCGGATGCCGTCGAACACGGAAATCGGCCACAACCAAGAGGAGAACCAAGTGTCCATCACGTCCTCATCCTGCTTTAAGTCGTTGATAGTCAAATTCAATTCGGGGAATTTCTGACGGGCAATCTCCAATGCTTCGTCGATATTGTGCGCCACCACAAATTCGTGGTTCGGCAGATACCAAGCCGGAATGCGGTGACCCCACCAAAGCTGGCGGCTGATGCACCAATCCTTGATGTTCTCCATCCAGTGCGCGTAAGTGTTTTTAAACTTCTCGGGATGGAACTTGATGTCGCCGTTCATGACCGCATCAAGGGCGGGTTTCGCGAGTTCGCCCATCTTGCAGAACCATTGCATGGAGAGTTTCGGCTCAATAACTTCGTTCGTACGCTCGGAGAATCCAACTTTGTTGGTGTAATCCTCAATCTTGACGAGGTTTCCGGCCTCTTCCAACAATGGGATGATGGCCTTGCGCGCCTCGAAACGGTCCATGCCGACGAGGAACTGTGCATTTTCGTTCAGCGTGCCGTTGTCGTTGAAGATGTTGATGGTCTCCAGATGGTGTTTGATGCCAAGGTTGTAGTCGTTGATGTCGTGCGCCGGCGTGATTTTCAACGCGCCGGTACCGAATTCACGTTCCACATATTCGTCGTAAATCAAAGGAATAGAACGGTTTACGATAGGAACGATGGCGCGTTTGCCTTTGTACTTGGCATAACGCTCATCCTCAGGGTGCATACAGATGGCCGTATCGCCGAGGATGGTTTCCGGACGGGTGGTCGCGATGGTGATGTACTCATTTTCCTCACCCTCAATCTGATAACGCACATAGTAGAGTTTCGATTGTAACTCCTTGTAAATCACCTCTTCATCAGATACTGCGGTAAGCGCTTTCGGGTCCCAGTTGACCATGCGCACGCCGCGGTAAATTTTACCCTTATTGTAAAGATCCACAAACACCTTGATCACAGACTCCGACATTTCGGGGTCCATGGTGAATTTGGTGCGATCCCAGTCGCAGGAAGCGCCCAATTTACGGAGTTGCTTGAGGATAATACCACCGTATTTTTCCTTCCATTCCCAAGCGTGTTTCAGGAATTCTTCACGCGTAAGATCCTTTTTATCAATGCCTTGCTCTTTGAGATAGTTCACCACTTTCGCTTCCGTAGCGATGGAGGCGTGGTCGGTGCCGGGCACCCAAACGGCGTTGAAGCCTTTCATGCGGGCGCGACGGATCATCACATCCTGAAGCGTGTTATTGAGCATGTGGCCCATGTGCAGCACGCCAGTCACATTTGGCGGCGGGATTACGATGGAGTAAGCTCGTCTCTCATCGGGTTCAGAATGGAAGAAATGGTTGTCCATCCAAAACTTGTACCATTTATCCTCCACTGCAATCGGGTCGTATTTGGTATTGATTTCTGTAGCCATATAACTGTATATTAAGTCTTTAATCGAATTTTCTTGCCATTTTAAAATGAACGGCAAAGATACATTTTTTTAGCATTTCGCGATATTCACAATCACCTCCGTGGCCTTTACCATGGATTCCAGCGGCACATATTCGTATTTGCCGTGGAAATTGTGGCCACCAGCGAAGATGTTGGGACACGGCAGGTTACGGAACGAAAGGTTGGCACCGTCGGTACCGCCACGGATGGGCACGATGACCGGCTCCACGTCGGCTTCCTTCATTGCCTTCACGGCGCGTTCCACCACGTAATAAACGGGTTCCACCTTTTCGCGCATGTTGTAATACTGATCCTTAATTTCGCAAGTGATGCAGTTGTTGTATTTGATATTCAAGAAGTTAACAGCATCCTGCATGAACTTTTTCTGCGATTCGAACAGTTCGCGGTCGTGGTTGCGGATGATGTACGACATTTTCGTCTCCTCCACGGTGCCTTCGATATGTGTGAGCAGGTAGAAACCTTCGTAATCCTGCGTGTGTTCGGGACGCTGTGCAGCAGGCAGTAAGTTATTGAGTTCCATTGCGATAAGTTGCGAATTTACCATTTTGTTCTTGGCGTAACCCGGATGGATGTTCTTGCCTTGGATGTGGATATTGGCACCGGCAGCGTTGAAATTCTCGAATTCCAGTTCGCCAATGGCACCGCCGTCCATCGTGTAAGCATAATCGCAACCAAAAGCTTCCACATCGAAGAATTTCACGCCGTTGCCCACCTCTTCGTCGTGAGAGAAGGCCACTTTGATGTCGCCGTGCTTGATTTCGGGATGTTGGATGAGGTATTCCATTGCGCAGACAATCTCCGCCACGCCGGCTTTGTCGTCAGCTCCGAGCAAGGTTTTTCCATCGGTGGTCAGAATCGTTAATCCCTTGTAATCCAGCAGTTCCGGAAACTCTTCAGGAGAAAGTACCGTGTTGGATTCTTTATCCAGCACGATGGTGCCGCCGTCGTAGTTGGGGATGATGACGGGCGCAGCGATACCGGGCATGTCGGGCGCGGTGTCGAGGTGCGCCATAAAGCCGATCACCGGTTGTTTTTCCGTAGTATTGGAAGGCAGCAAAGCGGTGACATAACCGTGAGCATCCTTGGTAACTTCCGTCATACCAATACTTTTCAACTCTTCCACCATCACATCGGCGAAGTCCAGAAGGGCTTGTGTGCTCGGGTAGGTCTCTGAATTGGGATCTGCAGTCGTAGCGTAAGAAATATACTTGGAAAAACGTTGCAAAAGAATATCTTTCATAATTGTAATTGTTTGATTATTAAATATTTATTTTATTTACTTTCGTTTCAAAACAGGAAGAGCAAAAGTAATAATTTTTGACAAATATTGCACTATCAAAGGGCGTTTGACGAAAGTGTTTTTCTTTTTGTTTTTTTTTAAGAATTTTTTCTAAAAAAAACTCTTGACAAAGGCATAAAAATATTGTATTTTTGCGCGCTAAATTTTTGTGGATGAAATTATCTGAATTCAAGTATTATTTGCCTCAGGAATTGATTGCTCTGCACCCTGTGGAAGAGCGTGATGAGGCTCGCTTAATGGTGCTTAATAGAAAGACGCAAACTATTGAGCATAAGTTGTTTAAGGATGTTATTGACTACTTCGATGACGGGGATTTGTTCGTGATGAACAACACTCGCGTCTTCCCGGCGCTGATGTTCGGTGAGAAGGAGCAGACGCGCGCCCAGATTCGCGTTTTTCTGCTAAGAGAATTGGACGAAGAGAGTCGTTTGTGGGACGTGCTGGTGGATCCTGCCCGCAAAATCCGTATCGGTAACAAGCTGTCTTTCACGGATGACGACAGTTTGGTGGCGGAGGTGATCGACAACACCACCTCTCGCGGTCGTACGTTGCGTTTCCTCTTCGATGGCGATCACGACGCTTTCAAGGAAAAACTGATGACACTTGGTAAGACTCCCTTACCCAATGACATTCAGCGTTTGCGCGACATTGAGGAGAGCGACAAAGATGACTATCAGACTATTTACGCCACCGAGGAAGGTGCGGTTGTAGCGCCGGCCGCCGGTCTTCACTTTAGTCGCTTTTTGCTTTCCAAGATGGAAATCAAGGGCATTGAACGTACATACATCACGTTGCACGCCGGATTAAGTAATTTTAACGATATTGATGTCGAAGATTTGTCGAAACACAAACCCGATTCCGAGCGTATGATTATCCGCGCGGACGTCGCCGACAAAATCAACGAGACGAAAAAAGCGGGCCACAAAATTGCGGTGGTGGGTACTACCACAATGAAGGCTCTTGAATCTTCCGTTTATGATACCGGAATGGTGAAAACCACTGAGATGAACGGTAAAGAGGACATGTGGACCAACAAGTTCATCTATCCGCCTTATCGTTTCAAGGTGGCCAATGCCATGATCACCAACTTCCATGCGCCGCAAAGCTCCATGCTGATGATGGTGGCGGCGTTTGGCGGCTATGAGTTCGTGATGAAGGCCTATAAAGAAGCGGTAGCTGAAAAATATCGCTTCCTCACTTACGGCGATGCCATGTTGATTATTTAACGTTTTTTAATACGATACACTATGTCAAAAGCATATCAAGAAGCAGGCGTACAATTAGAGGCTGGCTATGAGTCAGTGCGCCTCATCAAGAAACATATTTCCCGCACCAACCGTCCCGGCATGATGGGCAACATCGGCAGTTTCGGCGGTATGTTCGACCTCGCCTCCCTTGGCTACAAGGAACCCGTTCTGGTCAGCGGTACCGACGGCGTGGGCACCAAACTGAAACTGGCGTTCATGATGGACCGCCACGACACCATCGGTCAGGATGCGGTGGCCATGTGCGTGAACGACGTACTCGCGCAAGGCGCGGCACCTCTTTTCTTCCTGGACTACATCGCCGTGGGCAAGAACGAACCTACTAAGATCGAGGCCATTGTGAAAGGCGTGGCCGAGGGTTGCGTGATGTCCAATTGCGCCCTCATCGGTGGCGAAACGGCTGAAATGCCCGACATGTACGATGTGGACGAATACGACATCGCTGGTTTCACCGTGGGTGTCGTCGAGAAATCCAAACTCATCGACGGTTCCAAGGTCAACGTCGGCGACGTGCTCATCGGTCTGGCTTCCAGCGGTGTGCATTCCAACGGTTTCTCTCTTGTGCGCAAGATCGTCTTCAAAGACAACCAACTGGATCTCAACAAGAAATACGATACGCTTCCTGATACGCTTGGCAATGTGCTCCTCACCCCGACGCGCATCTATGTGAAGCCCGTCTTAGAAGTGTTAAAAAATGTTGATATTCACGCCATCTGTCACATCACCGGCGGCGGCTTCGACGAGAATATCCCGCGCGCACTGCGTGAAGGACAGGGCATCTTCGTGGACGAGCACAATTGGGAAATGCCCGCCATCTTCCCGTTCCTCGAAAAGTACGGCAAGGTCAACCACCGCGAAATGTTCAACGTCTTTAACATGGGTATCGGTATGGTGCTGATGGTCGATCCGAAAGACGCCGACCAAACCGTCAAGATGTTCAACGAACTCGGCGAAAAGGCGTACGTTATCGGTAATGTGACCGATAAAGAAGGTGTTGTGGACATTAAATTAAGGCAATAGGCAACAGGCAACAGGCAATAGTAGGGACGTATCGCATACGTCCCTATGTCGAATTCAACAATCAAATTATGAAATTCATAGGTCCGCACGTTAGCGCATCTGGCGGCGTGGAGAACGCCCCGTTGAACGCCATGCAGGTGGGCGCCACCGCGTTTGCCCTGTTCACCAAGAACCAGCGGCAGTGGTTTACCACCCCGTTAAGCGAGAAATCCATATCAGCTTTTAAGGAAAACCTCGAAAAATCAGGTATTTCCGCTGATTATGTGTTGCCTCACGACAGCTACCTCATCAACCTCGGTAGTCCCGATGCGGAAGGGTTGGAGAAGTCTCGCAAATCGTTCCTCGAAGAGATGCAGCGCTGCGAACAATTAGGGTTAAAAATGCTTAATTTCCACCCGGGCAGCCACCTCAAACAAATCTCCTTGGAAGAGTGTTTGACCCGCATTGCCGAGAGTATCAACATGGCTTTGGACAAAACAAATGGCGTGACGGCAGTGATCGAGAACACGGCAGGTCAGGGTACCAACGTGGGCTTCAGCTTCCAGCACATCGCTTATATCATTGATAAAGTGGAAGATAAGAGTCGCGTGGGCGTGTGTGTTGACACCTGTCACACCTATTCTGCTGGCTATGACCTCAAAACGGAGGAAGGTTACAAACAAACGTGGCAGGAGTTTGACGAAACTATTGGCGCGAACTATTTGAGAGCCGTCCACCTCAACGATACGAAGAAGGAGTTTGCCAGTCGCGTGGATCGCCACGACAGCATCGGAAAAGGACTTCTTGGCATGGAATTTTTCGAGCGTTTCATGAAAGATCCGCGCTTCGACAACATGCCGTTGATTCTAGAAACTCCGGACGAGTCGCTGTGGGCGGAGGAGATTAAAATGCTGTTGGCAATTAGCTGTTAGCTGTTAGCTTTTTTTTCAAAACAAGTGTTGTCGTATCAAAAAAAAGTGTATTTTTGCCGCCGATTTCAACTGCTGCGTTCTTCTAACGGTTAGGAATCAAGATTCTCAATCTTGCAATACGAGTTCGATTCTCGTACGCAGTACAAAAGACCACCTGTTCGTATGAGAGGTGGTCATTTTTTTTGCTATTAGTTATTGGCTTTTAGCTTTTAGCAAATAGAACTCCATGCCAATAGCAAACAGCTAATAGCCAACAGCCAACATGAATAGGGAAAACTAGCAAGTCAAGGTAAAGTCAAATTAAAATGAAAAGATTAATATACTGGATCCAGAATGCGCGTGCTGTCGCGTTGCCGCAGAGCGCTCTGCCTGCGTTAGTAGCTGTGTTTATGGCAGTGGGGAATGAAAACTTTTCCATTGGATTGAGCATCGTGGCGGTCATAGGGGTGATGCTGGCGCATCTTTCTGTAAACCTTTTCGACGACTACTTTGATTATCAGTTCCATAGCGAAGAGGTCCGCGAGCAGACAGCTTCGGAAGGACAACGCGCCCGTACGGCCAAAAGTCCCTACCTTTATTCTGGTGAGGCCACTCCGAAACAGCTCTTTCTCGTAGCATCCCTTTTCGGGTTGGCAGCGTTGCTGCTGGGAAGCATCGTTTTCGTAACGCGCGGACTAATACCGCTTTACATCGCACTCGCGGCTGGATTCCTCGGTTTCTTCTACTCTGGAAAACCGATTCGTTTCTGTTACCATGGTTTGGGAGAGTTGGTCACGGGCATCATTTTCGGGCCGTTGCTGATGGCGGGGGTCTATTATGCGGCGTGCGGTACATTCACCACAGAGGTGTTCGTCGTCTCGTTGGCCGTCGGACTTTGGGTTGTCAATATATTATATACGCACTCCATCATGGATGCCACTGCCGATCAAAAAGTGGGCAAGAAGACGTTGGCAGAGGTCATGAAGACTCCGAAATGGAAACTTTTCGCTTCAGCTGTCTTCAATTTCACCCCGTACCTTATTCTTCTTATGTCGCTGATATTCGGATATTTACATCCTTTCTTCAGTGCGATATTCCTCATTCTTCCCTTATCTGTCGCTCTTTTTTACCTGCTGATCCAATTTTGTTACCATCCTGAGCGTGAGTTTGACCGAAAAAAATGGTACGGACCTATGGAACATTGGGATATGATTCAAGAGAAACATCTCGAATGGTTCGCTATCCGATGGTATCTTGCTCGCAATATTCTTCAATTTGCAAGCATTATATTCATTATTTGTTCGTTAATCAGTTAAAAAAAAACGTGACGATAATTCGTCACGTTTTTTTTGTTAAAACTCGCAATGCATTATTTTACAGCGATGACCTCGATTTCGACCATCACGCCTTTGGGAAGGTCGCGCACAGCGAAAGCGGCGCGGGCCGGTGGATTGGACGGGAAGCGGGTAGCATACACTTCGTTCATAGCGGCGAAATTGGCGATGTCGCTGAGCAGACAGGTCGTTTTCACCACGTTGTCGAAGGTGTAACCAGCTTCGTCGAGGATGGCGGCGATGTTCTTCATCACCTGTTCGGTTTGAGCGGTAATTCCCTCAGGTACAGTGCCGTTGGCGGGATTTACGGGGATTTGACCGGAGATGAACAGCATTCCGTTAGCTTCAATAGCTTGGCTGTAAGGGCCGATGGCGGCCGGTGCATTGTTGGTGTGGATGACTTTCTTCATAATGGGTTAAAATTTGAAAGCGCAAAAATAATAATTTTACGGTTATTTCACGTAATACGTCAACCGCATATTAATGCTGGCGCGTTTTTCCTTGGATGAGGTGTTGAAGGCACCGCCCCAGGTGTAGTCTTCCTCGGAGGAGTTGGGCTTCGTGATTTGGAACACGCCCATGTTGGCACTCTTGAGGTCGCCTAACTTCGCACCAGCGCTCTTGGTAATGGTTTCGGCACGGTTTTTCGCATCTTGGGAGGCTTCAGCAAGCATTTGCAGCTTCAAATCGGCCAGTTTCGTGTAATAATATTCAGGATTGTGATTCTCAATCATGATATTTTGATCGTAAAGTTCGGAGATGTCGCGGGTGAGAGCCTCCACCTTGTCGATGTCGTGCGACTCGATACGCACCACCTGCTCAGCGATGTAGCCGTCGAACTCCTCGCGCCAGCGGTTGTTGGCATCATAGAAAGAACGGTAGTTGGTGCGGGTGGAAACCTTCTTGAAGTCGATCTCTTTTTCAGGAATGTTCGCTTTTTTGAGGTAAGCTTTCACCACTTCACTCTGCTCTTTGAGGTTGGCGTAAGCTTCCTTCATGTCCGCGCCCTTGGCAGAAAATTCGAATTCCCAAACGATGAGGTCGGAGGTGAAGTCTTTCTCTGCCAAACCGACGATGGAGACCGTTTTCTGCGGTTTTTTGGTTTGATAATAGGCCACGCCGATAGCTATAGCGGCCAAAAACAATCCGATACTGGCGATAATCGCGATTGGAACCCATTTGTTTTTCATATTCGATGTATTTTGAATGTTTAGAAATCAGTGTAAATAACGCGGAGGTAGAGGAATTATTGTGTTGATTTGTGATTTGTGACGGAGGTGCGGTGACTATGACATTAGACTATGACTATTGCAAAAGAGGGTGTATCCAACGATACACCCTCTTACGTGTTTTTATAGAATTGTCGAAATTATTTCAGCAACAGCTGATTGTATTTTCTCAAAGATTCTAAGATGTTGACTCTCACGTGGATGAAGTCGTCGGTGCCAGCAGCTTTGAGTGCATCGAGGCATTCGGTGGGGTTGCCGGCCACGAGGAACGGCGTGTTCGGGAATTGTGCCTTGCACTGTTGAGCGGCTTCCACACCGAGGGTGGCGTATTCGTCGTCGGAGCTGCACACCACGATGAGGTCGGGTTTTGCTTCGCCAGCGGCTTTTACGCCCTCTTCTACAGTAGCGAAACCGGCAGGTTCAACAATCTGATAACCAGCGCATCCGAAGAAGTTGGTGATGAAACCGGCACGTGCCTGACGCATTGCCAAGTTACCGAGTTTCAGCAAATAGACAGAAGGACGATGGTTGTTCTTGGCGTATTTCTCCGTTTCCAAACGCAGTTCTTCGAACGCCATGGCACCGCGGTAAGTCTTCAGACCTTCGTTTTCATCTTTGATCACGCGCTCAATCTTGTCGGCCATCACTTCGTTGATATTCGGATATTGGTTGGTACCCAGCAAGATATAGCGGCGAGTGGCGATATTCATATCGCGTTTCTGGCAGCTCTCTTCGATGGCGGCTTTCATCGTGCCGTCTTCGATGGCTTTGAGGGCACCGCCTTGTTGCTCAACACTTTGGAACAGTTTCCAAGCATTTTCTGCGATGGAATTGGTGAGATTCTCAATGTAGTAAGAACCTGCGGCGGGATCCACCACACGGTCCATGAAGGCTTCCTCTTTGAGGATGACCTGCACGTTGCGGGAGATGCGGCGGGAGAATTCGTCGGATTCCTTGTAAGCCACGTCGAACGGTTGCAGGGAGATGGAATCAGAACCACCGATAGCGGCAGACATACCTTCGGTAGTGCTGCGCAACATGTTGACGTACGGGTCGTAAAGGGTTTTGTTCCAAGTAGAGGCAACAGTGTTGATATGTATTTTGTACGCGCAGTCGCATGCGGGTTTGTATTGAGCCACCATCGTGGACCATAACAGACGGGCAGCGCGCAATTTCGCGATTTCCATGAAATAGTTGGAACCCACAGAAAGGGTAAGTTGCATACGTGAAGCCACTTTTTCAGGTTTGAGGCCCTTCTCGGTGCAGAATGCCAGATATTCGTTGGCCATATTGAGCGTGTAAGCCAGCTCTTGCACGATGGTCGCACCTGCGTTGTGGAGCGTGATGCCATTCACGTTGATGACCTTGAAGTTTTTCATGCAGCCGTTCATTTCCAACAGTTGGAGAGCCTGCTGCATGTCCTCTTCCGCGGATTTCCAGAATTTGTTGTGCTTGAGGCGATAGATCAGCGGATCGAAGTTGATGCTGCCTTGCACTTTTTCTTTGTCGAAGTTGTTTTTCTCCACGTAAGCGACGAAATTCTTCATCAAGTCGAGGTAATTCTTTACGTGGTTGAACTGTACTCCGTTGACATTCAAGTCGATACCTTTCAATAAAGTCTCCAAAGCAGCTGCGTTGTCCACGTTGGTCGCATTGAAGGCGATGCAGGTGGCGCCGCGTTTCAGGGCATCCACCGCGATGGCGTTAGCTTTGGTGGGATCGGCTTCCTCCACTTCTTGTACGATTTCCCAAGAATTGTCGTGCGGGTTCGTGCCGCGCGTATAAGGGAATTCGTTCGGCATGGTCTTCAGGTAATCCAAATCCTGCAGATTTTCCGCACGATAGTAGGGGCGAACTTGGAAACCTTCGTCGGTTCTCCAGACTAATTTCTTCTCATAATCAGCCCCTTTGAGGTCTTTATTGATGGTTGCTTCCCATTGTTCCGTGGTCACGGGCGGGAATTCGGTGAATAATTTTTCGTCGTTCATATTCCTTTTATATTAAGGCGGCAAAGATACAATTTTTTTGCATAGTTGCCAATCTCGAATATGGCTTTAGGTTTCGCAAAAAAAGTGTATTTTCGCGGGCTTAAAATATAGGTATAGAATATTGGAAACGTTAGATAGAACAAAGGAACTCGAAACGAAAGATATTGGGCATTTGCTATGGATTTATGCCCTGCCGGCGGTCATCAGTCAGGTAATTGCTTCTGTGTATAACATTGTGGACCGTGTTTTTATTGGACGCGGCGTGGGAGCTTTGGCCATCGCTGGATTGGTCATCACCATGCCGTTGATGAATATCATCCACGCTTTTGGTGCACTCATCGGAGTGGGTTCTGCTTCGCGCATGTCTATCGTTTTGGGCAAAAAAGACAACGAATGGGCGGAGAATATCTTAGGCAACAGTTTGATTTTCACAGTATTATTGGGAACTTGTGTCATAACGTTTTGCTACCTCTTCTTGGATAAAATCTTGATGATGTTCGGTGCCACACCCGAAACGATTGCCTACGCCCGCGAGTACATGATTTACATTCTGCCGGGTATGTTCCTGATTACCGTGGCCTTCAACCTCACCGGTTTGATTCGCGCATCGGGTTATCCTACCAAAGCGATGCTGATTATGGCAGGCGGTGCTGTTCTCAACATGATTCTCGACCCGATTTTCATCTTTGCGCTGGATATGGGTATCAAAGGTGCTGCGATTGCCTCCACCATCTCCATTTTCTGCATGGCGGTGGTCTCTATCCTGCATTTTGTGCAACCGTCTTCGTTCATCCGTTTCAAAGCGCACGCTTGGAAGCCGAAAGGCTATATCTTCAAGAATATCACCATGATAGGTATGAGTCCGTTCCTGATGAACTTGGCGGCTGCCGGGGTGGTTGCCATCCTCAACAGTCAGCTGTTGCGCTACGGCGGTGACTACGCGGTGGGCGCTTACGGCATCTGCAACACGTACGGTAACTTCCTGGTTCTCGTGATTATCGGCGTTTGTCAGGGTATGCAGCCCATTGCCGGCTACAACTACGGAGCGGGTCACGGCCATCGCCTCAAACATGTTTATGGGCTGACCATGAGGATTTGCGTGGCCATCGGTCTGGTGGGCAGCGTGATTTCTTGCCTCATCCCGGGCACAATGATGCGTGCCTTCACTACAGACGCACACCTCATTGAATTGGGTCGTGTCGCCTTGCGCTATAGCATGGTGATGTTCCCGCTTATTGGCTTTACCATTGTCAACTCCAACTTCTTCCAATCCATCGACAAACCGTGGGTGGCCATCGTCACCAGCCTTTCCCGCCAGGTCATCTTCCTGGTCCCGATGAGCATCCTCATCCCGATGCTTTACGTGAAACTCGGCTGGAACGGTCTCAACGGTGTCTGGATCTCCCTGACGATTTCCGATGTTCTCGGTGCCGTCCTCGCCGCCATCCTGCTCTTCTCCCAACGTAATGTTTTCTCCATTTCGGATGAGGCAACAGGCAATAGGGAACAGGCAATAGACAATAGTGAACTTAACTCCTAACCCTCTAACCCTTAACCTATAAACCATAACCCCTAAACCATAACCCTTAAACCAAATGTACTACATCGACACCCACGCCCACTTGTACCGCGAGTACTATCCTGAAAACTTCCGCGAAGTGATTCAGCGGGCGGTGGACGCTCATGTGGAAAAAGTGCTCCTCGCCTGCGTGAATGCGCAGACTCCGCCGATGATCGCCGAAGCTGTGGAGATGTTCCCGAACAATATCTTCGGACTCGTAGGACTGCACCCTTCCGACGTGCGCGAAAACTACGAAGAGGAGCTCGCAGAGCTGGAAACGCACATTGACGACCGCAACATTGTCGGTATCGGCGAAATTGGTCTCGACTTCTATCACGACCGCGATTTCGAGCAAGAGCAGCAGATTGTGTTCAAACGGCAGCTCGATTGGGCCCGCGACCGTAAGCTGCCTTTGTCTTTGCACATCCGCAACGGCTACAGCGAAGCCATCCCGATCTTGAATCAATACGAAATCGGCTCATTATCAGGTGTTTTGCACTGCTTCTCGGGTGGTATTCAAGAAGCAGAATGGGCGGCTAAGCATGGTTTTGTGATTGGCATCGGCGGTATCGTGACCTTCAAGAATAGCAAACTGCAGGAGTTGATCCCGAAGATCGGTTTGGACCACATTGTGTTGGAGACCGATGCGCCCTATCTCGCGCCTACCCCGCACCGCGGTACACCCAACGAAAGCAGCTATATACCGCTTATCGCAACCAAAATCGCCGAAATTATGGAGGTTCCCGTGAATGAGGTGATGGAGCGCACCACGGAAAACGCCCTCCGAATCTTTAAATTCTGACCCTAACCCCTTGACCCTCGACCCTTTAACCTTTAAATCCCCAAAAATGAAAAACCTTTTAACCACAATCGCAATTATTTGCATAACAGTCATAAGCGCTACAGCGCAATCCAACTCCTTCGGTACCCGTGTTGGATATAATTTCGAGCTCTCCCTTCAGCATCCAGTTGCCTCCAACTCCGGAATGGTTGAATTTGATGCCGGAGTCACGCCTTTCATTACCCAAAAAGGCATCATGTATAATGAAGACGGTACTTCTTCTGACCGTCGCTACACCTATGGGCGCGTTCAGGCGGTCATCGCATACGATTGGATCATGGACATTCTCCCCAGTTTCTATTGGTATGCCGGTGCGGCCATTGGCGTGAGCTGGGGTTACGGCGAATTCTTCGACAATCCTCATTACGATAAAAATGGTAAATTGATAACTTACAGAAAGTTAGGTCTCCCTATCGGTGCGCAGATTGGTCTGGAATACGAATTCAAATCCCCGATTAACATCAGCGTTGACTGGCGTCCGATGATCAACGTCTTCGGCATTAGTCAGGGAGATTATACCTCCTATCTCTATAGTTTTTCGCTTGGTGTTCGTTACCGGTTCTGAAATAAGATGGACGTAAACCTCTAAACCTTAAACCTTAAACCCACAATGATTGAATCCAACATTTTCACGCCCTGTCAAATTGGGCCTATAACATTGAGAAACAGAACGATACGTTCCGCTGCTTTTGAAAATATGGCGGTTAAGAATGCGCCATCGGAAGCTTTGTTTAACTATCACACGGCGGTGGCTCGTGGCGGCATCGGCATGACTACTGTAGCATACGCCTCAGTGAGTCGTAGCGGACTCTCTTTCGAAGGGCAGCTTTGGTTGCGCGAGGAGATTGTTCCGGAACTGAAAAAATTGACTGATGCTATCCATGCGGAGGGCGCGAAAGCCTCCATTCAGATTGGACACTGCGGCAATATGACCCACCGCGCGACTTGCGGCGAAAAACCGCTCTCCCCGTCGGGACGTTTCAACCTCTACTCGCCAACGTTCACCCGCAAGATGACCATCAAGGACATCGACCAAATTGTGGATGATTTCGGAAAAGCGGTGGATCTCTGTCGTCGTGCCGGTTTCGACTGCATTGAGGTGCACGCCGGACATGGTTATCTCATCAGCCAGTTCCTCTCGCCTTACACCAACCATCGTCGCGATGAATACGGTGGTTCTCTCGAAAATCGCATGCGTTTCATGCGTCGCGTGATTACCCGCGTGATGGAGGAGGCCAAAGATGATATGGCTATCGTGGTGAAAACCAACATGTTCGACGGTTTCCGTAGCGGTATGAAAGAGGACGAATGCATCAAAGTGGCGCAGGAATTGGAGAAATTAGGAGTACACGCATTGGTGCTCAAACCCTTGCTTACTATATGGATTTCAAGAAGTTCTGGTGGCTGAAGTTTGGTCTGTTCTTCGGCGGCCGTATAATGATACCCACAGTACCCTACAAGGATGCCTACTTCTACGATACTGCCATGAAATTCCGCCAAGCGGTGAAGATGCCGCTGATTTACGTGGGTGGTATGGTCAACAAAGAGGATATGGAGAAGGTGCTCGACTCTGGATTCGTGGCGTTCCAAATGGCTCGTGCGCTCGTCCACGACACCGATTTCGTGAACAAGCTTCACTCTGGTGAGGTGACTAAGAGCGGTTGCAAACATTCCAATTACTGCATTGGTCGTATGTACACGCTTGACATGCGCTGCCATCAATGCATGAAGGATAGTGAACTGCCAACAAAATTGCAACACGAAATCGACAAGGCGGAAAAAGTGATAGAAGCAAATAAATAACTCTAATTCAAAACCATAATGAAGAAAAAAACAATTGTCATCATTCTTGGCTGTCTGTTGTTAATAGGTTGCCTGTTTCTTATCTTGGTGAAAACCAATGTAATACGTATTGGAGGTCAACCTAAATCAGATCTTTTTGCGGTGAAAGACACCAACAATATCACCAAGGTTTTCATCGCTGATATGAATGGGGAATACACGCTGTTGGTGCGCAAGGACGATGGTTGGTACGTGCAGGATTCTGTCAAGGCGATGCCGCAGAAAATCGAGGAGCTGCTCACCACCATCCATAATGTCACCTTGCAACAGACGGTGGCCAAAACCGCCCAGTCGAACATCAACAAGATGATGTCCGTGAATGCCATCAAGGTGGAAATTTACCAAAACGCCCCGAAATTCACGATTTTCGGCATCCCGTTTTTCAAGAAAGAGCGCAATGTGAAAACTTATTATATGGGACCTGCGACCATGGACAATATGGCCAATTTTGCCATTTTGGAAGGTTTTGATGAGCCTTGTATCGTCTATATCCCTGGTTTCCGAGGTTTTCTCACCCCGTATTACTCTTTCAAACCCGTCGATTGGTACAATTGCGACCTCTTCAGCACCAAAATCACCCGCATTCAATCGTTGCAGGTGGAGGATTTTGAAAATCACGAAGAGTCTTACTATGTAGAGAAGGTTGGACCGCGCTTTTTCAGCCTGTATAATGTTCATAATGAGCTGATTCCTGATTATGATACCGTGAAATTGTTGGATATGTTGGCCGAATATCGCGATAAAAACTACGAAATTTTCATTTCCAACATGTCTGAGGGTGCCAAAGACTCCATTATCAAATATAACCACTTCAAAACCATTACGTTAACAGATGTGGATGGGAATAAAACCACGTTGGATATGTATCGGAAATTGGAGTTGGATCCTTACTATTTGGATGCGATTGTCGGAGGTATGGAACGTGCAGACGAAGAGCCCTACAACCGCGACAAGTTCTATGCGGTTTTAAACGGGAACACCAAAAATTTGGTACAGTGCCAGTATTACCACTTTGACCGCCAGAATCAGCCGCTTTCCTATTTTCTCAAGAAACAGCAGTAGATGAGCGACGAACTTTACATGCAACGGTGTCTGCAATTGGCCGCTTTGGGGTTGGGCAAGACGAGTCCGAACCCGATGGTGGGTGCTGTGATTGTGCACAACGGCAAGATTATCGGCGAAGGTTACCACCATCAGTGCGGGCAGGCGCATGCGGAAGTGAATGCGATTAACTCCGTGAAAAACATGGAGTTACTGAGAGAGAGTACGCTCTATGTGAATTTGGAGCCCTGCTCGCATTTCGGGAAAACGCCGCCTTGCGCGGATGCGATTATTCGCTACGGAATTCCCAAAGTGGTGATCGGTTCCATTGACTATCACGACAAGGTGAACGGCAATGGCGTGCGGAAACTTCGCGAAGCCGGTGTTGAGGTGATAGAGAATGTCTGCAAAGCGGATTGTGAGGAACTTAACAAGCGTTTCTTCACATTCCATCAGCAACATCGGCCCTATATTATCCTCAAGTGGGCGCAAACACGTGACGGTTTCTTGGATATCGACCGAAGTGGTTCAGAACCAACCTCTTACTGGATTACCAATCCTGCGTTGAAAGTGCTGACACACAAGTGGCGTAGTGAAGAAGATGCCATTTTGGTGGGGTATAACACCATGCGCAATGACCGTCCGCAGCTCACCACCCGGGAATATCCCGGAAAAGACCCGCAACGTTTTGTGATGCAGCGTGGTACGGACGTGATCGCCGAGTTGCCTTATACGTCCCTTTCTGAAAAGGCAGAAGAGGCTATCCAGCAATTGTATGATCTTAAAATACAGTCTGTTATCATTGAAGGTGGAAAGAAAACGCTGGAGAAATTCTTGGAAGTCGGATTGTGGGATGAAGCGCGGATTCTGGTCGGAAATCAATGTTGGGGAAAAGGGCTAAAAGCACCAAAAATCCCCGAAATTCCAGAAATAATTGTGAATATTGACGATAATCAGTTGATGTATGTTCGAAGACACCTATAAAACCATTGCAAAACCATCGGAAGGAAGCTACAGCGAAAAGCGCAGCAAGTTCCTGGCATACGCATTTCCTGTTCAGAACGAACAGGAGGTGAAGGCGCGTCTTACGGAAATCCAAAAGAAGCATTGGGATGCGCGTCACCACTGTTACGCCTATATCCTTGGGCCTCACAAAGATGCGTATCGTCTGAACGACAATGGGGAGCCTTCGGGAACCGCTGGACGACCTATTTACGGTCAGCTGTTATCGAAAGATTTGACCAACACGTTGGTGATTGTGGTCCGTTATTTTGGTGGTATCAAGTTGGGTGTCAGCGGATTGCAGAACGCCTACAAGGTGGCTGCGAAGGAAGCTCTGGATGCCGCTGTCATCGAAGAACGAACCATCCAGGAACAGTATCAGGTGGTCTTTGAATATGTCAAGATGAACGACATCATGCAGATTTTGAAAGATCCTGAAATACAAGTACTTGATCGACAAAGTGATATGCGTTGTACCTATACTATTTCTGTGCGTCAGCGCGATGCCGATCGTATCGCGGATGCACTTCGAAAAGTGTCCATGACCGAGGTTATCGCCCTATAACTTTATTCAAAATCAATTGTTTATATCTTTCTGTTTTCGACAAAAAAGAGGTCGAAATATACCGTATTTTTGCAGAAATAGCGAGAATATTTCTAAATATGAAAAAAAGTGTTGTTAAATTAACAGTTTTAGTCGTGGTAATCGCCACATTTTCGGGTTGTGTTGCTAAACAGAAGTATAACGAGCTTCTGCTCAAGCAACAACGTTGTCAAGACGAATTGACTTTTATGACCTCTGAAAATCAGAGCTGTCAGGATGCCAAAAAGGCCCTGAACGGGCAGGTGAGTGCTTTAACCGCCGAGGTTGAGCAGTTACGCGCCGATACGCTACGACTTTACCGCCAAGCCAGAAGTGCTAAACGTGAGTATGAAAAAGCAAAAAACGATTATGACGATCTGTTAAAGAATTTTGCTGATTTGTCCGCCAATAACCAAAGTACTATTAACGACTTATTGGGCAATCTCGATAAATATAAAGATGAGATGTCTGTGAAGGAGAAAATGCTTTACGCGCAACAGGACTCCTTGGCGAAGTCTCGTGCGGAGTTGGCAGTTAAAGAGCAGCGTATCAATGAGATGCAAGCTATTTTGGCGCAGAAGGATGCTGAGGTGAAGGCACTGAAGGAGAAGGTCAGCAATGCATTGAAAGGTTTCGAAGGCAGCGGTCTGAACGTGCACGAAAAAGACGGCAAAGTGTATGTCTCCATGGACGACAAATTGCTGTTTGCCTCTGGAAGCTGGACCATCAACGAGCAGGGCTTGCAAGCCATCCAGAATTTGGCGAAAGTACTTGAAAATGAGCCGGAAATCTCCGTGCTCATCGAAGGTCATACCGACAACGTGCCCTATCGTGGCAGCGGTCAAATCAAAGACAACTGGGATTTGAGCGTGATGCGCGCCACCTCCGTGGTGAAGGCGTTGCTGCAGAGTGGCAATATCGCGCCCACGCGTCTGTCGGCCTCGGGTAGAAGCGAGTATCTTCCTTTGGATGAGAACAATACGCCTGAGGCAAGAGCTAAGAATCGCCGCACGGAAATCATCCTCACACCCAACCTCGATCAGCTTTTCCAACTGATACAGAACAACTAACGATGGCATTCGCCGACACGCTCATCGGTTGGTACGAAGAGCACCAGCGCGACCTGCCCTGGCGCGGCGAAACCGACCCCTACAAGATTTGGGTCTCCGAAATCATCCTGCAGCAAACCCGCGTGCAGCAGGGTTGGGATTACTATCTGCGATTTATTGATAACTTCCCGAATGTCAAAGCATTAGCGGAGGCGGAAGAGGAGCGTGTGTTGCGCGTGTGGCAGGGATTAGGCTACTACTCCCGCGCCCGCAATATGCACGCCGCCGCACAGGAAATCATGACCCAACATGGCGGAGTGTTCCCCAAAGACTACGATAATATCTTGGCACTCAAGGGGATTGGCCCTTATACCGCTGCGGCCATCGCTTCCATCGCTTTCCATCAGCCCTTTCCCGCTGTGGATGGCAATGTGATCCGTATCATCAGCCGCATCTTCGGAGTGTGCGATGATGTGTCACAACCCGCTGTGGTAAAGCGGATTACAGAAATTTGCGAGACGCACATTGACCGCAAGCGACCTGGCATCTTCAACCAAGCGGCGATGGACTTCGGGGCGATGCATTGCACTCCGAAAAGTCCGAAATGTGAAGATTGTCCCTTTGTCACAACCTGTTACGCGCTGAAAAACCAGCTTGTGGAGGTGTTGCCTGTGAAAAAGAAAAAGACGGAACAGCGGCACCGCTATTTCCATTACACCGTCTATATTGCTGACGACCAGACTATTATCGAGCAGCGTACGGGCTCCGACATTTGGAAGAACATGTACCAGTTCCCGCTTGTGGAAACCGCTGGGGAGGACTCCTCGTTCGGAGAGCCTACTGTTCGTCTCCGCGAGGTGCTTACCCACCAAATCATCCATGCGGACTTCTATGTCATTTCCGTGGAAAAATTCCCAAAAACATTTGATAACCAAATGGTTGTCACTTTCTCAGACCTTTCTAAATACCCCATGCCGAAGATTATGACGGAGTTTTTAAAAGGGTTGTCGGAACGGTAATTTTGTAAAATTGCAGCTCAAAAATATTTCAAAAGATGAAAAAACATATTATGGCAATTTTGGTTTTTACGGCTGTTTTGAGTGCCGGAATAGATGCAAACGCCCAAAATACGGGCAATTATCACAATGCGGTGTTGGACAACATCGCCACGCGGACGTCCGTGCGCAGCTACCTCGACAAGCCCGTGGATGCGGCGTTGATTGAGCAGATGCTTCGCGCAGGCATGGCGGCACCCACAGCGGTGAACCGTCAACCGTGGCATTTTGTGGTGGTCACCGACAAGGCGCAGCTTTTCGCGCTCGCCAAAGCCAATCCGCACGCAGGTATGGCTGCGAAAGCGCCTCTCGCTATCGTGGTCTGCGGCGACATGAAGAAAGCGCTCAGCGGTGAGGCCCGCGAATTTTGGGTGCAGGATTGCTCCGCTGCCACGGAGAATATCTTGTTGGCCGCCAATGCGTTGGGACTAGGAGCCGTGTGGACAGGCACTTATCCTGACCAAAAACGTTGCAAGGATGTTTCCGCTGTCCTAAATCTGCCGGAACATCTTATTCCGCTCAACACCATCGTGATCGGCTATCCTGACAAGGAGAACACACCCAAAGACAAATGGAAACCCGAAAACATCTCTTACAACACTTACGGTGGCAAACAACCCGTGGTCGAGAATCGTCCCATCCAAGAGTCTGATTTCGTGGAGTTTGACTATACAAAGTCGTCGAATCTCAATCCGTTCTTATGGTTCAAGGGCAACGGACTGCTGCTGGCCTCCGGCGATGTGCGTCGTCTCAACGCCATGACCATCGGCTGGGGCGCGTTAGGCAACATCTGGCAGCACGACCTCAGCACCATCACCGTGTATGTGGCACCCGCCCGCTATACTTACGAGTTCATGGAGCGTTATCAGTACTTCACCGTGATGGTCTTCGACGAGGATCGCAAAGACGTGTTGGAGTACATGGGTACGCACAGCGGCCGCGACGGCGACAAAGGAGAAGCATTGGGCTTGCATGTGGCTTATACTGAGCACGGTACGCCTTACTACTTGGAAGCCCGCGAGGTTTATGAGTGCGAGGTCATGTACCGTGGCCCGTTCGATCAAAGAGGGTTCGAGGAAATCCCGCGCAAACGTTACGAAAACTTCCCCGCCGGCGTCCACCACGAATATATTGGCAAGATTGTAAGTGCAAGAAGGCGGTAGTTTTTTCCGCAGAACTCGTAGATTTCTGCAGAATTATACGTGCAGATACGCGCGATACGCGGAGATAAAATTTTCAACCAACAACTGCAACCTTTCGACTTTTTTGCATCATAATAGTATAAACCCAAATAATTCTTGATATGAAAAAAATTGCCGTTATCCTTTTCAGCCTGTTCCTCGCGCAAGGCGTGAGTGCACAGAACATAACATTCACCGTTCCGGAAATCCC
>ONHS01000051.1 GCA_900317715.1 uncultured Bacteroidales bacterium | reverse complement strand
CTTTGCGAAGATGCCCGGTGGCGACACCTTGTTGGTGTTTTACGTCTGCGGCCACACCTTCTGCTATTGCGACCTTCACGAGTTCACCGTGGTGGTGAAATGTCCGCCCGAACGCATCCCCGAACTGCTCGACACCGCCGAGGGCGTGACACCCCCCGACAGCCACTTCAGCGCCAAATACTGGATCGGCATCGACCTGCCAACCATCGCCGACGAACTGCTCAAAGAGCTGGTCGCAGGGTCGTTTGAGATTGTGAAGGAGAAGTATGCGAAGAAAGGAAAAAAATCTTCGCAAAAATGAGAAGACGTTGAAATTTATTGTACTTTTGCCACTGTTATGTTTGTGACGTTTGAAAAAGGATATCTATAACATATTCCTGGAGTTAAAGACAATATGATCGCCAACAATCTCACCCTATACCCCCACACACCCTGGCGAGGTAATCAAGGACGAAATAGAATATCGCGGCATCTCGCAACGGAAGTTGGCGACTGAAATAGGTGTTTCCTACACGCAATTAAACGAAATCCTGAATGGCAAGCGACCACTTAACACAGAAATGGCCATTTTGATTGCCACCGCACTTGATCTGGACGCCGAGCCTTTGCTTGCACTACAGACACGTTACGACATGATCACCACCAAGCGCGACCGTTCCTTCCTCCGCCGTCTCTCCGCCGTCCGCAAGATCGCCACGGCACTGTAGCATTGAGAGCCTCTCATTATGAAAAAGATTATCATCATATCCACACTGTTACTGCTGACCATGGGGAATTCTTTCTCTCAGGAATTGGAACACTTGCGACCGATTCCCGTAACGGAAATCTCTCCGGTAACGCATGACACCTCGAGTTACAAAAGCCCCATTGCCAAACAACTGTGCTCCTATATAGACACGAGCATCACGTTTTATGAATGCCGCAATGACAAAGGTATTGTCGGTTATTTGCTGAATTACCATGAGATCAAACCCTTTCGTGGTTACATGTCTATTTGGGAGCATACATCGAACTCTTCTGAAGGCATCACCATTCATGCTGGGCTGAAAGAGGTTCAGCGTGCTGAAATCTTGTTAGCCAAAGAACTGGATCTTAAAGCCGACTCTTCCCAAACTATTCAACGCGCCCTCACGGCTCCCCGGTTTTATCAATACGTCCGTCAATACATCTTTTATGTGGAAGAAGACGGCGACACTTGTGTGAGCATCAACTTCGCCATTCCTGGAGAATACGACTGTTTAAACAGCAGATATTTAATGGTTTGGGATGGCGGAGATGATTATTGGAATGCCGTACTCAATTTATCAAAAGGTCAAATTTTGCACTATTATGTCAACGGTCCAGAAATTATCACAGTAAAAGGACGCAGCACGGAGCCGCATGGATTAAGCCGTAAGTGCATTTTCAGAAATGGAACCCTGTATCGAGAAAAGGTCATAACATACAACCAGTTACCCAAAAAAGTGCGGACAAAAGTGGAAAAACCTGCCGATACCACGAATGTTTACATCGAGGTAAACTATAAAGGTAAACTCCATTACATTGTTTTTAGCGACAGCATTCAAAAAGGTTATCGGCAAGATGGAACATGGCTGTTCACAGGAGCGAAGAATTTGTTTTCTGGAAATCTTACGGCAGAAAAGTTACTGAAAGTGCCTCATATCAACAAGATGCTGTCATTTATCCGCGATGACATGTCCCGCCGCGGACGCGACTTCAAGAAATACGGTAAACTTATCTCCTTGGAAGTCGTGGACAAGCACTACGTCATCCACATCTGGTATTATCCAAACATCGACTACTACAAAATGTGGGCCGCCTACACGTTCGACCAAAAGGGCGATTTCGTCGGCATTGACATTGACGGTTGGCATTGATTATAATCTCCGCGTATCGCACGGATCCGCACGGATTTTTTCCTCACAATCCCTCTTTGCCGTCATCGGCAAAAAATCGTATCTTTGCCGCGGTTTTCATTAGAATCTTGCCGATAGTATGGAATACATCTCAGTCACCCAATTTGCCGAGAAACACGGCATCAGCGAGCGAACCGCCCGTCATTATTGCGCCACAGGGAAAATCGACGGTGCGTTTCTGACGGGTAAAACTTGGAATATCCCGGCCGACGCCAACCTGCCGCGCAAAGGCAAACAACGCATTTCGCCACTGCTTCAACGCCTGCGCGACGAAAAGGAATCGAGACTGAAAGGCGGAATTTACCATCGCACACAGATCGATCTGACCTACAATTCCAACCATATCGAAGGTTCCAGGCTAACCAAGGAACAAACCCGTTATATTTTCGAAACCAACACCCTTGGCATCACCACCGAGAACACCCACATCGACGACATCATGGAAACCGTCAATCATTTCCGCTGCATTGACTACATCATCGACCACGCCACCGACAAAATCACGGAGAGCCACCTGAAACAGTTGCACTTGATATTGAAAACCAACACTTCCGACAGTCGAAAGTCGTGGTTTGCGGTTGGCGAATACAAGCGGTTGCCCAACGAGGTGGGCGGCGAGGAAACGACACAGCCCGAAGATGTCCATAAGCATATCAAATCTTTGCTGTCGGAATATAACTCCCTCAACGAGGTGCAATTCGACGACATCCTGAATTTCCATGTGCAGTTTGAGCGCATCCATCCTTTTCAAGACGGCAACGGTCGTGTCGGGCGGCTGCTGATGTTCTGGCAATGCCTGCAAAGCAAGCACGTTCCGTTCATCATCACCGAGGAGCTGCGCCTGTTCTATTACCGAGGCTTACAACATTGGGGGCACCTCAACGACTACCTGCGCGACACTTGTTTAACGGCACAAGACCAATACAAGGCATTGCTGGAGTATTTCAAAATCAAAATTATCGCGCCTCTCAAACTTCATCGGCATTAACGGATGGCATTGATTTTTCTTCTTAAAAAAAGATATAAAAATTAAAATTTTATATGCCGATATACAAAAATTTTATATCTTTGCCGCACTAAAAAGAACACACTAAAAATATCTATTATGCCACAAATCAGTTACTTTTACGGGATATACATCTTCATGAACTTTCACGACCATAACCCTGCTCATTTTCATGCATGGTACGGAGACTACAAAGTGTCTATAGAGATCGCAAATGGAAACATTTTAGGGAAAATGCCAAGAAGGGCTTTGAATCTTATTTTTGAATGGCTAGATCTTCACAAAGAGGAACTCTTGTCGAATTGGGAGAAAGCGAAAAACGGTGACACTCTTGATAAAATCGAACCTCTAAAATAATAGCATTATGTTTATTGAAATAATAAAAGCAGAATATATTAGTGGGTATAAACTCCGACTTTGGTTTAATAATGGAGCCGTAAAAGACGTTGATTTATCAGATTCCTTGAGAGGAAATGTTTTCGTCCCACTTCAGGACAAGGAGTTTTTCAAGCGTTTTTCCATCCGATTCAACACAATAGAATGGGAAAACGGTGCCGATTTCGCCCCCGAATACCTTTACGAAAAAGGAGTTGCCGTTTATGAGCCACAGGAAACGACCGAGAATCTCGTTGCGGAGGATAATGCACCGTATAACCCTGAACAATAAGACTTTAACTCAAATTTAAGACTTAGAACTTGAGACTTAAGACTTTCGAGAACACTTCACTTGCCGACACGAAACCTCAATAACCCTACACAAGCGAACGAAGTGCGCAGTGTGAGGCTATTTCGAAAAAATCGTATTTTTGCGGCATGAACAACCATACCCTCCCCCGCATCACCCTGCGCCCCGGCAAGGAGAAATCCCTGCAGCGGCGGCACCCGTGGGTCTTTTCCGGCGCCATCGCCCGCAAAGACAAAGACTTACACGACGGCGACATCGTGGAAATTTACGATGCCCACAACCAATACCTCGCCACTGGCCACTACCAGCCCACCACCATCGCGGTGCGCATTTTCAGCTTCGAACAGCGCGACATCAACCGCGACTTCTGGCGCGAAAAACTGCTGAATGCCATTGACTTCCGCAAGAGCATCCTCCTGCCCAACCCGCAGACCAACATGTACCGCCTCGTGAATGGCGAGGGCGACGGAATGCCCGGACTCATCATCGATGTCTATGGCCACCACCTCGTCATGCAGGTGCACTCCATGGGCATGTACCGTCTGCACAAGACGATCGCAGAGCTACTTACAGAACTGATTCCGGACGTAAAGTCCGTCTATCTGAAGACCGCCATGGATGAGGCTGACGACCTAGAAACCACGAATGAGGGCTGGATTTTCGGGCACCCCGACGGCGATGTCATCGGCATGGAAAACGGCATCCTCTTCAAAATCGACATCGAGCACGGACAGAAGACCGGTTTCTTCCTCGACCAGCGCGACAGTCGGGCCATGGTGGGCGAGTTCGCCAAAGGCAAGCGCGTACTCAACATGTTCTCCTACTCCGGCGGCTTCTCCCTCTACGCCCTCCGCAACGGCGCTGAACACGTTGATTCTGTGGACATTTCCCAAAAGGCAATCGACCTCGTGGAGGAGAACGTGCAGCTCATGGGCGGCGACTACGCCCAGCGGCACAACGCCGTCTGCGAGGACGTGTTCGCCTTCCTCGACCGGATGCCCGACCACCATTACGACCTCATCGTCCTCGACCCGCCGGCCTTCGCCAAGCACCACCGCGTGAAGGAGCAGGGCATCAAGGGCTACCGCAACATCAACCGCAAGACGATGGAGAAAATCCGTCCCGGCGGGCTGCTCTTCACCTTCTCGTGCTCGCAGGCCATCAGCCGCGACGATTTCCAAACGCTCACCTTCTCGGCAGCCGCCTTAGCCGGTCGCAACGCCCGCGTGGTGCGCCGCCTCCAGCACGCCGCCTGCCACCCCGTGAGCATCTTCCACCCCGAAGGGGATTACTTGAAAGGACTGATGCTGGAAATTGGTGGTTAGCGGTCGGCTGTTAGCTATTGGCTGTTGGCTATTGGCTATTGGCTGTTAGCGGTTGGCATTAACTGCTAACTGCTAACTACTAACTATATTGTTCCCTATTCCCTAAAAAAAGTCCTCCTCCCCACTCTCCATATTAAAAAAAATGTATTTTTGCGGTGATATTAAAATGATATGATTTTAATCACCAAATAAATACGTAAGATTATGGAACACAAGGAGTTCAACAAACAAATGTCATCAGGAAACAATGGTTTTCTGCACCTTTTAATCAACCTGGCGCTGCTGGTTTTCTTCATCTGGTTGACCGTCCGCTTCGCCAAATTCGACTGCATAAAGGATGCCGAGGGCAACGTCACGCCGTGGATATTGCTTCCTATCGTGACTGGTTTTCTGTTATTTATGACCTACATTATGCATTTGGCGGGCTTCATCACCGTACAACCTAATGAGTCGCGGGTACTCACTTTCTTCGGCAAATACTCCGGCACGGTGAAACAGAACGGTTTCTTCTGGGTCAACCCCTTCTACAGCAAGGAAAAGCTGTCGTTGCGCGCCAAAAACATGGACGTGGAACCCATCAAAGTGAACGACAAAAACGGCAACCCCATCATGATCGGCCTGGTGTTGGTATGGAAAATCAACGACACCTACAAGGCCTGTTTCGAAATTGATTCGGATGTTCGCAGCACGGTTACGGAAAACTCTGTGAAGTCCGTCAAAAGTTTCGACTCCTTCGTGCGAGTACAGAGCGATGCCGCGCTGCGCAAGGTCGCGGGCATGTACGCGTATGACAACATGGACAGCCACGATAAGGGAGTGACCCTGCGCTCTGGCGGCGAAGAGATCAACGAACAACTCGAAGCCGAACTGCGCAAACATCTGGAAATAGCCGGCATCGAGGTGGTGGAAGCCCGCATCAACTACTTGGCATACGCCGCCGAAATCGCCAGCGTGATGCTGCGCCGTCAGCAGGCCGATGCCATCATCTCCGCCCGCGAGAAAATCGTGGAAGGCGCCGTCAGCATGGTCGATCTCGCCCTAAAGAAACTGTCGGAAGACAAGATTGTGGAACTGGACGAGGAGCGCAAGGCCGCGATGATCTCCAACCTGTTGGTAGTGCTCTGCGCCGACGAATCGGCCTCTCCAGTCATTAACACGGGAACGTTGTATCAGTAGAGACGTATGACGTGTGACTTGTGATTTGAGACTTATGACTTATGACTTATGATAATAATCGAAAATCATAAATCATAAATCACAAATCATAAATCATACGTCACACGTCTATCCACGAATCATTCAGACAAAATTATGAAAAAAAACTTCGCACTACGGGTGGATTCTGAGGTGTTCGAGGCCATTGAGAGATGGGCCGCGGACGAGTTCCGCAGTGCCAACGGCCAGATAGAGTGGATCTTAGCGACCGCACTGAAAAAGGCTGGCCGGATGCCGAAAAAAAAGTCTTCAACAAACTGCAACCTTTCGGAAGATTTGCATCCCAAGGAATAGATAAAGTTGTTATTTTTGCAGATTGAAAAAAAGTGATATGAAGAAAATATTATTGGCTGGGCTGTTTTGGTGTTGTGCGATCATCGCCTTCGCACAGTTCACCATCTCCATTGACCCTTTCACACCCATTGAGTCGCAGGGCAATTTCCCTGCCGACTTAAAAAAGGCAGCCAACACCCCAAAGTCGGCCAAGACATACAACCCGTTTCTCGTTGCCATGCTTCAGCAGGGTAAAATCCTCTACGGCAGCGAGATGAACCAATATTTGGACAACATCAAAGAGAAACTGTTGGTGAATTACCCACAACTGCAACAGGACATCCACGTGTATATCTTGCAAACGCCCATCGTGAACGCCTACTCGATGCCCGACGGCACCATTTTGGTGACCATGGGTATGCTGGCGCAGGTGACCAACGAGGCGGAACTCGCTTTCGTACTGGCCCATGAAATTGCCCACTACAGCGAACGGCACGACAACAGCGACGACACGAAGAGCAAAGACAAGGATGTGGTACGACGCTACATACGGAACCAACAATACTCTCGGGAACAGGAATTTACCGCCGACCGGGTTGGTTTGACGAAATTCTTCAAAGACACGCCGTATAGCTACGACATCATTGACGGGATATTTGACGTGTTGCTCTATTCCGACCTGCCGTTTGACGAGATTCCCTTCCAGCGCTCCGAAGTGGAGACTGATTTCTACCATTTCCCCGACAACTACTTCTTGAAGACGGTCTCCAACATCCCCGACCGTTCCAACATGATCGACACGCTGCTCACCCACCCCAACATCGAAAAACGCAGAACCGTGGCCAAAGGCTTGGTTCGCAGTTTCTCCAACGACGGTCGGAAAGCGTTTGTGCAACCCGAAGAGCAGTTCACGCGTTTGAGGGATGCCGCCCGCTTCTCCTGCATTGAGCGTTACCTCATCAATCACGACTACGACAAGGCGATATATAATACGTATGTATTGCAACAGTCCTTCCCCAACAACGCCTACCTCGACCGAGCCATGGTGACGGCATATTATGGCGCTTCCAAGCACAAAGGGCAAGGCAAAACAAACGTGATGATGGAGCCGTACAAAGAGGTGGAAGGCGAACAGCAGCAGGTCAACTACCTGATGTCCAAGATGAACCGTAACGAATATGCTGTGTTAGCCTTGCGCAAGGCTTGGACGACGATGCAGAAACACCCCAACGATGAATATCTGCAGAGTGTGGTCAAAGATCTCATCGCCGACATTTTCGTAAAGAACAAAATGCGATACATCGATTTCTGCGACTACCCGCAAGGAACTTCCATAGAGGACATTGCGCAAACGGGCGAAGACACCACCCGACAGACAGGTTCCAAATACGACCGCATCAAACAGCAGAATATGAGCGCAAAAGTGCTCCCCGACCCTAAGTTCAAGACAGTCAATTACATGCTTGTGGATATTCACAGCGACTCGTTATTCAAGGTTTTGGTGAACGATGCCGTGGTGAACGGTGAGATGCAGGCGGTGTTAGAGGCGGTCTCCGACGGACACATCGGTAACGAGAAATCGGTGCTCATCGCCATGCCCATCTATCATATTTACAGCGACAACGGAAACATCACGGATCAGTCTGCCGACAGACGCAACGCCGAGCAACTCCAAAAGATCATGTGCCGTGCTGCGAAACGTGCCCACGTCACCCCGGTCACCCTCCAAATGGACTTCAAGCATCCGGAAACCGAACAATACAACAGTTTCGTGAAGATCAACCAGTGGTATCAGGACTTCGCCAATGCCGGAGCCTTGGACATGCGCTACCACACCTCCGAATATTTGGACGAAATCGCCGCCGCGCTGGGCAGCCGCAAGCTTTGCTTCGTCACCGTGACAGACTCTCCCGGACGCGGTTTCTTCGGTAATAAACTCACCCTTCCTTGGCTCATGCCTGCATTCCCCTACTCCATTCCCGTTGTAATCACCGTGTTATGCCTCCGCCAATACGACTTTGACGTCAACTTCCGCGTCATCGACATCATCGACGGCACCGTGGAATCCTCCGGCCACTACAGTCACTCCGAAGTCATGCGCAAAGCCTACATCAACGGGTATGTTTATCGGATGATGGAGAACTATGTGAGGCGATGAAGGACGATGACGTATCGATGAAAAACGATGAATTCCAAAAAGGGCTGAAAGCCCGACCTATGTTAGCCTAGGGTGAGCGTAGCGAGCCCTAGGATATATGAGGATAGGGTGAGCGTAGCGAGCCCTAGGATATAACAAAGAAGAGTATGAAAAAGATAATAACAGCAATCATCATCACCATAAGCCTGTCAACGGCCAACGCCCAGATGTACAACTTCATGGGCAACCACGTCATCTTGAATATGGAGGGCTTCTTCTCTCCCGCGTGGCTCAATCCAAATCCCGTGAGTTCGGGTTGGGATGTCAGCGAGGCAATGAAACGCTATATGGGTCTCAATTACTTTCTCTCGCCCAGCATTGAACTGATGGTTTGGGAAAAGGGTACCGTTGGCGTGGGCTACGACTATTACAATTCCCCATTCAAAGGCAGTGACAGCCGCATACGCAGGGGATATCAATACTATGGCAACATGGAATGGCGCGAGTCCGAACTATACGGCAACATTGTCGCACACGGCTTCAACGCCTACTACAAACAGTATCTGGGTGACCGTTTCGCGCCGCTCGGACACTACATCAAGCTCCAGCTCGACGGTTTCTTCTATCACTACAAGATGGACCGGGAAGGCATCCATCTTGGAATTCTAAGCACCACTCAAGAGCCGATGGCTGAAATTCTCGAGAACAAAGGCACCCTTTTCGGCATGAAGTTTGAGTACGGATACGATCTCGTGGTGTTTAACCGGCTGAAACTGAACTTGGGCGCGAGCGTGGGCACTACTTTCGGCGGATACAAAGTTCCTTTCCGGACGATGAAAAAAGAGTTCGACATCTACGGCGGGGCCATTGACGCTCACTACGACGACTACGCACGCACACGCATCCTCAGTGCCTACTGCGCAAGCATCAAAATAGGCATCGGGTTCATCCCATTTTAACAAACAGACAATTTATTATCAACCAAGCAATTATAAAACAATGGAATATCAAATCAGATTGATGACAATCGAAGATTACGAACAAGTATATGCGTTATGGTCCATCACGGAGGGAATGGCGCTGCGCGGCTATGACGACTCTCAAGAGGGCATCGCCAAGTTCCTGAAGAAGAACCCGACCTCGAATTTCGTGGCAGTGATGAACGGCGAGATCGTGGGCGTGATTATGTGCGGCATGGACGGCCGCCGCGCCTACATCTACCACACCGTGGTGCGCAAAGACCTGCGCCAACAAGGCATCGGCAAAGCCCTCCTCGGATACGTCTATCACGCCATCGAAGCCGAAGGAATCAAGAAAAACGGCCTCTTGGTGCTGAAAAACAACGAAATCGGCAACAAATTCTGGCAAATGCAAGGCTGGACCGAACGCGTGGACTTGAATTACTACAGTAAGAATAACGTCGAACAGTAAGGCAATAGGCAACAGCTAACAGCTAACAGCCAAAAGCCAAAAGCTAACAGCCAAAAGCCAACATCAAACTCTAAACTACCTCATGCGTTTAACAACCCAACATATCACCATTTTGCTCACGACGGTGACCTGCCTTCTGATGGCGGGGTGTGCGAAGATTGTCACCCCGACAGGCGGGCCGAAGGACTCCACACCGCCGAAGATTATCAAAATAACACCTGAGAATCAAACCGTCCACTTCAACGAACGGCAAATTCGAATCTATTTCGACGAATACGTCACGCTGAACAATCCTAATGAGAACGTGCTGATTTCCCCGCCGATGGCCACCAAGCCAAGCTACACCATCAAAGGTAAGTCTTTGATTGTCAAGTTCAAGGACACCTTACATGCGAATACGACTTACAATATGGTCTTCGCCAACTGTCTCAAAGACTACCGTGAAGGAAATCCGCTCAGTCTTTTCCACTACAGTTTCTCGACCGGCGACAGTCTCGACAACTACATGATTCGCGGTAATATACTCTCTGCCAGGACTTTGGCACCCGCTTCCGATCTGTTCGTCATGCTCTATAAAAGTTTTGAGGATTCTCTACCTATCACCACCATACCCGACTATGTCACAAAAACGCAAAGTGACGGCAGTTTTCTATTCCAAAACATCACAAAAGGAGAGTATAAGATATTTGCTCTCAAGGATATAAATTCCGATCTTATATTTAATCTACCCAACGAAGAAATCGCTTTCTTATCGGAAACGGTGAGTTCCTATCCTTCACTGCCCGACACGGCAGCCGACTCTCTGAAAGCCACGCTGCCACTTTTAACCCTATACTCGTTCGTCACGGAAGACACCACACAGAAATTGTTGCACTACCTCAACCCCGCCCTTGGAATCTACCAATTCCCTTACAAACACGCTGTAACCGATTTCATCGTAAAGCCTTCGCCTGATGCGCCAGAGTATTTCCAACGGATAAATGCCACACGCGACACGATCACGTGGTTCATGAAATCGCCTGTTACCGACAGCGTCCTCTATTATCTGAACGCCGACGGACTTTTCGATACGGTATGGCTGGTTCCGTACAAGGAGAAGATGACCAGCGGTCGCGGACGCACGAAGCCTACCCCGAAGATGTCGGTCTCCTTCTTGAATGCCGGCGAATACCATAAGCCGCTGACACTCCGGTTCCCTTACCCCATCCAACCCCGCGACTCTTTCAGCGTTTACGTATTCTCTAAGCAACAAGATGTGAAGGACACCACCATCTATCGTTTTGCAGTGCCAGACACTTTCCTGACGGAGCTGCCGTTACCCATGACCTATTTAGAGAAAAAAACCTATTCCGTCATGATTCCCGACTCGCTCTTTTTCGGCTATCATCAATACACCCACGACACCCTGAAAGTCCAATTCTCCACCAAATCCATCAAAGATTACGGCACGCTCATCATGAATTACCAGCTTCCAGAGGATGGGAAAACCTACATCGCCATCCTTATGGAAGGAGACAAAGTCATTCAGGAGAACACATTAACATCTTCAGAAACAATCACATACTCATTCCTTGCACCCAAAACGTATCAGGTGTGCGTGTTCTGTGATGAAAACAAAAACGGTCGTTGGGATCCCGGCGACTATTCTGCGAAACGGCAGCCCGAAAAGACGTACAATTTTCCACACAGCATCTCCATCCGAGCATACTGGGACAGCGAAGAAACGTTTAGCATTCAGAATTAAGAGTTGATCTTCTATTTCAGAACTGATAACAATAGCTGAAAGTCATCACAGAATTGAACTGTTTATAGACAACTCTGTCATACACCCATGTGGGAATACGCACGGGAATAATCGAATTGCTATAACGGAAGTTTGCGCTATGATGTTCGGCGATGTTGAGCGTGATGCCCGCAATGCCAGAAAACTCGTACCAACGGAACGGCGGACGCCCCACAATGGGACCATTAGCTTCACGCTCGCTGGTGAAGACATTCACCCCGAAACAGGGTCCGATTTCCAAATCAAACTGGAATTGCTGTCCCCACAGCTGCCACTTTCCTGCCGTCCAAATCAGCATCAGCGGCATCTCCACATATCCAAGACGCAACGAATAGAAATTGTCGGCCACCTGATTCTTGGGCGCTTTGGAGTGACTGCCTTTCATGGTGAAATTCAGTTCCAGCTGCAGCTTCAGCCGGCCTGTTGGGTTGACGGCATGGTTGACGAAAAGACCTGCAGTTCCGCCGAGTTGGTGGAATCCCGACAGATCATCGCCGGAAATCTGCGTGGCCGTGAATCCGACCCGCACCCCACCATAAAACTTCGAAAGCGCACTTTTCTCCTCCTGCGCATACGCCCCAACCGCCAAAACGGTGGTCATCAATAAAATGATTATCTTTTTCACTGGAATGTTTCTTATTTTTGGCTGTTAGCTGTTAGCTTTTGGCTATTGGCTATTAGCTGTTGGCCGTTAGCTGTTCCCTATTGCCTATTCCCTTCTCCCTACTCCCTAAAACCCCGACGCCTTTTCCGGCACCAAGTCCTTAATCGTTTTTGCGACGTTGATCAAGTGGTCGCCGACACGCTCGGAATTTTGCGCCAAGGAGAGATATTCGGAGCCGACGGCGGGACTGCAAGAGCCGTCCGTCAAACGCTGAATGTGGTTGCGCTCCATCTCAACGGTCAGGTCATCTATCTGTTCCTCAATGATATTGGCGCGACCCAAAGCCTGCAAATCCTTGTTATGATAGGCTTGCATAACCTCAACGTAAAGTTTGTTCACCAACTCTTCCATCCGCAGAATCTCCTTCACCGCATCTTTGGAGAAAGAGGCCTCCTGCTCGCGTAAAGAGTCAGCGTATTCCACGATATTCTCCGCATAGTCGCCCACACGTTCCAAGTCGCTGACCGTCCGAATGGTGGAGCTGATGTAGCGTTGGTCGTAACTGCTCAGATTGCTCTCAGACAACGCCACGGCATATTTCAGAAGTTCCTGGTTCAAGAAATTAAGCCGCTGTTCTGTCTGCCGGAACTCCTCGATTTCAGAGTAATCCAACGTGGTGATCACCTTGATAGCACGACGGAAATTGGTGATAGCCAACTCCGCCATGTTCTCGATTTCAGTTTTCAGCTGACGGGCGGCCACTGCCGGCGTACTCAACATGGAAGGGTCAAGGTATTGCAACCGAGGACCAGATTCTTGTTCTTCTTTCTCGGGAACCATACGACAGGCCACATTCACCAGCACATTGGTCAATGGCAGCGCAATCATCATGGTACATACATTAAAGAAAGTATGGAACATGGCGAGTTGCAGCTGAGGAGCACTCGGGAACCAACGTTCGAAGAGCGTACCGTAGCTCCACGCACCAGCCGTCGTAATGCGCAAAACCAAAGCCAGCAACATGAATATCACCACACCCATCAAGTTGAAGATAAGGTGTATCAGCGCGGTACGTTTAGCGTTCGTGCCACTCGTCATACCCGCAATCATGGCCACCACACAGGAACCGATGTTAGAGCCCATGGTAAGGTAAATACCCTGGGAAAGGTTGATCAGTCCGGTGACCACCATGGTGATGGCAATAGAGGTCATGACGGACGACGACTGGATGATAGCGGTAAGCAAAGCGCCGACAATGACTAACAATATTGGATTGCTGACACTGGCCAGCATGGTTTTAATCTCAGGAAGGGCCGCAAAATCGTCCATGGCCGATGCCATCATACTTAAACCAACAAACAGCATACCGAACCCCGTGAGGATTCCGCCGGTCTGCTTTCCTTTGTCGGTTTTGGAGAACAAAGAGATAAAGGCACCAATACCCGCAAATGCGGCAAAGATGATGGTGGTGGAGATGCCGCCGTTACCAAACATACCGAGGGCAACCAATTGCGCAGTCACCGTAGTACCTATATTGGAACCGTAGATAATGGTGGCCGCCTGCGTGAGGCTCATGATGCCCACGTTCACGAAACCGATTACCATCACGGTGACGGCACCGCTGCTTTGGATGGCCGCCGTGCCCAAAAGACCGATACCGACACCTACCCATTTGTTGTTACCGGTTTTCGCAAACAACCGTCGCAGCCGTCGGCTGCTCGCGGACTCAAGGTTGCTACTCATCATCTGGCAGGCTATCAGAAAAACACCGATACCCGCCGTCAAGGTCAAAATCGCGATTAGTACGCTGGTTATATCCATTATTTTGTTGAGGGTTGAGGGTTTAGAGTTAAGGGGTTAAAGTTTATGGGTTAGGGATTAGAGTTTATGGGATTGAGCTTAAGGGTTAGAGTTTAAGGTGAAAGTTTATAAAATATACAGTTCAAACATTTGTAAAACAATAATTTAGCACATTTTCATTCTTCTTCATTCTTGCCGCAAAAAAATATCTCGCCAATTTAAAATTCGGTGGCAAAAATAACATTTTTCCGTTTTGTTCGGAAACAAAAAAATGAACAGCCTCGCCATCTTCCGATAGCGAGGCTGTTCATTATTATCTTGTTAGTACAAGATGCCTACGAGCCAACACCTTACCCCCTAAACTCTAAACCTTAAACCCTCCATCACGACCTCCTCAACTTATGGAAATCGCTTGCATCCCACGACTGGTACAGCAGGATGTGATGAATCTCGTTAATGATCATGATAAAGAGCCGCAAGTCGTTGTCGGCGAACCACTTGATGGCGGCGGTCTCCTTCCGGCAGGCGGCGGCAAAAGTAGCTAAAAACGTGCAGTGGTACTTGTCCAACCAAGCAATGGCGGCATCCTCGTTGTCGATGGCGTTGCTCAGCACCGCGAACTCCGGATAACCGTTGTCCAACAGCCACTGCAACGCCGCCTCGTTGGAGTGTATCGCCGACGACAACGCCTCCAACTCAGGATATCCATTGTTCATCAGGAAATCACTGAACTTCCGGTCGCCCTCCAAACTTTTCAGGAAGGCCATCAATACCTTGGGGTCGTAATCTAATAAACTATGCATGATGAGGTAGAAGTTAGTAGTTAGCAGTTAGCAGTTAGCAGTTGAGGGGACCTACTGCTAACTACCAACTGCTCACTGCTCACTGTTTGAGGCTTACCGTCTTATTGAACACCAACTTCTCTTCCGTGGAGTCCGGATCGCAATAGAAGTAGCCGATGCGCTCGAACTGGAAGTGCTTGATGGTGGAGGCTTTCTCGTAGGTAAGGCCCTCTTCCACCCAAGCTTGCTTGATTTCCAGGGAGTTGGGATTCAGATTGTCGAGGAAGGTCTGGCCTTCTTCACAATTGTCGGGATCGGGTACACTGAAGAGGCGGTCGAAGAGGCGCACCTCGGCGGCTTTGGAGTGCTTCACGGGCACCCAGTGAATGGTGGCCTTCACCTTGCGGTTGCTATCGGGCATACCGCTCTTGGTCAGCGGGTCATAGGTGCAGTGAATCTCCGTGATCTCGCCGTTCTCGTCCTTCACGATGTGCGTACACTTGATGATGTAGGCGTATTTCAGACGCACCTCACGGTCAATGGAGAGGCGGTAGAATTTCTTGTCGGCATTTTCGCGGAAGTCGGCACGCTCTATCCACAACTCCTTGGCAAACGGAACCTTACGGGTGCCTGCACTCTCGTCCTCGGGATTGTTGACAGCATCCATCATCTCCACTTGATCCTCTGGATAGTTGTCGATGATGAGCTTCACCGGGTCGAGGACGGCCATCGTGCGGATGGCGGTCTTGTTGAGATCCTCGCGGGCGCAGAACTCGAGCAGGGAAACGTCGATGATGTTGTCGCGTTTAGCCACGCCGACGGTTTCGGCGAAATTGCGGATGGCCGCGGGTGTGTAACCACGACGACGCAGACCGCAAATGGTAGGCATACGCGGGTCGTCCCAACCGTTCACGTAATTCTCCTTAACGAGTTGGAGAAGTTTGCGCTTGCTCATGATGGTGTAGTTGAGATTCAAACGCGCGAACTCAATCTGCTGCGGATGGTGGATATGCAGTGCCTCACAGAACCAGTCGTAGAGCGGGCGGTGCACTTCGAACTCCAAGGTGCAGATGGAGTGCGTGATACCCTCGATGGAGTCGCTCTGTCCGTGCGCGAAATCGTACATCGGATAGATGCACCATTTGTTGCCAGTGCGGTGGTGTTCGGCGTGCAGGATGCGGTACATGATGGGGTCGCGGAAGTGCATGTTCGGCGATGCCATGTCGATCTTAGCGCGGAGCACGCGGCTGCCGTCCGGGAACTCGCCCGCCTTCATGCGACGGAACAGGTCGAGGTTCTCCTCCACGCTGCGGTTGCGGTACGGGCTCTCCGTGCCGGGTGCCGTGGGCACTCCCCTACCCTTGCTGATCTCTTCCTGTGTCTGATCATCGACATAAGCGAGACCGTCCTGGATGAGCTGCTCGGCCCATATGTAGAGCTGGTCGAAGTAGTCGGAGGCGTAGTATTCCGCCGCCCACTGGAAGCCCAACCACTTGATGTCCTCGCGGATGGAGTCCACATATTCGGTGTCCTCCTTCACGGGGTTCGTGTCGTCGAAGCGCAGGTTGGTCTTCCCGCCATATTTCTGAGCAACACCGAAGTTCAGACAGATGGACTTGGCGTGGCCGATATGCAGATAGCCGTTCGGCTCTGGAGGGAATCTCGTTTGTACTCTGCCATCGTTTTTCCGGTTCTGAATGTCTTCTTCGATAATTTGCTCAATGAAATTCATATTTTTAAGGTTTTAAGATGTTAAAAAAACAAGCGGCAAAGATACGATTTTTTTCGGAACGATTGGGCAAATAAATTTCAGGTCCTAAGTTCAAGGTTCTAAGTCTCCGATGTTCACAACCATGTTGATATTTTCCGGACAAATTCAGCCCTGACATTCCTATTTTTTTGTTCTTTCGCCGTTAAATTTTAGAAAGGATGAATGGGATGTCAGGCCTATATAAAAGTATTGAAAAACAGATAATTGACTCAGAAAACCGACTGCCTGACGATAGTACTGCAGAGACGATTCATGCGTCGTTTCCACGACGTTTCTCCCTTTTTTCTTTACCTCCAAATCCTCGTCTTTTACCTTAAGGCGAACGATAGTGTATTTTTCGGATTTAATCCTATTTGAATATGAAACAATTTCTTACTATTGCATTTCTATTTTGCTGTATAGCTTGGGTGGCGCCATTGAGTGCGCAGCCGCAGACCGTGCAGGCAACAGTGGTCTCCGGCGCGAGCAGCGAACACCTCTACGTGGCCATCGGGCAGCCCTTCTTCACGCAAGAGACCCTCGGCAATTACGAGCTCTCGATGGGCATGGCGCAGGCGCAGTGGACGCGTGACACCGTCTATGACGTGATCACCTACAACACCGACTACACGGAGAACGGTTTCAACCTGCATGACCAGACCGAGTCGCACAAGGACAGCGTCTATCTCGTCAACGGCGGCATCTACAACTACGATGTTTTGCGGACACTCTACCTGATTGTCTGTCCGCAGTACATGGAGGATAACAACTATGACGTGCTGGCGGTTTCCGGTCACTGCTGGACGAAGCAGAACCTGCGCAAGGAGGCCGACGGTGCGGTGACCTACCTGAGTTCGCTGAACGCGGAAGTCCCGCAAGTCTATGGTCTGCTATATCCGCAGACGGCCGCCCAGACGCTCTGTCCCGACGGCTGGCACCTGCCTATGGGCGATGAGGTTTCGGACCTGTCCACCAACCCTGCCACTTCGTTGCGAAGCACCGATGGCTGGATCAACGGCGACATCAACACCAACAGCACCGGTTTCACGGCCTACCCAGCCGGCCTCTACAGCTCCGCCGCACGTCGTTTCGAGGGCTTGGGCTCGGAGACCTATTGGTGGGTGTCGGGGGAGGGCGGCAACCCCGTCGGCAATGCCATCCAGATTTCCCATTATTGCGACACCCCGCTCTACGTGACCCGCAGCACTGACGACAACTTGAGCGTGCGCTGCGTGAAGGTCAACGTCTGGCCGGAATAGTTAGCAGTTAGTAGTTAGTAGTTAGCAGTTACGGTTATTCCAAGAGGGCTGCAGGCCCGACACGTGTCAACCTAGGGTGAACGCAGTGAGCCCTAGGACATCAACAAAGAAAATAATAAGACCAAATAAATATGAAAAAAACCTTACTCCTCATAGCTCTGATGCTATGCTGCGCGACCACGATCTTCGCGCAAAACAACAAAATCAGTTACCAGGCTGTGGTGCGCGACACCGAGAACCGACTGGTGGCCAACAAGACCGTGGAACGTCTCCCTGCTGATCGGCAACGGCACCGTGACCGACGGGAATTGGGGGCTGATTGACTGGAAGACGGCTCACATCGAGACGACGGTGACGTTGGCCGGAACCTCGCTCGGCACGCTGGCGATGCCGCTCACGGCGGTGCCTTACGCCATGTATGCAGAATACGCGGACGAGCTGGATCCCGACGCCGCTGTCGTCATCGGCATCTACAACAAGATCAAGTACGACAGTCTAGCCTTGTCCATCCATCTCAACGACACGCTGAACGAGTACGTGAAGAAGGATGGTCTATGCGATGAGGTGAAGATCTGTATGGGCGGCGGCTTGTCTGCTGTTTATGAGAAGATGAAAGCTGACAGCACCGCCATCTATGAAAAAATGAAGGCTGACAGTGCCGCTTTGGGTGCCGTGATTGCTGCCAATACCAACAACATAACAATCACCAACAACAATCTGACAGCTTTGCAGAACCGCGTGAACACCTTCAACACGAATGTGTGCGACAGCGTGTTGACTTGTAACGTGATTACGGATATGCGCGACAGCATCCAACTGAACCGCGACAGCATCCGGATAAATGCCGCCGCCATAAAGACGAACACCGAGGCGATAGCGACCAAGGCTGACGCACAGACGGTTTCTGAACAGATTGCCGCCTTGAACACGCTGGTCACCGCTTTGACCACACGGGTGAACCACTTGCACGACTCCATCGAGGACATCATTAATAACACTCCGGTGATGGCCCAAGACTCCTTCACTGTGGCGCAGGCCGGTCAGACCGAGTTCACGCTGAAGAACGTGCCACATGCGGACCATGTCCTGAGAATGTACATCAATGGTGTAATGGTGGGCGGCAACCACAGCGGTGTGTTGACCACCACTAATGACCCGACCAGCAAGGTTGTGGTATATGACGCTAACCAGAACAAGAATCGTGACGGTAACGCCTACCATCTGAAAGTCGGCGACAAGGTGACCATCGTCTATTGGTATGTCAAGCCTGCAACCGCAACAACCTCGGGCAACTAACCTATTTTATTGAAACAAACATATACTAATGAAAAATATATTATATTTGATGTTTGTCGCAGTGTTGGCGTTGGCAGCGAGTCCCGTTTGGGGACAATCACAATTATTCGGCGGCGGCAATGGCACGGAGACCGACCCTTACCTGATTGCCAGTGCGACTGATTGGGTCAATCTGGCTGGCAATGTCGGTGGCGGAAACTCGTACAACGGCGTGTTTTTCAAGCAGACCGCTGATATCAGCATTACCTCGTGTGTGGGAGATGAGGCACATGCTTTCAGTGGCACCTTCGATGGCAACGGTTATACCATCGATATGACTTTTGAAAATATTGGTATTCTGTATGCTGCACCGTTTCGTTACATCGATGGCGCCACGATCAGAGGCGTTCATCTGGTGGGTACATTATCCTCCACCAGCCAGTATACAGGTTGCATTGTGGGTTACGCCAAGGGGACAAGCACCGTCACCAACTGCATCAACAGTGCCAATATCACCAATAAGTATTCAGGAGGCAACGCATACGACGGAGGAATTGTCGGACAGGTTAGTACTGATGGCAGCATTATAAACATTACAAACTGCCTGTTCAACGGAACAATGAGTGATGAAGGAAACGCTTCGAATTATGAAAATTGGAGTGGCATTTTAAGCCATTGCAATGGCAATTATACCGTTAACATAAGCAACTGTCTCGTCGATCCTGTCAACACTGTGACAAACGGAAACACCCTTTACAACGGTAACTGTTCGACTAATTGTTCCAATTGCTATTACACCAAGACCATTGGCAATGCGCAGGGCATCAACGGGTCGAACATGACCGCCGCGCAACTTGCCACTGCCCTCGGCGATGGCTGGCATGTTGTCAATGGCAAGGCTGTGTCCTACGTTGTTCCGTTTACCTTGAGTCAAATTCCTGACGGCTGGATGGTGACCGTCAACGGAGTCCCCGTGACCGTCACCAATGACACCATCGTCATTTGCGCGGGTAACGAAGTGGTGTTCACCCCGACGTATGCCAACAACGTGAAGAGTGTGACCATCAAAAACGCGTCTGCAACTGGGCCAACCATAAATATATCCGCGACCAAGCAAAACAATGGCACCTGGAAATTCACCATGCCCGCAGCCAATATGCGGGTGGAAGTGGAATACTATCCTTATTACACGCTGAAGCTGGCCAGCGACGGCAACGGTACTGCGACACTGGCCACTCCGCTGCCGGAAGAGGTGACCGACTATGGTAACGGTACATACCTTGTGATGGAGACCGTCGAAGTAACCGTTAAGACCATTGCCAACCCCTATTACCACTTTGCCAATTGGAATGACCAGAATACGGACAATCCGCGTACCATTACGCTTACCAGCGATACGACTTTTACAGCTTATTTCGCCATTAACGACTACCGCCTCGACAGCATCCCGCTTAACTGGACAGTGTTGATCAACAATGTAGCCGCCACGCTGACGCCCTACGGCACTGCACACCCCGACAGCGGCTATGTAATGATTCCCAAGGGTGCTAACGTAAAGATTACCCCGCAGCCTGTCGCGCAAGCTGTAAAGGTGGAAAAGTTAGAGCTGATACCTATAAACGTTTCGGGCATTAAGTCCGATTCCACGGTCCGTGACGGTGATGTCCTTACGGGTACACTTTACTATTCCGGGAAGATTTCCATCGCCGATGGTGCTACTGTAATACTGGATAATCTAACCGTAGAAAATACTAGTTTTACAACAAGGGCAGGCCTTAATTGCTTAGGCGACGCCACCATCATCCTGAAGGAGGGTTCCGTCAACAACCTTACCGGCAGCAACACAAAAGCCGGCATCTACGTACCCGCAGGACATACCCTCACCATCTGCGGCACCGGCACCCTCAACGCCACCGGCTCTCAAGGCGCTGCGGGCATCGGCGCCGGGTCTTCAAATTCTGAGCCTGGCGGCCATATTATCATCACGGGCGGCACCATCACGGCTACGGGTGGTTCATACGCTGCTGGCATTGGCGGCGGAAAGGATCGCTACACTGGTGATATTACCATCACGGGCGGCACTGTCACAGCTACGGGTGATGAAAATGCTGCTGGTATTGGCGGCGGATGGGATAGCGACAACGGCACTATTACCATCATGGGCGGCACTATCATAGCTACGGGTGGTAAAAACGCTCCCGGAATAGGCGCTGGCTTATCCGGCAGTGGTGGCAATATCACCATCACTAACACTGTGACCAAAGTGACTGCCTATAAGGGTAATGGCGAGTACCAATCCGATTGTGACTGTATCGGTAAGAGCTACATTGGTTCGTGTGGCACCGTGACCATCGACGGTACGATGTACTACAACGGTACTCAATACCGAAACAACGGTTATTCCTACCTCAGGCAGAATACGATTATTTATCCGCAACACTAAAGGATTATATCCATTGTGAACAAACCAACGATAAAAATTAGGAACAATGAAATATATCAAACATATTGTATTAATGGCCTTTGTCTTGGTGATGGCGAATGCATGGGCGCAAAACACTGACCCTACAATCCCCACCCGCACGGGTTCGGACAATCTCACCTGGACCTTCGATATGCCTGGGGGCAACCAAGTGCTGCGGACCACGTGGAAGCAGGATGCCGGTCTCGCATACGCCAAGTCTGACACCACGGTCTATCTCGGGGATCCCTTCTCAGGACAGGAACTCACCAATCCCCACGGCATTCCGGTGACCTACAGCATCGCCCATAAATCCGGCACCAACTCCAGCAACACCATCAACAATTCAGGCATAGTCACCATTAACGGTGTCGGCATCGACACCGTCAAGGCCATTTTCGCCGGCAACGACACCCTCCTGGCCGACACGGCCCTGTTCATCCTCCATGTTCATACTTATTACACGCTGACGCTGACGGCTATCGGCAACGGCTCAGTGGAGATTCAAACCATCAACGGCAACAAGACTATAATCCCCAACTCCAGTATCTCAGTACGGGAGTGCTGCAGCAGCTATGCGAACCAACAATGCGAAAAGCTATTCGACGGCATCATCACTGGCGGCAACAAGTGGTGCACCGTTGCTGACCCAAAATTTGTTGAATTCAGGACCACCAATGCCGTGCAGGTAAACGGCTACACGCTGTTTACGGGTGACGACAATGAGACGTGGGGAGCAGGCCGAAATCCGAAGAGTTGGGTGCTGAAGGCTAATCTTGATGGTAGCGATAACTGGACCATCATTGACGCTGTCTCCAACGACGTCACCATGAAGGACACCAACTACGCCCCCTTCGACTTCGAAATGGATGTTCCCGGCACCTACAGACATTTCCGTTTCGAGGTGAGCGAAGTGCATTCCGGCAGCGACTTGCAGTTGGGCGAGTTGCAACTGTTCTACATAGGAAACACTCTTCCCGATGGTGTGACTCAGGGTCCTACTCCTAACACCTATATTGTGGATTACGGCACTGATGTGACCGTCAAGGCCATCCCGGAAGCGGGCTACGCACTCCTGGATTGGAGCGACGATCATAGTACAGAAGACACCCACACTATCACCGTCACCTCTGACACGAATCTCGTCGCCACCTTTGGTTTTCTCACCCCGGGTCTTACTCCCTTGGGCGAACTGACCATCTATGGCCACAACTTCGTGAACGAAACCGGTGAAATCAAGAGCGTGCCGAACATCACCGAGACGGGTGAATTCACCAAGGTGACCAACAGAGAACCTACCACGATTGACCTCTCCACCATTACAGAAGCCTTTATTGCCCAAAACGGCGATACCCTGACGGGCACGCTTAATGCAAAGGTGAAGATTTCCATCGCAAAGGGAGCCACTGTGATGCTGGATGATGTAACCATCAACGGAACGCATAGTATGAGCTACCTATGGGCAGGAATCACCTGCAAGGGCGATGCCACCATCATCCTGAAGGACGGAACGACAAATAAAGTGACCGGGTTCAATAACGAGTATCCCGGCATCTATGTACCTATGGGTAGCACGCTCACCATCAAAGGCGGTACCCAAGGCACAGGCAAACTCATCGCCGGCAGCAACGGCTTCGCGGCTGGCATCGGAGCAGGACTTAACCATAAATCCTGTGGCAACATCATCATTCAGGGCGGCAATATTGTGGCTACTGGTGGTCTATATGCAGCTGGCATCGGTGGCGCTTATGTTTCAACCTGCGGTGATATCGAAATCACCGGCGGAAACATCACAGCCAAGGGCGGTGTAGGTGCTGCTGGTATCGGTGGCGGTCGTGGGGCAAACTGCGGCACCATCAACATCAGTGGTGGCACTATCATTGCTGAGGGTGGTGATGACGCTGCTGGCATCGGCGGCGGCGGCCCAATCGATATCAACACCCAGTGCGGCAGTATCACGATTACCTCAACCGTGACCAGCGTGAAGGCCACGAAAGGAAACGGAGCCACTTACAGCATCGGAGCCGGAAAGAATGGCACTTGCGGCACCGTGACCATCGGCAATTCTACGGGCGCAATTAGCGCCAGCCCGTACACCTATCCACAGTAACGATTCCCACTCAAAGGGGGCGTCCCCCCGCGAGAAAAGATAACCTAAAGGTCCCGATGTTTCCAAAAGCGTCGGGACCTTTTCATATTTCCGTGCATATTCGAATTTTGTGTACCTTTGCACCCCGAAAAAAATTACCAGATATGGGTAGAATTATGGCTATCGACTATGGACAGAAACGCGTGGGGTTCGCCGTCACCGACGAACTGCAGATCTGTGCGCACGCACTGGAGACTGTCCCCGTGGCGCAGGCTTTCGACTTCCTCAAGGACTACCTCAACAAGGAGAAGGTCGATGTCGTCGTCATCGGAGAGGCCAAACAGCTCGACAACACCCCGTCGGAGTCGTGCCGCTGCCATCATCCTGCAATCCTATCTGGAGCAACAAGATATGATCAATTTAAGAAACAACGAACAATGATATTACCTATTGTATTATACGGAAACCCAGTGCTGCGCAAGACCGCAGTGGAAGTTGACCTGAAAGACGAAGCCCTGAAAGGCTTTGTCAACGACCTTTTTGACACCATGTACCATGCGGAGGGAGTAGGTTTGGCAGCCCCGCAAGTCGGCAAATCCATGCGCATATTTGTGGTTGATTCAGCACCTTACAAGGAAATCTATCCCGACCACGAGCCGTTCAAAGGGGCCTTCATCAACCCCACCATCACCGACCGCTTCGGAGAGGATGTCCCCTTCGCCGAAGGCTGCCTCAGCCTCCCGAAAATCAACGAGGACGTCATCCGCAAATCCGACATCCACATCACCTACTACGATGAAAAGGGCGAATACCACGACTGCGACATCAACGGCATCCTGGCCCGCATCATCCAACACGAGTACGACCACCTCGAAGGCAAAGTCTTCACCGACAACCTCTCCCAAATCAAAAAGATGGTCCTCAAACGCCAACTCAACGACATCGCCAGCGGCAAAGTCCACCCCGCATACAAGACCAAAAAATAATTCCAAAAAGGGCTGAAAGCCCGACCTATGTCAGCCTAGGGTGAGCGTAGCGAGCCCTAGGACGATGAATGATGACGATGAATGGCGATGACACGATGATGCGATGAATGGACGATGAAAAACGATGAAAAACGATGAAACGATGAAACGATTATTCACGGTTATATTATCAGTTTTGTTTTTGGCAGCGTGCCAAAACGGGCAGCAGGCGGAGCAGAAGGCCATCCGACAGGAGAGTGATTCGTTGCTCGCGGCATACAACCATTCTGATTCCATATACGCCCTTTGCGGGCGGATTGACACCGCCGCGTTCAATGCCTTCATTGTGAAGGCGATGGCTTTCGCGGAAAAACATCCTGACGACACCCTCGCACCAGGCATGCTCTACCGTGCGGGCGTGGGCAGCATGATCTTGGCGAAATCGGCGGACAGGCTAGGCAACGTGGAGGCACGGGCACGCAACGCGAAACGCGCTCTCGCCATCTTCAACCAATTCCAAGAACAATATCCCGACCTCGACCAAGCAAAACTCTGCTACTGGCAGCGAGCCATCGTCTATGACGACATCCTCGGCGACTGGCGCAGCGCGGAGAGCGAATACCGCGACTTCATCAACCGCTTCCCCAACGACTCGCTCACCCCAGTGTTCCAGCAGTATCTCACGCTGTTAGGGAAAACGGAAAGCCAGCTGGAAGAGGAGTTGGCTATTGGCCGTTAGCTATTGGCTATTGGCATAACCGAACAAAAAAACGTCCCTCCGTTGGAGGGACGTTTTTTTGTTCGGTTATACATAATAATGCGACGAGATGGACGTGTTGTCTTCGACGCTTAGGATGATTTCAGACAGCAGTTTGGCCACGGAGATAACTTTCACCTTGGCACAAGGGCGCTTCAACGGAATAGTGTCGGTGACGAGCACCTCGTCAAGCACGGAATTCTCGATTTTCTCAAGCGCATCGCCAGAGAAGAGGCCATGAGCACACATAGCGCGGACGCTGAGGGCTCCCATCTCCTTGATGCGGGCAGCAGCCTTGCAAAGCGTGCCAGCTGTATCGATGATGTCATCCACTAGAATCACGTTTTTGTCTTTCACGTCGCCAATGATTTGCAACGAAGCCACCTCGTTCTGTTTCTCGCGCTGCTTGTAGCCGATAGCCAGTTCGCAGTTAAGAGCCTTGGCGTATGTAGAGGCACGTTTGGTACCGCCCGTGTCAGGCGATGCGATGCTGATGTTCTCCCAACCGGAATTCTTCACCAACGGAATAAAAACGTTGGAAGCAAACAGGTGATCCACCGGCACTTCGAAGAAGCCCTGGATCTGGTCGGCGTGCAAGTCCATGGTGATGACGCGGCTCACACCTGCGGTGGTAAGCAGGTTGCACATCAACTTGGCACCGATGGAGGTACGGGGTTTGTCCTTGCGGTCCTGACGGGCATAGCCGAAATAAGGGACAACAGCGATGATACTGCGTGCCGATGCGCGCTTGGCAGCGTCAATGGCAATCAGCAGCTCGATGATGTTGTCCGCCGGGGAGAAGGTCGGCTGAATGATGAAAACATCGCGCCCACGGATGCTCTCGTTGTAATAGACCTGGATTTCCCCGTCCTTGAATTGGAGAATGTCAACTGAAAGGAGGGGCTTGTGCAAACAGTCGGCAATCTTTTTCGCCAGCTCCGGATTAGAACGACCGGCAACCAATACGTAATCGTGATTCATAAATGTTTGATATTTAACGTTTTGAAATTCTTAAAATGAGAATACAAAAGTACATTCTTATTGCAGAAATACCAAAAAAAGATATTACTATTTATGAACAATAGCGACACGATGAATCGCGTCGCCACAAAATGAAAAAGCTCCCTCGTTTGAAGGAGCTTTTGGTGATTCCGTTGCGACTCGAACGCAAAACCTGCTGCTTAGAAGGCAGCTGCTCTATCCAGTTGAGCTACGGAACCGTTGGCTTACGCCTCGTCGGGATAGCAAGATTCGAACTTGCGACCTCCTGCTCCCAAAGCAGGCGCGATAACCGGACTACGCTATATCCCGTTTTCCAGACCGCAAAAGTACACTTTTTTTTGAATCCGTCCACCCCTATATCTCGATTTTATAACACTCATAATCAACAGCTTACATTAAATATTATCTAACCAATCCTTTTTACGAGCATTTTTTTCGCAAATATCCACCCCCTTCTCGCAAAACCGCCAACTACTAACTACTAACTGCTAACTACTCCCTATTCCCTATTCTCTATTCCCTTCTCCCTCTTGATCTCAAACACCTCATGCTCAATCCCATGTTCTCCCAAAATCGCCCTCACGCGCGTTTCGTCCGTGTCCGAGATAAAGACCTGCCCGAAATGCTCTCGTCCCACCATGCCCAACAGCTCGGAAATGCGAGAGCGGTCCAGCTTGTCAAAGATGTCATCCAACAGCAGGATCGGCTTGCGCTTGTTGTAGGCGAAAGCGTAATCGAACTGCGACAGACGCAACGCCAACGAGAAGGACTTCTGCTGTCCCTGCGACCCGAAATGCTTCACCGGATGACCGTCAATGGTGAAATCATAGTCGTCTTTGTGCACCCCGAAGGTCGTGTAACCGCATTTCGCATCCGCAGGAAAACTTTTGGCCAAGCCCTCCTCAAAGGGCGTTTCCAACAAAGCCGAATCGTAACGGATATCGACCTCCTCCACCCCACCCGACAGCTGCCGGTAGTGTTGTACAAACATCGGGCGGATATCCTCCACAAACTGCCTGCGGCGCTGATACAGCTGCACGCCATCTTCTATCAACTGGTAATCAATCACCTGCAACAGAGAAAGATCCGAACGGCGGTTCTCCATCTGCTGACGCAACACCGCATTCCTCTGCAACAACAGCTTCTTGTAGTGAATCAGATGCTGGAGATAGATTTTGTCGAACTGCGAGATGATCTTGTCGAAGAACTTCCGGCGTACCTCGTTGCCGTCGTTGATGATGTCGCTGTCGTACGGAGAAACCATCACCACAGGGAACAACCCCACATGGTCGCTCAGCCGGTCGTACACCTTCTTGTTGGCCTTCAACGACTTGGCACCGTTCTTATACACACAGCTCACCTGCGTGGTATTTCCCGACTCCTCATCCGCGAAATCCCCGTGCAGCGCAAAAAAATCCGTGCCCAACCGCACCGAACTGACATCCTTCGCCGAAAAGCAACTCTTCCCGAACGACAGGTAATGGATGGCGTCCAGCAGGTTGGTCTTGCCACTGCCGTTCGCCCCCACAATGCCGTTCACGTTGCCACTGAACGAGAACGAAGCTTCGGTGTAGGACTTGAAGTTGGTGAGTTGGAGGGATTTGAGGTACATTCAAATACAGAATGATGAATGATAAATGATGAATGATAAATAAAGAATGCATAATGATGATAAAAATTTATTCATCATTCTGCATTCATCATTCATCATTATTTCAGTCCCAGCACGTCCAACCCCTGATTAAACCTTATGTCTCTCGGGATGCCGGACTTGTTGATGCGGTCGAGGTCGGCTTGCAAATCAGATTTGATGGTGCCGTTGTCCTTGCTGTATTGAGTGGCAAACTCGAAGTTGCCTTCGGCCTGCGTCTTGAGGATCAGCGCGATCCAGCCTTCCATAGCCTTGCGGGCCTTGTCGTAGTTGATGTGGTAGGTGCCGTTGCCGTTGCGGGTGAAGGCACCGTTCTCGAACAAGTAGTTGTAGCACATCATGTTGGCGATACCGTGGGCCTCGGAAGCACCGAAACGCACGCTACGCAACAAACCGACGATGTAGGTGGTGATTGCATCTTCCACGGAAATGTCGGTGATTTCGCCCTTGTCGATAAGGTTGAGCACGAGGTTCAGACCCACGATGTCGGCCTTAGCCTCTTCCCAGCTGGAGTTTTCGGTCTGCATGGCCTCGTCCACGGAACCCTTGCCGTTGATGGTCTGCTTCACGCCCAAGCCGTGCGCCACTTCATGGAACGTCACATTCCAGAAGAAAGCGTCGAAGGTGATGTGGTTCTGCTCGGACGGTTCGATGATGATTTCGCCGATGGGCTTCATGATTTTGTCGAATTTAGCCTGCATGGCATTGCGCAGTTGGAAGCGGCGGGAGCCCTTCTTGGCTTGCACGTTGTCATCGTTCGGCAGGTTGATGGCGATGGTCTTGCCGGCAGCATTACAGTCGCCGCCGTAGAACACCACATCATAGAGGTTCATATCGCAGGTGGTGCCGGGCACGTAGGTCTTGTGCGCGGGATCACACGGAAGTTCGCGTTGCAGTTGCGGAAGCATCTTCACAAATTTATCCAATTTGGTGCTGGCTTCCACATCCTTCACGAGCACGAAGGCTTCCCAGGAGGTCTTCACAGAATTCAAAGCATCGTCGTAGTTCTCGATAGGTCCGAACACGAAGTCGATGTTGGAGTCTTTGAGGTCCATCCAAGCCATGTCGCTAGGGAAGTAGTCGTTGGTTTGCAATGATTTCTTGCGCTCCACCAGATATTTTTTCATCGTGGGATTGTCGGCAATTTCGATAGCCTTGTCGAGCAATGCACACACGCGATCAAGTTTCTCTTTGTAAGCCTCGTAATATCCGACGGTGATCAATTTTCCATTCTCATCACGTCTGAGGACGGTGTAGTGGGAAGACTTCAACGGATCTTCGAAAGCGTCGTACTCAGCTTTCGTGATGTCCTGAGGATAGTAGTTGGCCATCGGAGGACGCTCGCCATAGCCGGGCACGAAGGGTTTCTCCGCGTCGAGGCGGTCCCACGGACCATAGTTGATCATCGCGTAGTCTTTCATCCACGGATCAGAGATGGTGTCGAGGATGCTCTTGTCGCCAAAAGTCTGTTCCCAGAACAAGTCGTCCATGATTTGTCCGATTTCGAAGAAAATCGGCAGCAGTTGCCGCTCGCTCTCGGTCAATTTGGAGAGGTCGGCGGTCAAATCGAAGTAGGCATACTCCTCCACTTTCTGTTGGAGTTCGCTCTTGGATTCCTCATTCGGAGTCTCTGCTTTTTTGTTTTTGCATGACGCAAACAGGGCGACACAGGCCAGCATCACCATCATTGTAGATATTTTTTTCATATTCAAAAATTTAAGATTATTTCCTAAAAAACACGAGGGCAAAGATACAAATTATTTTTGATTGGTGAGTTGTTTTTTTAGCATTAACCTTTTAGCTGTTGGCAAAAAGCGAAAAGCCAATAGCCAACAGCTAAAAGCAAAAAGCAAAAAAATAAGCGGCGCTCGTTACACACCGCTTATTTCATCAGATAATTATTACTAATGGTATAAAGACCGAAGGGTTATGCGTATAACTCTTCGAAGATCTTTCTGAGTTCGGGGCTTTCGCGGAGCTCTTGGAGGGTGAACTCAGCGTGGCCTTTGGTGTAGCCGTTACCCATGATCATGTTCACGTCGCTGCCGATACCTTCAGCACCGAGGGAAGCTTTCGTGAAGCTGGTGGCCATGCTGAAGAAATAGACGATACCGTCGTCTTTGGTGCAGAGCACGGCGGTCATTTCCTGATCGGGAACGTTGACGCAGTTGATGGTAACGTCAGCCATCTTGCCGTCGGTGAGCTTTTCGATGAGCTCATAAACTTGGACGGGAGTCATGCCGGCGGCAGACTCCACGATGTCGCAGAAGCCGAGGTCTTTGATACGTTGGGTGCTCTTCGGGCTGTTGGCGATACCGATGACTTTACCGGTGACACCGACACGTTTCTTAGCCTCGTAGCAGCAGAGCATACCGCTCTTACCACCGGCACCGAGGATGACGACGGTTTGACCGTATTGGCACAATTTAGCAGTTTGTGCAGGAGCACCTGCCACGTCCAATGCGCTCAAAGCGAGCTTCTCCGGCATGTCGGTCGGGATCTTAGCGTAGATACCGCTCTCGAAGAGGATAGCTTTACCCTTGATATCGACTTGGTCAACATCAGGACGGATTTCGAGGATTTCGTCAATGCGCAGCGGGGTGAGGCTGAGGCTGACGAGAGTAGCGATGCGGTCACCCTCTTTGAGGTCGATTTTGCCCTTGAGAGCGTCACCGATCTTCTCAACCTTGCCGAGCAACATACCGCCAGAACCGGTACGGCGGTTACGGTGCTTGCCCTGCAATTCAACGTTCAAGAGCATCTCTTTCTTCACTTCTTCCATGATTTTTTCTTCGGAAGCGCCGGGACCAGCTTGCTCCTTAGCATAGTTATGGATGTCGGTAAATGAAGCAGAGTCAATGTTCAACGTTTGGACATCGATCAGGATTTCATTATCCCAAATCTCGTCCATATTGTTGTCAAGTTTGTTAGCGGGCTGCGGGAGAACGCCTTTGGGTTCAATCACGCGGTGAGTACCGTATTTGTTGCCTTTTTTCTGCATAATTTGAATGATTTTAAGAATGATACAAAACTTTTATGCCTCAAAATTTGAGGTCGCAAAGATAGTATTTTTTGGAATATCTCACACAGGTTTTTGAAATATTTTTTTGTTATTGGCTTTTCGCAAGTGGCTATTGGCTGTTTTCAGGGGCTAAAAGCGAATGAAGAAAAGCAAAATGCCAAATTATTTTCTTTTCCTACGAAAAAAAATTGTACCTTTGCAGCGTTTTTAAAACGAGACATTTTAACTAAAGTATTCATATTTAAATTATAAGACAAAATGGGAAGAGCTTTTGAATATCGTAAAGCAAGAATTTTCAAGAGAAACGCATATTTAGCCAAGACTTTCACTCGTCTGGGCAAGGAAATCACGATGGCTGCCAAGGCCGGTGGTCCTGATCCCGAGCAGAACTCCAAACTGCGTCTGCTCATCCAGACGGCTCGTAACGAGAACATGCCGAAAGACAATATCGATCGCGCCATCAAACGCGCCTTCGAGAAAGATATGTCCGATTATAAGGAGATGGTCTATGAAGGTCGCGGACCTCACGGTATCGCTATCCTGATTGAGGCGGCCACCGATAACAACCAGCGCACCGTCGCCAATGTCCGCAGCTACTTCAACAAGTTCGGCGGCTCCCTCGGTACCTCTGGTATGCTCGATTTCCTGTTCGACCACAAGTGCATCTTTACCGTCGCTCGCACTCCTGAACTCGACATCGAGGAGTTCGAACTCGCGATGATGGATTTCGACGCAGAAATCGACGCCGACGACGAAGAGGTGATCATCATGGCTGAATACAAAGCCTTCGGTCCTATCCAAAAATATTTGGAAGACAACAAGTACGAAATCAAGAGCTTCAAATTCGACCGTATCCCGAAGGAACTCAAGGCTCTCACCGAAGAGCAACGCGCCGAGGTCAACCTTCTGCTTGACAAAATCAACGAGGACGAAGACGTGACGAACGTCTATCATAATATGGAGGAACCGGAGGAAGAGGAATAATGGTCCAGCGTAGAGACACAAAACATTGCGTCTCTACGCTTATAAACCCTAAACCCTAAACCCTAAACCCTAAACCCTAAATAACCCATAACCAATAACCTATAACCATTAAAATCATGTATTATTACAAATTCAAAGTGTTTTACGACGAAGTGGAGGACTTCGTGCGCGACGTGGATGTGCTCGCGAATACGAACTTTGAGGACTTTCACCACTTCCTCTACGAGTGCTTAGGCTTGCAGGGGAATGAATTCGCCGCTTTCTCCATCTGCGACCAGAAATGGAACAAGCAGAAGGAGATCACCATTATGGACACGTCGGAGGACGAGGAAATGATGGAGACGCCGGAGTACGACGACGAGGATTCGTTCAGCACGAAGACGCGTCTGCCGAAGTTCGTCATGAAGGATGCCATCTTGAAGGACTTCATCACCGACCCGCACCAGCACATCCTTTACGAGTACGACTTCATCGATCCGAAGACGTTCTACATCGAGTTCCAGAAGGCGGCACAGACCGAGAATCCAGAGGAATTCCCGCGCTGCACCTTCCAGAAGGGCAAGCTCCCTGTGCGGCTCACCACCAAGGATCTGCCGCAACCCGATGTCGATGAGGCTCAGCTGTTGCTGGATGACTTGGAAGATGATGAGTACGACGACGGCTTCGATGACGGCTACAACGAGGAGGATTATAACGATCTGAATGAGTTCTCCGACTTTTAGTAGTCCCACTTTGTACATTTTGACCGGTCCGACGGGCGTGGGCAAGACGGCCTACACCATCGGGTTGGCGCAACGCTGGCAGGTGCCGATCATCTCGGCAGACTCCCGCCAGTTCTATAGAGAGATGCGCATCGGTACAGCCTATCCCACCGAGGAGGAGCTGGCCGTTGCGCAACATTTTTTTGTCGGGATGCTCTCCATTCATGACTATTACAATGTTTATAAGTTCGAGCAGGACGTGCTCACGCTGTTGAAGGAGCTGTTTCAGAAGTATCCGGTGGTCATCATGACGGGTGGCAGTCCGCA
>ONHS01000077.1 GCA_900317715.1 uncultured Bacteroidales bacterium | reverse complement strand
CGCTATCTCGCAACATCCTGATAACTCGGAGAATGCGTCGATGTGGACGTTACGGATGGCGGTGACATTCTCGATGGTGCAGTGCGCACCGATGTGACCCTGCTTCTCGGTCGGCGCTTCATGTTCGAACAGTGACGGGTTTCCAGTGTAAAGGCATTGGAAAACGTCGGTGGAGTTCATTTCGGGCACCGCAACGGCTTGAAAACGACCGTCTTCGTTGCAGAGTTCCAACGGGTAGCCGTAGCGCTCTTCAGTGAAGGTGAGAGACCCGATATTCGAGAGTCGGGCGTTTGCACTGATATGGTAGTTTTCGATGCGCATCACATTCGACATCGACACGTTTTCCTCAATTTTCACGTTGCCGGAAAAGTGGCAGTTGCGTATGATGTTTAAAACAGAAAAAGTGCGGACGACGGAAATGTCATTCCAGTCGTCTGCACTGTTGTTTTGTTGAACAAGCTGGTGTATCTCGTTTTCGGTGAGTTTCCGCCAGCTGTTTTCTTTTCCGGGATTATTCTTCATCGCTGGCACCGCCAAGCATTTGCTTAAGTTCATCGGGAGCTTCTTCGAAACTCTTTGCGTCAGAAGGCAGCAAAAACATCGTAGGTTTGATTTTCTTGTCAGGGGTGACAGAAGTTGCCGTGGTGCAAACGGTTACATTTTCACCGTCAATTTCGGTCTTTATCTCGGTGCGAAGCGGATAACCCTTCAAACCCGGATGATCGTAGAAGTTGATGTCGTCGCCAAGACCCAGTTCAGAGGTTACCCAAATCACAGCGGTCTCTTCTTCGTCGGTCTCCAGATCGGTGACTTTCACGTTCACCTTTTTGCAGTTGTAACCGGCGATGGTGCGCGTCTCTTCGGTGTACTCGTAGTCTCTTTTAACGGTGCTCTGTTTCTTCTGGATATCTTCCGTGGTCTGCTCAAGGTAGTAGTTACCGTAACCCGGGATGCCCAAAACAACGGTGTAGGTTTTGTTGTTACCGTTGGCAATGGTGATGATGTCGATGCCTTGGTTCATGTTCATGCGATAGTTGTTGCCCATCACAATGTACTCGATAGAACTTTCCGCTAATTCTGCAGCGATGGCAGGATTGGTCGTGCCTTCTGCCGTGATTTCAAAAACTATTCTGCCAGCGAAAGGCTTTTGCGCAAAAGTACTGACAGTGAGGAACATCGCAGCGATGACCATTAATAAACGAATCTGTTTTTTCATTTTTCTTGACTATTTTGGGTTAAAATTATTCGTTATAATTCAAACCGCAAAGATATAATTTTTTCGGAAAAGTTTAATTTTGGGGGTGAAGAAATTTTGGGAATAGGGTCGAGGGTCGAGGGTCGAGGGAATAGGGGATAGGGGATAGGGAATAGGGATTAGGGATTAGGATGCCGCACGTTGTAGAGACATCATATTATGGCGTCTCTAAATTTTATGGCGTCTCTAAATTTGGCCGTAAAACATCAAACATCATAAATCCCACATCACACGTCACACGTCACACATCCCACGTCACACATTCTTCGGTGCCAACACCACAAACGGAATCATCATCTCCTCCATAGAAATACCGCCGTGCTGGAAGGTGTTCTTGTACAGGTTCACGTACTGGTTGAAGTTGTTCTGATACGCGAAAAAGTCTGATTTGGTGGCGAATATGAACCGTTGGGTCATGTTCTCCTTCGGCAGGAAGGCGTCGTCGGGGTTCTTGATTTCGAAGACCTCCTTGGCGGGATAGTCCATGCTGCTGCGGCCCACCTTGTAGCGCAGGTTGGTGTTCAGGTCGCGCTCGCCCACCATCTTCAACGCACGGTCCACCTTGATGGTGCCGTGGTCGGTGGTGATCATCACAGGTATCTTCTTCTCCGACAAGTACTTGATCATCTCGAAGAGCATCGAATTCTCAAACCACGAAACGGTGACGCTGCGGTAGGACTTCTCATCGTCGGCGAGCTCGCGCACTACGTTTACGTCAGTGCCCGCATGTGAAAGCATATCCACGAAGTTGAACACAATGACATTCAGCGGGTTATTGAGCATCTGGTGGAAGTTTTCGAACACCTTTTTGGCGAAATCCGGGTTCAGAATCTTGTGGTAGGAATATTTGATGTTCTTGCCGTAACGCTTGAGATATTCGCCCAAAAGCTCCTCCTCGTACTGGTTTTTGCTGCCGGCATCCCCTTCGTTGAGCCAGAAATTGGGGTATTTCTTGGCGATGACCGACGGCATGAGCCCTGAAAAGAGGGCGTTGCGCGCGTAGTGCGTGGCCGTGGGCAGGATGCTGTAGCAGATGCTCTCGTCTTGTATATAATAGTAGTCATGGATGAGCGGGTAGATGCTGCGCCATTGGTCGTAGCGCAGGTTGTCGATGACGAACAGGAAGGTGCTCTTCTGGTCATTCAACTTCGGGAAGAGCTTCTCTTTCAGGACGGTGTGCGACTGCAGCGGCTTGTCGTCGGTGCGACCGTTGACCCAGTCTAAGTAGTTGCGCTGCACGAATTTGGCGAACTGGATGTCCGCCTCCTCCTTCTGTGCGGTCAACATTTCCGTAATGCTCTCGTCTTCAATCTTTTCGATTTGCAACTCCCAGTTGACCAAATCTTTATAAAGGTCGGACCACTCCTGCACGCTCAGACGGTCGGAGATGCGCATGGAGAGTTCGCGGAACGACTGCTGATAGTCGGTGGTCACCTTCGCACTTACCAACTTCTTATTGTCGATGTTTTTCTTCAGACAAAGCAGTATCTGGTTGGGATTCACGGGTTTGATGAGGTAGTCTGCAATGTTGGAGCCGATGGCATCCTCCATGATGTGCTCCTCCTCGCTCTTGGTGATCATCACGATGGGAAGGTGCGGGTAGTCTTTCTTAAGCCGTTGCAGCGTCTCCAGTCCGCTCAGTCCGGGCATGTTTTCGTCGAGGAAGATGATGTTCACAAACTCCTTCTTGAGGATTTCCAGCGCTTCCATTCCGCTCATTGCGGGAATTACATCGTAACCTTTTGATTTTAAGAATAATATATGCGGTTTCAATAAATCGATTTCGTCATCCGCCCATAAAATTTTCGTGTTCATTTGCTCGGTTTTCGTTTATAATAATGAAGGATAACGTGGAAGTTGTTTGTTTATTGTTTAGAGTTTATGGTTTATGGTTTACAGTTTACAGTTTACAGTTTACAGTTTACGGTTTACGGTTTACGGTTTATAGTTTATGGTTTATGGTTTATGGAATAGGGAATAGGGTGTCAATGTAGGGGCGTATCGCATACGCCCATATCGCATACGCCCATATCGCATACGCCCATATCGCATACGCCCTTATCGCATACGCCCTTATGTCAACGTCACACGTCACACGTCCTACGTCAAAGTTCAAAGTTCAAAGTCAAAGTTCAAAGTTCACACGTCCCACGTCCCACGTCAACAGGCGCCATTTTGCGGAAAATCCCCCTCGTTTTTTCCGAATCAAGGCCTCCGAAAATGTTAAAAACCGATGGTCTGGAAGGCCGTTTTTCACCTCGAAAACACACAATCTCCTGAAAGACAATGACTAACGATTGTTGATAACTAATGATAAGTTTTTATGTAACAGAGGATATAAAAAAAGATGATTGTTTAATTTTATAGCTTCAATTTTAAGTGGACCATACACTTTGAGTTTGGATTTTTATGTCTAATTAAAATAAACGTTTATGAAAAAGATTCTACTTTTTTGTTTCATGCTCCTGACAATGGGCATAAGTGGTTTCTCGCAAGAGACGACCATTACGATTGGCACGGGAACGTCAACGTCCTATTACGCGCCTTTCGACAACTTTTACAAGAACACGTGGGTGCAGACGATCTACCCCGCATCCCAAATTAACAATGCGGGTCTCATCACTGCCATCAGTTTCAATGTGTCGGATGTTCCGTCCTCAGCCTACACGTTCTCTACGTTAACCATTTATATGGGTACGAGTGCGGACTCTGTGAACACTTCCACAAGCAGTTGGCTTCCGATGTCAGATCTCACGGAGGTCTATTCCATCACCAATTTACCTGTTCCAAGCAGTACGGGTTGGTGGACTTTCCAATTGGATAATCCGTTTCCATACGACGGCGTAGATAATTTGGTCATCGTATGCAGTAAAACGATGCCTGAATACTCCAGTTCTCTGAAATTCTACTATACATCTGTGACCAACAGCTGTCTGTATCGTCAAAGCGACTCCGATGTCAGCTATGCTAGCCATCCAGGCTCTAATACGGGCACTCGCAGCACCTATCGTCCTAATTTGCAACTGACGATGAGTGCCAGTGCAAATTTCTGCCATCCAGTTTCACATCTCACTGCTTCCAATGTAACAGCTACGGATGCTTCTTTCTCATGGTATTCCTCCATCGATGCCACAAGCTATGTTTTGCAATATAAAACTGCTGATGGCTCTTGGGAGAACGATGCCACTTCTATTAATGTTAATGATACAGCATACGACATTTTGGGCGTGTTGTCGCCTAGCACCAACTACACTGCGCGTGTGGCAGGTATTTGTTCTTCAGGCGATACCAGTGGCTGGAGAAGCGTTTCATTCACCACCGCTTGTGTGGCTCTTGACCAACTGCCTTTCCAAGAAGATTTTGATTCTTACAGTACTGGCGAGAATGCCTATCCGATTTGCTGGGCCAAAATTAACACGTATAGTTCCAATAGACCCTATTGTAACTCCTCGAATCATTACGATGGGGTGGCTTCCTTGTATTTCTATTGCTCTTCCACCACCTATAATGTGGCTATTACTCCTGCTTTTGATGAAAGCATTGCCATTAACGGCCTGCAAGCTGACTTCATGTATCGTGCCAATGCTACTAGCGACAGATTGATTGTGGGTGTGATGACCGATTTTACGGATATCAACACCTTCGAGCCTGTGGATACGATTATGCCCGGCTCTTCTCCTACTACTTGGAGAAATGTGACGGTTGATTTCAGTAACTACCAGGACAATGGTCACTATATCGCCTTCATGAATAAGAATACCACTACCAACGGATATGCTTATATAGACAATCTTACTATTGACCTGATTCCTACCTGTGTGAAACCTCAGAATGTCGTGTTGTCCAACATCACAGTGGAAGGCTGTGATGTGGATTGGACACCCGAAGGTGATGAGTCGATTTGGGAAGTGGTGGCGGTTGAACATAATGCCGATGTGGAAACCGGCACTCCCGAGACCGCGTATTCTCATCCCTTCACGCTGCAAGGTCTTTTGGACGACACACAATACGATGTGTATGTGCGCGCTAACTGCGGCGGTGGCGACTACAGTGCCTGGACGTTCAGACAAGTCTTCACCACCAATCCGCTTTGTACCCCGGCTCGTCAATTGACGGTCGGTCAAGTCACAGGAACCTCCGCATTGGTGTCTTGGCAATCTGCTGAGTTCGGCGCTACCGGCTATACGGTGGGTTATTCAGAAGCAGGCCAGGAAAACTGGAACACGGAAACAGTGACGGGAACGCAATACATGCTTTCCGGTTTGGATCCGGACACTGAATACGATGTATATGTGCTTACCAACTGCGATGCGGGTCAAACAACCCCTGTCACCACCAGTTTCACCACTCATTGTTTGGCGGGCGGCGATCCCTTCACCGAGGGCACCATCACTACCTATTATGTTCCGCTGAACAACTACTACAACTACACTTACACCCAACAAATCTACCTTGCTAGTGAAATGGGCGGTGCCGCCACCCTTGACAGTATCGCTTTCTACTACAACTACAGCTCACCTTCCACTGTCAAGACGAATGTGACCATTTATTTGGGACACACCTCACAATCTACTTTCTCCAGCACATCAAACTACATCCCCTCTACTAATTTGACACAAGTCTATACCGGATCCTTGAATTGCACACAAGGCTGGAATACTTTTGTGTTCACCACGCCGTTCCAGTACAATGGTTCGGACAACTTAGTGTTGGTGGTTGACGACAACTCTGGCGACTATGATGGCAGTTCATACGTGTTCTTGGCCCACAATGCCGGTGCCGATCGTTCCCTGTATTTCTACAGCGACTCTTACAACCCCGACCCCTCTAACCCCACGTCTGCCGGTGCAAGTAGTTCCACGTCTTCCACCCGCAGCAACGTAAAGTTCTTCATCCCTTGCGACAATACGATTACTTGTGTCGCCCCCAACATGTATGTCTCCGAGGTAACGGCTAACGACATTTCCATAGCTTGGGTACCTGGCAACACGGAAAGTTCTTGGGAACTCGAGTACAGCGAAGACGGTACCATCTGGAATTCTGAAGGAATTGTCAGCACTTCTCCGTACACAATCGACAACTTGAACGCTAATACAGTATATAATATTCGCTTACGTGCTGTCTGCGGCGGTGGCGATTACAGCAACTGGAGCACGGCAAGCGCCCGCACGGCTTGTTCCGATGTCACCATTCCTTATACGGAGAACTTTGACAGTGCCCCAGGTTCCGGTTCTGGCAATATGGTTACCTGCTGGACCACAGGTTCCAACTACACCTCCACTCACTATCCTTACACTTCCTCCAGCTATCACTACTCCGGTGGCTATTCTGCTTACTTCTATGGTACCAGCGCATACTATTCATATTTGGCATCTCCCGAATTCGACGAGAATGTCGATATGTCCAATCTGCAGGTTCGTTTTTATGCATACAAGACTTCTGCTTCTTATTACATCCAAGTGGGTGTGATGACCGATCCTAACGATCCCAGCACCTTTGTGCAGGTTGGTCAGAACCTCACGCCTTCTGCTACCTCCACATGGGAGTACATTGATGTGAACACAGACAGCTACACGGGCACTGGCCGTTACATTGCGTTCAGAATCCCGGCTGTTTCCACCAGCTATATGTATGTAGATGACATCGAGGTAGATGTGATTCCTGTTTGTTTGCATGTGGATAACATCCAAGTCACCAATATCACGACCACCACGGCAGACTTGTCATGGACGGTTGGCGGTGATGAAACGGAATGGGATGTGGTGTATGGCCTTGCAGGAACGATCACAGATCCCGACAATGAGACTCCTATCACGGTGAGTGGCCTTCCAGAGACAACCCTTTCCGGACTCTATCCCAGCATGGGTTATGACGTGTATGTGAGAGCTGTTTGTTCTGGTTCAGAAAGCAGCATTTGGTGGCACGCCACCTTCAACACGGCCTGCGGTGAAATTGCCGTCCTGCCTTTCATGGAGAACTTCGACAACATGGGAACTGGTTCCACAGTGTTCCCGAACTGCTGGTATCGCTACAATAATTACTCCACCTCGACCAGTTACCCTTACGTAAGCAACAGTTACCACTCCAGTGGTAACGCTTCTCTCTATTTCTACAGCAGCAGCTCCACGTACAATTTCGCCGTGCTGCCTGCTATAGATGTGAACACTTTCCCCATCAATACCTTGCAAGTCTCCTTCCAGATGCGTTCCACTTCCAGTACCACTTCCGGTATCCAGGTGGGTGTTATGATCGATTCTGCCAATATCTCTTCTTTCCAACCTTTGCAGACCGTCCACAACAGCACAACAGGCACATTCCAATCGTTTGAAGTGCCTCTTACCAACTACACGGGCACTGGAAATCGCATCGCTTTGAAGCTGGTCAACACTTCTAGCACCTACTCCATCTATTTGGACGATTTGGTGGTTGAAGTTGCACCTCTTTGCGACAAGCCCACGAGTGTCACGGCCAGCAACCTGACGGCTGCTACTGCTGACATTAACTGGATGCCTGGTGGCAATGAGACAAGCTGGGAAATGGTTGTAGTCCCTGCAGGCGTTCCTGTTACCGCTGGTACTCCGGAGACTGTGACGACACATCCTTACACGCTTACCGAACTGGACGACAACACCGCTTACGATGTGTATGTACGTGCAGATTGCGGCACGGGTACCGATTTCAGTTCTTGGAGCCAAGTGTGCCACTTCACCACGACTCCGTTCTGCAGCGCTCCTACAGATGTGACGGTCAGCCAAATCACGGGTACCTCAGCATTGCTTACCTGGACTCCTGCTGTCTTCGGCGCTAATGGTTACACGATTGCTTATACTGAGACGGGTATGGACAGCTGGACCACCCAGACGGTCACTGGAGATAATTATATGCTCTCAGGCCTCACCCCCGAAACGGCTTATACTTTGACGATTACTTCTGAGTGTGACGAAGGTACCGCACCTGTTGTGACTAGGACTTTCACGACCGGATGTTTGTCTGGCGGCGACAATATCGTCGGCACTGGCACTAGCACCAGCTATAATATCCCGCTGAATACGTTCTACAACTATTCCTATGTGCAACAGCTCTATTTGGCTAGTGAAATCAACAATTCCGGTGATATTAACTCCATCGGTTTCCAATACATTTACAGTACCGCTCAGACCAAGAACAACCAATCCATCTATTTGGCCGAGACGGACCTGACCTCTTTGTCCACTTGGATTCCTGCCGACTCCTTGACATTGGTTTATAGCGGCTCTATCAGCTTCAACAACAGTGGTCCCGACAACTGGGTGACTATTCCGCTTACCACCCCCTTCAACTATAGTGGCACCCGCAACTTGGTTGTAGTGGTTAAGAACGACCATGGCGATTATACCACTTCCAGCAACAACACTTTCAAAACGCATTCGGCTAGTGGTATGACAGTACAGTATTATAATGATTCAAGTCCGTTCTCTTTAACCAGTCCTTCGAGTGCAAGTACCTACGCTTCCCGTAATAACATTAAGCTCGGTATGGAGTGTGACTACACCGTCACCTGTATCGCGCCCAACGTGTATGTATCTGATGCTTCGGAAAACAGTATCACCTTGAACTGGGCTCAGGGCAACGCAGAATCCTCCTGGGAACTTGAGACTAGCACGGACAACATCACTTGGACTCCTGAAGGCACGGTGACGACCACTCCTTACACATTAACCAACTTGAACCCCAACACCCTTTACTATTTCCGTCTGAGAAGTGTCTGTGGCGGTGGCGAGTACAGCAACTGGGTGATCGTCAGCCATCGTACTGATTGTGCTCCGATAGCAACTTTGCCTTTCGTGGAGAACTTTGACTCGTATACTGGCACCACCAACACTTCCATGGCTGTCAATAACCTGCCCTATTGCTGGTCTAACATCAACGAAGGTACCAGCACCTCCTACTCGGGTTACCCGATTATCTACTCCAGCTCATCAACTGCGGCTTCTGGCAATAACTCCGTGCGGTTTTACACTTACACCACTTCCGGCACGTATGACGATCAAATTGCTGTGTTGCCCGCAATCGATGTGAACACGCTGACAATGAATACACTGCAACTCACCTTCGATGCCAGAGCACTGAGTACAAGCTATCCTTTCAATCTTGAAATTGGTGTGTTGACGGATCCTACGGATGCGAACACCTTCACGCTCGTTTCAACAGTTTCCACTCAGGCCACCACTTACGCCAACTATGAGATTCCGTTGAACCAATACACTGGCACGGGCGCCTATATCGCCATCAAGGCTCCTCTACCGACCGCCAACTACAACTACGGTTATTTGGACAACGTCGTGTTGGATTTGATTCCGGCGTGTCCCAAGCCCACTCAAGTGCATGCCTCGAACGTCACCACCAACAGTGTTGATTTGGGATGGACAGAGAACGGTTCTGCTACTTCCTGGGTGATTGAGTTCGGTCCTTCGGGCTTCACTCCCGGCAACGGTACTACGGAGAACGCTACCTCCAACCCCTACACCATTGCCAATCTGTCCGCCTCCACTTCGTATGACTTCTATGTCAGGTCAGAGTGCGACGGCGGCGAATACAGCGCGATGTCCAGCGTTTACTCAACAGCAACCGCTTGTGATGCTATTACCGCGCTGCCTTACGTGGAAGGCTTTGACGCTTACGGTACCGGCGAGAGCGCTTATCCGAACTGTTGGACCAAGATCAACACCTATTCGTCCAACAGACCATACGTCAATTCCACGCACTATGCTGGCGTGGGTTCCCTCTACTTCTATGCTGCTTCCTCCACCTACAATATCGCCGTCACTCCGCCGTTTGACCAGAGCATTCCTGTCAACACGCTGCAGGCCACCTTCATGTACAGAGCATACAGCTCCACAGACTACATGATTGTAGGTGTTATGACGAATCCTACGGATGCCAACACTTTTGTACCAGTGGATACAATTTACCCGGAATCCACTGCCTCAACATGGGTTGAGAAAGAAGTCATCTTCAACAACTACGCGGGTTCCGGCCAATACATTGCATTCTATAATGGAAAACCCTCGACCACTTGCTATTCTTACATCGATGATCTGTTCATCGGTCTGATTCCGTCCTGTCCGAAACCGACGCATGTCCATGTGGTGAGCAGCAGCACCACCAGCATTGAGTTGGGATGGACAGAGAACGGTTCAGCCACGGAATGGGAGATTGAATACGGTCCTGCCGGTTTCACACAAGGCTCTGGCAATGTGGAGTCCGCCACAACCAACCCATACACCATCAATAACTTGACTGCCTCCACTACATACGACTTTTATGTGAGATCTATTTGCGGAGCCGGTGACATCAGCTACTATGCACCCGTGTTCACCGCCTCCACTGAGTGTGATGCCATCAGCCAACTGCCTTACACGGAAGGTTTCGACACCTACGGCACGGGAGACCCTGCTTATCCGTCCTGCTGGGGCAAGATTAACACCTATTCGGCTAACAGACCTTACGTTAACTCCACGCACTATACCGGTGTGGGCTCTCTCTACTTCTACGCAGGCTCAGCCACCTACAACATCGCCATTGTTCCGCAATTCGATGCTTCTATTCCAGTGAGCACGTTGCAGGCTTCCTTCATGTACAGAGCTTCCAGTAGTACGGACTACATGATTGTGGGTGTGATGACCAACCCGAACGACGCCAGCACCTTCGTGCCGGTTGACACAGTTTATCCGGGATCCTCCGCCTCCGCGTGGGTGGAAAAAGAGGTTGCATTCAGTGGATATACAGGCTCCGGCCAATACATCGCCTTCTATAACGGAAAGCCCTCTACGACCTGCTATTCATACATTGACGATTTGGTTATCGATCTGATCCCGGCTTGTCCGAAGCCGCAGAATGTGCATGCCGTGAATGCTACCGTCAACAGTATTGAGTTGGGCTGGACGGAGATCGACCACATACGAATTCTATGTCCGCTCCAGCTGTGGCGGCGGCGATGTCAGCTATTGGAGCAACGGTTTGCAAGCTTCAACCACTATGGCACCTGAAAACGTGCCTTACACCGCCACCTTCGATGCGAACGACGCATGGGTGCTGAACAACGGAAACTGCACCAACTACTGGGCTAAGGGTACTGTTGGCGGCACTGCCGCGCTGTTCGTGACGGACAACGGCACCACGCCGAACTATACCATCACTTCCACCTCTGTGGTTGCCGCTCAGAAGTTGTTCACGATAGGTACCAGCGACTCCGTTACCATCACCTTCGACGTGGAGGTGAAGGGTGAGAGCAGTTTCGACTACATGAAGCTGTTCCTGGCTCCTGCTTCCGCGCAGTTCCCGGCCTCCACCTCGGCACCGGGAACAAACGACTACGGCTACAACACCTACTCCACCAACGCCTATAACTTCTATGCTCACAACTACGGCGGTGAGTCATCCTCTTACCCGCACATTCTGAACCAAGTGACTGGAACGATTCATGTGGTGGCTAAGATGCCGAACCCGAATGCAACCCCGACTTCCACTTCCACCGCTTTGCTAGTCTTTGCATGGAAGAACGACCCATCTGTTGGTACGCAACCTCCTGCCACCATCACTAATCTGACGGTGACCACGGATGGTTCTAGCCCTGTTATCACCAACCCGACTGTGACCACCAATGCTGCGACAGCTATCGAGCAGACTTCTGCCACTTTGAACGCTACCATCACGAATCCTGATGGCGTGACCATCACGGCGAAGGGCTTCGAGTGGAAGGCCACCACGGGCGGCACCTACACGCAAATCGCAGGTACGGGTACGGGCAACAGCTTCACCGCTAACCTCACCGGTTTGACGGCTGGCACCAGCTACACCTACAAGGCGTTCATCATCTACAACGGTCATACCGCTTACGGTACAGAGCAGACCTTCAC
>ONHS01000076.1 GCA_900317715.1 uncultured Bacteroidales bacterium | reverse complement strand
TATGCCCCACACCCTCTTCAAAACCCAAGGCACCTGCTCGCAGTTCATCGATGTGACCGTCGATGACGAGGGCGTCATTCAGCAGGTCTTCTTTTATGGCGGATGCGACGGGAACCTCCAGGGCATCTGCCGGCTGGTCGTCGGACAGAAAATCGACGACGTCATCCAAAAACTCAACGGCATCCGCTGCGGAGGGAAGCCCACTTCCTGCCCCGACCAGCTCTGCTGCGCACTGGAATCGCTGAAGCAGTCCGCACAAGAAAAATAACACCCCCTGATGCCCTCCTCTTCCATAAAACGGAATCTCTCGGTCGCGCTGTTCCTCACGCTGATGGTGGCTGTGGCGGATGTTTCGGGACAAAGCGAGGTCGTCTTCCCCGAGGCGGCGGCGCTGTGCGTCGGACTCTGGCTGATGCCCAAGGCGGTGTGGAACGTGCGGGGGTGGCAAATTCCCCTCTACCTGACGGCCGCGGCCACCATCGGACTGGCTCTCAACCTGCTGCTGCCCGCCGGCTTCGAAATCCGCTTTGCGCTGGCCTTCGTCATTGTGATGGGACTGCTGCGGTTGGTGCGGTGCAATATGTACCCCACCGTTTCGGCGGCTATGCTGCCCGTGCTGGTGGGGACTACCTCGTGGCTCTATCCCGCCTGCGTGCTGGTGATTTCGGTGCTGCTGGCCCTCGGCAGAGGCTGGCTCCGACAAGAGGAACGTACGGAATACCACCTCTTCGGAGTACTCCAGCTGGTTCTGCTCACGGCCTCCGTGTGCCTCCCCCTGGCCGTCACCCTCTGCCTCCCCAATCCCACTCTCCGTTTTCTCGCAGTGCCTCCTCTGGTGGTCACTATGATCGAGTTCTCCAACCGCTGCAGCGGCTTCCGCGAACGCCCGTGGACCATCTGGGCGCTCATCATCGCCGCCGCCGGCTTGGGCACCCTCACTTGTCTGCTGCTCCATCATCGGTGGGGCCTTCCGCTGGCATTGGGCACGTTCGTGACAGTGCCTCTCATGCTTCTGCTGTTCCGTTGGTTCAAACCCTTCGCCCCGGCTTTGGCCATCGCCATTGTGCCGGCGTTGCTGCCCTGCGAGGCGCTCCCGTGGTTCCCGCTCTTGGCCGCCCTCGGCGGAGGTTGGTTCATCCTTGCCGGAATGCTGCTCCCAAAATGGATGCCGTCTGGGAAAGCATAATTTTGTACTTTTACCGATTCAAAAAACCGAAACCGCCATGTCCATATTCCGTGTCCTCCTCGCCATCTTTTTCCCGCCGCTGGCCGTCATCGATCGCGGGTGCGGGTCCATCCTCATCGTCTTCATCCTCACCTGCGCAGGATGGGTGCCGGGGGTCATCGGCGCACTGGTCATACTGAACAAGAACGAGTGAATGGTAATTAGGCAATCACTTGTTGGCAGGAATATTTCTGGCTAAACAAAAAGTGTTTCTTTCTCGAGTTTTTTCCAAAATCTAAAAAAAAATGATATTTTGGAAAAAACTCAACTTGTTTTGTTCAAATATTTTTTACCTTTGCAGCCATAATAAATGGATGCTGTTATGGATAAACTGATCGGCAGAGACCTGGAAAAGAAACAGTTGGTAGAATATGTCAACTCCGACAGACCAGAATTTGTGGCTGTCTATGGCAGGAGACGTGTCGGAAAAACATTTCTCGTCAACAAAATGCTTGGCGGGAAAATGACCTTTTCTATGACTGGCGTGCTGGATGGCTCAAAAGACGAGCAGATGGAAGCTTTCATTGATGCTATGAAGGAATATAGTGGTGAATTGATTGAAAAACCGAAAACTTGGATGGAGGCTTTCCGCATCTTGAAAACATTTCTGAAGAAGAAAGTGAAACTTAAGCAACGTTGTGTTGTGTTCCTTGATGAGCTGCCCTCTATGGACACACAACGTTCAGGCTTTGTCAGGGCTCTTGGCTATTTTTGGAATAGTTGGGCTTCTCTTCAGGACAACTTGACACTGATAGTATGTGGATCTGCCACTTCTTGGATGATACGTCACATAGTGGATGACAAAGGTGGTCTTCACGACCGTATCACCCACGAAATGCATTTAAGGCCCTTTACTCTTCACGAAACAGAACTCTATCTGAAAAGCCGAGGTTTTTTGTGGGACCGCTTGTCTGTAATGCAAACCTATATGATTCTCGGCGGCATACCTTACTACTTGGGACTGCTGCAGAAGAATGAAAGCCTTGCCAGGAATATGGATCATCTGTTTTTCAGTGAGGATGAAAAGTTGAGAAGAGAATACAAACGACTATACTCCACATTATTCAAATCTCCAGACTCTTATATGGCCATTGTGTCAGCACTCTCAAAAGTGAAATGTGGAATGACACGGGACGAGCTGAGAAAAGCTCTCGGTAAAGAATCCAGCGGCTCTTTAAGCAAAAAATTGGAGGATTTGTCAAATTGTGATATTATCCGAAAATATGTGGTCCGTAAGAAAGACATTAAGCGAAACTGTGCCATTTATCAGCTGACAGACTTCTATTCGTTATTTTATCTCACATTTATTCCTAAGGCTGAGATTGAGACGAACTATTGGAGCAATCATATTGGCACACCCGAAGTGAACACCTGGCTCGGGTTGAGCTTTGAACGTCTGTGCTTGTTACACATTCCCCAAATTAAAAAGGCTTTACACATTGACTATGTTGCCACCAAATTCTATTCTTGGCGCAGCAAGAGAGAGGGAGCCAATGCCCAGATAGATCTGATATTAGAGCGAGCTGACAGGGTGATTAATGTCTTTGAGATCAAATACAGCGAGTCGGAATACACATTGGACAAAACCGAAAACGAAAAATTGCGAAAAAGAATCAATGTGTTTCGAGCTGAAACAGGAACGAAAGAAGCCTTGTGGCCCACACTCATCACTACATACGGATTGACTGATGGTGTCCACTCTTCTACTTTTGTCGCCACTCTAACTATGGATGATTTGTTTTTATAGAATATGGAACACCTCAACAATATGAAACACATCACCGTTTCCGCCGCCGTCATCCACGACTCCCAGAACCGCATCTTCGCCACCCAGCGCGGGGCCGGCGACTGGAAGGACTGGTGGGAGTTCCCCGGCGGCAAGATCGAACCCGGCGAGACGCCCGAGGAGGCCCTCCGCCGCGAAATCCGGGAGGAACTGGACACCCGCATCACCGTGGGCGAACTGCTGCACACTATCGAGTGGGACTACCCCAAGTTCCACCTCACGATGCACTGCTTCCTCTGCACGGTGGAGAGCGGCTCGCTCACCCTCCTCGAACACGAGGCCGCCCGCTGGCTCGCCCCCGACGAACTGGACAGCGTGCAATGGCTGCCTGCGGATTGGGAGGTGATTGAAATACTTAAAAAATTTTTTAGCCACAACAAATTATCCGACAATTAAACGAGAAAAAGACATAATCATGAACAATTACGAGAAAAAAGGAATTGAATTCTTCGCGAAAATTCACGATTTGGTCAGAAACGAAGATTTAACAACGAAAGACTCCCTCTTCGAGGTGCTGGATCATATCCGGTTGAAGGACGGATACCACCTTGGGCTAAAATTGGCAGAGAAGAAGGGAATGGGGGACGATTCGTGGTTCTACACATACAAAGGCGAAGATCCGCTCAAAAATGGAACCGCCGACATTGAAATGTTAAGAGAAAAGCGAAAATATATTTACGACGACCTGATTGTGGAGCAAACGAATATGGGAGCGTGGCAAACATACCTCCTCTTTATGTCGCCATCCGTTTTGCCCCTATGGTGGCACGCCAATTATATGGGCAGGATTTATTTCTTCGACAGGGACAACTTCAAGGGCATATTCCCCTTCTGTTGTGATCCTGTACCGCTGAAAATTCAAGATATACCCCACCCTTCGGTCACCAAGAGGAATGGCCATTTCTTTGTTCGATGCCCTAATTGGAACGATTGGGAAGGGCTGGTGCGCGACTCGTTGAATGTCTCTTTTGATGAAGATGGCAACATCTCTATTAACGATTTCAAGCGAAAAGTACTCTATGAATTCCATAGTGGAGTCTGTTTTTAACGGCAATAGATCATGACCGACACGATGACTCCCCAGCAACGCCACTACTGCATGTCGCGGATACGCAGTAAGGATACCACGCCCGAGAAGCGCGTGCGGCAGTGGCTGTGGCAACACGGCTACCGCTACCGCCTCTGCGTGAAGGGCGTGCCGGGGAAACCCGACATCGTGATGCGGAAATATCGGACGGCGATTTTCGTGAACGGGTGTTTTTGGCACGGGCACGACGTGGAGTTAGTAGTTAGCAGTGAGCAGTTAGTAGTTAAGTCCTCGAATTGTTGTAAGATACCACAAACTAACAGAGAATTTTGGGTGGCCAAAATTAAACGGAACCAAGAACGTGACCAACAGAATTACAAGGTGTTGGAAGAGAATGGGTGGCAGGTGATTGTGCTGTGGGAGTGTCAGTTGAAACCCAAGAAGCTGGAACAAACGATGTTGCAGGTGGAAATCCAGCTCCACGACTTCTACATCAAGACTTTTAACCATCGCTCGAAAACGTACATCCATATCGAAGAGGAACGCTTGCCGATGGTGGCGGAGGAACCGGAAGAGTATGGACAATAAACAGAAAAAACCGAAACTTGAAACCTGAAACCTGAATCTTGAAACGTAAAAAACATACATAAAAAAGCTATATGAATATCGCAGTCTATACCCTCACCTCTGCCCTGCACGACCCGCAGGCAGTGGACATGCTTACCAAAGAGTTCCTAACCCCCTTGAATGTCCCGTATATTCTGAAAGGCGACGATTTCTCGGACTACGGCTCCCACGATCTGAATCTGATTTTCGTGCGGACGGGCGGCACCGAAGGCATCTTTCAGCAAATGATGCCCGCATTGGTCGGGAAATCGGACGCTCCGTTCTATCTCCTGGCTTCCGACAAGAGCAACTCGTTAGCCGCCTCGTTAGAAATCCTCTCCTACTTGCGACTGCAAGGGAAACAAGGTGAGATTCTGCACGGTAATCCCGAATACATCGCCTCGCGCATCCAATTGCTGTGCCAGGTGGAATCGGCGGTCAAGCGGTTGCACCAAAGCCGATTAGGGGTCATCGGGAAACCTTCCGACTGGCTCATTGCCAGCCACGCAGATGCGGAGTGCGTCCGACAGAGACTGGGCATTGAGTTACTGGATATTCCCATGAGCGAACTGCTGGACACGCTGGCCGCAACCCCTGAATCCTCGCCAACAGAGCATAGCGATATGCCAACGGTCAAAGAGGCGCTTCCCGATGCTTGTCGTATCTATGAGGCAATGAAAACCGTAGTAAAAAAACATGATTTACAAGGATTTACAATCCGTTGCTTCGATTTGTTGGATGCTGTCCACAACACGGGTTGCTTGGCATTGGCGAAACTGAACGCAGAAGGTTATATTGCAGGTTGCGAGGGCGATGTCCCCACCATGTTGACGATGACACTGCTTCGCGCTTTGTCCGGCACCTCTTCTTTCCAAGCGAACCCTGCTAGCATCGACCCAGAAACGGGCGAAATTCTCTTCGCCCACTGCACCATCCCCTTTGATATGGTGCAACGTTATGAATTGGACACGCATTTCGAATCGGGAATCGGGGTCGGCATACGCGGTTTCGTGCCGGAAGGACCGGTCACGATCTGCAAAGTTTCGGGAGATTTGTCACGGGCGTTCATCGCGGAAGGGAAACTGGTTCGCAGTCAGGCAAAGCCGGATCTCTGCCGCACACAGTTAGTGGTGCGTCTCGCCAATCCGTCCGACACCGAATATTTTTTGACAAATCCCATTGGGAATCACCATGTTATCACAGTTGGGCACCACACCGAAGCACTGAAGGCGTTGTTACGGAGGATAAGCGTTTTTTGATATTTTTGCGCCTCGATTTTTAGCGAATAATTAAAACCCCAAATAATATGAAAAAGATCCTCATTTTTGCCCTTGCCGCTCTGTTGTTTGCGGCGTGTAGTGATTCTGAAAAACAGCTGAAAGAGCGTGCGGCGGAGCTGTGCAAGTATATCCCCGACCATGAGCTGCTGGAACAGTCGAAAGACTATATGACGGCGGATTTCTACGCTGTCTTGGACACGATGTTCAACCAACTGCCGGAGTTCGAGGCGATGGACCACGAATGGCTCTACTATTTTGTGACAGGCAACGGCGGAACTATCGCGGATTACGAGGTGGCCGGCGTGGAGAAAACCGATAACACCCACGCAATTGCGACCATCAAGGTGCGTCAGAAATGGGAAGACGGCTCGTTTGACGAATCGTCTGACGTAGAGGAACATAAGCTCTATATGGAGAAGGTGGACGGTCAATGGCTGATGTCCGATTTCGACGAGCACAAGGCCGACTGCATCCGCCATATCGCCATCAATAAAAAGGAACAGGTCGTACGTAACGCCATCAGCGACTATCTGGTGAAGGAAATCGGCGAGCATTACCTGAAAGGCGAGATCTGCATCCCCATGATGATCATGATACACGAGGAGGACGAACTCTTTATGGGAGACTTCTGGGTGCTCTGGTACGACCAGGTCGGCGACACGCTCAAGTGCGTCTCCGGTGGCAACCACGCGGGTTTGATGACCCTGAACAAGGAAGGTGACCAATATAAGGTGACCTCGTTTGAGCAGACGGTGGACGGTGCCGGCAACGAGGCCAGCGCCAAACGCATCTTCGGCAGCTATTTCGACATTTACCAGGACATCCACTCCAATGAAAAAATTCGCGAAGCTGTCCGTCAGGAACAACTACGCGAATATCTGAAAAAACACAACCTCAACGTCCGTTATTATCAGGACTTCGGTTGGCCTGCTGTAGCATTATACGAATAATGGTCTTAGCGATTAGCTGAAGAACTGCCGCACGCGCTTGAAGACGCTTTTGTCGCTTTTGCCGGGTTTCGGCACGAAATTCTCGTGCGTGCTAAGCTGTTCTAACATCGCCTTTTCCTCTTTGGTCAGCGATTTTGGCGTCCAAACGTTGACGTTGACGATGAGGTCGCCCACGATGCGTGAGTTGACCTGCGGTAAACCTTTTCCCTGCAGACGCAAAATCTGTCCGCTTTGCGTGCCAGGAGCAATCTTGATCTTGGCTTTGCCAGTGAGCGTGGGAATCTCCACGGAAGCACCCAATGCGGCCTGCGGAACGCTGATGTAGTAGTTGAGGTACAGGTTGTTACCATCGCGTTCGAAAACATCGTGGTCGGCCACCTCGAAGACAACGAGCAGATCGCCGTTCACGCCGCCGCGTTGTGCTGCGTGACCTTTCTGCGGTACTGTCATCTGCATGCCGTTATCGACACCTGCCGGGATGTTGATGGTGATGATTTCCTCGCCAGATACTGTGCCATTGCCGTGACAATGCGGACATGGATCCTTGATGACCTCGCCAGAGCCGCCGCATTTCGGGCATACCGTCGCTTGCTGGATGATGCCGAACATACTGCGCTGTTGGTGCACCACCTGACCGCTGCCGTGACAGTCGGGACAGGTCGTGACGCTGTTCGGATCTTTTGCACCTGTGCCATGGCAGTGCGGACATACCACCTGCTTGTTGATTTTCACTTTTTTCTCGATGGGCGCTGCCACCTCTTCCAACGTCAGCTTCACTTTGATGCGGATGTCGCCGCCTCTGCGGACGCGACGTTGCTGTCCGCCGCCACTAAAACCGCCCCCGCTAAAACCACCGAAGTTGAAGCCGCCAAAACCGCCGCCAAAGCCCCCTCCGAACACATCGGCAAAGTGACTGAGGATATCGCCTAAGTCCATGCCGGAGAAGTCGCTGGCTTGGTTGCCCATGCCGGCGTGTCCGAACTGGTCGTAACGCGCTTTCTTGTCGGGGTTGCTCAGCACATCATACGCCTCAGCCGCCTCCTTGAATTTTTCCTCCGCCTCCTTGTCGCCAGGGTTGCGGTCAGGGTGGTATTTCATGGCCAACTTGCGGTAGGCCTTCTTTATTTCGTCGGCTGAGGCATCTTTCGACACGCCCAGCACCTCGTAATAATCTCTCTTTTCCATATTTATCTTAACTCCTCTCTTACCTAATGTTTTTAACTATGTTGTTTGGCTGTTAGCTGTTAGCCGTTAGCAGTTAGCCGTTTTGCCAAAAGCCAATAGCCAAAAGCTAAAAACCAACTCACTGTCCGACAACCACTTTCGCGTAACGGATGACTTTGTCTTTCAGTTTGTAGCCTTTTTCCGTCACATCGATGACCTTGCCTTTGTCTTCCTCATTTTGTGCGGGGAAGTGGGTGACGGCTTCGTGGAAATCGGTGTTGAATTCTTCGCCTTTAGCTTGAATTTCCTCTACATCGAAACGTTTCATCATCTGAACTAACTTATTGTATATCAAATTGAAACCCTCTTTTATAGAGTTGATGTTGTCGGCTTTTTCGTTGGCGGCAATGGCACGCTCGAAATCGTCAATAACCGGAAGCAGGCTCACCAACACTTTCTCGGAAGCGGTGGAAATCAAATCCAATTTTTCCTTGCTGACACGCTTCTTGTAGTTGTCAAATTCAGAGAATAAGCGCAAAAAACGGTCGTTCAGTTCAGCTTTTTCAGCTTTCAACTGCTCGATTTCTTTTTCCAGTTCTTGCACTTTTGCTTTTTCTTTATCTCTCTTTCTTGAGAAAATATTCTTTTTACCTTTGTCAGTATTTTCTTCTTTTTCCGACAAATTGTCAGTATTTTTCTGCACTTCCTCATTCACTTCAGGATTCTGCATTTGTTCATCCTGAACCATTTCTTCTTGATTGTTTTCCATATTATGCTTATTTTCAATTACTTATTTACACAATTAAAGCGCGGTGTCGAATATTTGCTTCGACCCGCCGATGTCATACAGCAAAAAATTTGCCAAAAAATTTGTGTATGTGATATTTATGTATTTTTGCCGTATGAAAATTCTGCCTTTTCGGATGAAATTCTATATACATACGGCACTTGTGTTTTTCTGCCTTCTCGTTGCCACGATGGGAAGTGGCAAAGCGCAGGTGTGTGGCTGTACCGACTCGCTGGCTATCAATTACAACGCTGTCGCTACCGTCAACGATGGCAGCTGCGAATATGCGTCCACCACCATCGAGACCTCTGAAATAGGTTTATTGGATTCACTGCTTGACGGTTCCTCCACGCTGTTCTTTTGGAATAACGGTTATTGGACCTTCAACGACCACAACGACAATTGTCTTTACCAGATTGACAGTACCAACGCGACCATCAAGGAAACCCTCTGTATCAATAGTATAAGTAGTCATGATATGGAAGAAATATCGCAAGACAGCCTCTATCTTTACTTTGGTGATATGGGCAACAACAGAGGAAACCGACACGACCTCCATATCTTGCGCATCAGCAAGGAATCTATTCTGAATCAGACATTTGCAATTGATACGATAGCCTTCTCCTACGAAGACCAGACGGATTTCACCGCGCAACCGCAAGCCACCGATTTCGATTGCGAGGCCTTTGTTGTCACCGATGACAGCATCTATCTTTTTACCAAACAGTGGGCATCCACACAAACCACGATTTACAGCCTTCCTAAAACGCCGGGTACACATATCGCGCAACGCCGCGAAACCTATAACGTCAATGGTCTCATTACAGGGGCTACATATATGCCTGAATATCAACTGATTGTTCTTTGCGGTTATAGTTATAGCAGCAGGGTTAAGGCCTCATCCCTCCGGCCTTTCATCGTCCTGTTGTACGACTATAAAGACCATCGTTTCTTTTCTGGCAATAAAAGACGGCTGAATTTCAAAGCCACTGCCAAGTCACAAGTGGAAGCCATTGCCACGCATAATGGATTGGACTATTACATTACCAATGAGCATTTTGAAACCACTGTTATGGGTATCCACGTTAATCTTCCCGCCAAACTTCAACGAATGGATTTGCGCGATTACCTTCTTCCGTATTTGAGCCAATTCGGGGTATCTGATCATCAAACTGTTATACAAGATTTCAAACCCATTGACGAGATTCGTATCTATCCCAATCCTGTTTCCAATTTGATATATATTGACTGCCCGAAACATTTATCAGGTATGAAATACGAAATTTTCAATCTCAATGGTCAGAAAGTGGCGGAGGGCGTTTTGAAAGAGAAGACTATCTCGTTGAATAACAAAAACATATATCCTGGAGAATATATTTTGGTTATTCGAGTGAAAGACCATATAAGAACCTTTTCCTTTATCAAAAGAGAGTAGTTGCACTATAGAAAAAAATGTATTTTTGCCATCAAAAAGAATAATTATGAAACAGACAGTTTTTAATAATGCTCAATTAGAAATTTTGAATCTAATGGCATACGCGAAATCAAGTGAAACCTTGTCAGATTTAAAACAGGTGATTTCTGATTTTTTTGCTCAAAAGGTTGAAGATGAAGTAAATCTATTATGGCAAAACGGAGAATTATCAGAAGAGAAAGTTGAATCATTTAGGACACTTCACGAAAGAACCCCATACAAGTAACATCATGGACAATATTGTATTAGACACAAATTGCCTTTTAATGTCTGTTTCGTCTAAAAGCATATACAATAAGGTATGGCTTTCTTTTTTATCAGGTGATTATTATTTATGCATAAGCAATGAAATTCTTGAAGAGTATTACGAAGTAATTGCAAGAAATTTAAACCAGAGATTGGCAGATGCAGTTGTATATACGATTCTTACAAGAAAAAATATTAGAAAAATAGATCCTCGTTATCATTTTAATCTTATTACCGTTGATGAAGACGACAATAAGTTTGTGGATTGTGCCATAGCTATAATTATGCATAAAGTAATACTTCTCTTTAGTATTATATGCGCTTGCCTCACCGCCACCGCGCAGACCTTCACCGAATGGCAGGACCCCGCCGTGTTCGAGGTGAACAAGCTTTACCCACGGGCGAACATCCGCGATAACAACCAAAGTGCCGACAATTTTAATATCGAATGGCTTGATGGGAAATGGAAGTTTCATTATGTTTCCAACGCCGACGAACGTCCGACCGACTTCTTCCGCACCGACTACGACGACAGCAGTTGGGGCACCATTCCCGTACCAGGCAACTGGGAGCTGAACGGCTTCGGCGTGCCCGTCTATGTGAACACCACCAACGATTTCGACAATAGCCAACTGCCGAAGGTGCCCGTGAAAGGCAACGCCGTGGGCAGCTACCGCAAGTGGGTGGACATTGACAAATCGTGGGAAGGCCGACAAGTGATAATCAACATTGGCGGCGCGAAATCCTGTTTCTACCTCTGGGTGAACGGCCAGTTTGTGGGCTACAGCGAGGATGCCAAGACCAATTCCGAATTTGACATTACCCAATTTGTACGCTTCGGTGAAGAAAACCTCATCGCTCTGCAGGTGTTCAAGTGGAGCGACGGTTCCTATTTCGAGTGCCAGGATTTCTGGCGGCTGAGCGGCATCGAACGCGGCATTACACTATACACACAACCCAAAACGCATATCCTTGATTATAAGGTGATTGCCGATTTAGATTCCACCTATCAGAACGGCATTTTGGATGTGGAGGTGACATTGGAGAATTTGGAGAAATTCCTGAATGATAAAACATTCCGCTTATCCGTGGAATTGGAAAACGACGTTCTTGTAGAGACGGGGCGCGCCCCGTCTCTACGGGAAACAACGAACATCCAATTCCAAAATCCTGGCAAACAAACCCTTCATTTTAACATATTTGTCCCGAATGTTGTATCTTGGAACGCCGAACACCCCCATTTGTATACCCTTTGGTTAACCTTGGAAGACAACAAGGGCAATTCCATTGATGATGCAGCAATTTATGTCGGTTTCCGCAACATCAAAATCGAAAACGGTCTTCTGTTGGTGAACGGCGTGCCAGTGACCATTCGCGGGGTAAACCGCCATGAACACGACCCGAAAACAGGTCACGTAATCTCTGGGGAGCGCATAAAACAGGATCTCCTGTTGATGAAGGCTAACAATATCAATACGGTACGCACGAGTCACTACCCCAACACCCCGGATTTCTACAACTTGTGCGATTACTACGGCTTGTACGTCATCG
>ONHS01000080.1 GCA_900317715.1 uncultured Bacteroidales bacterium | reverse complement strand
CACAATTACCAACCTCAACCCGCTGACCACCTATCAAATCCGGGTGCAGGCCGTTTGTGAGGAAGGCAACGAGAGCGAATGGTCTTCTTCCATCGAGGCAACCACCACGAACCTCAACAGCTACCTCGAGAACAACGTGACCCTCTACCCGAATCCCGCCAAGGAATTCGTCGATGTCCGCATTGACGGCGACCTCAACGTCACCGGCATGGAGGTTTACGATGTCTATGGCAAGCTGATCAACACGATCAACGTGATCGACAACACGACCCACATCAATGTTTCCGGTTTGGCCAACGGCATGTATTTCGTGCGCGTGACGACGGAACAGGGTGTGGTGACGAAACGGTTCGTGAAAAAATAGTTTAGAGTTTAAGGTTTATGGTTTATGGTTTAGAGATTACCCTTAAACTCTAAACCTTAAACCTTCAACCTTCAACCTTAAGGCCGTCCGGCAGTTTTTCCGGGCGGCCTTTTTTAATTCATAATGCATAATTCATAATGCATAATTAGCCCAACAAAAGCGACGAAGGAGCGTAGTGTGGGGTTTCAAAAAAAATGTATTTTTGCAGTTTAAATTCCACGGTTATGGAAGAGGAAATTGAAAAGTGCATATCCCTGCTGAAAGAGGGCAAGGTGATATTGTATCCCACTGATACAGTGTGGGGTATCGGGTGTGACGCGACCTGCGAGGAGGCCGTGTCGCGGATTTACAGCATCAAGCAGCGCAACGAGAAAAAGAGCATGATCATCCTGCTCGACTCGATGCAGCGGCTTCCTATGTACGTCAAGAAGATTCCGCTGATTGCGTGGGATCTGCTGGCGCACGTCACCCGGCCCACCACGTTCGTCTATCAATTCGCCTACAACCTGCCCGAAAAGCTGATCCATTCGGACGGCACCATCGCGATTCGCATCGTGCAGAACGACTTCTGCCGGCAGGTGATCCGCGGGCTGGGGCATCCGCTCGTCTCCACTTCCGCCAACATGGCCGGAGAGCCCACCCCGCAGACTTTCGACAAAATTTCGCAAGAGGTCATCCGACAAGTGGATTACGTGGTCTCCCAGGAGCAATCCACCTCCGTGGAGTTCAAGCCCTCGCGCCTCATCAAATTCCTCGACGACTACAATTTCACCATCATCCGCGACTGACCATGGAAAAGATCGCTGTTTTCGCCGGTTCCTTCTCTCCCTTCACCAAAGGGCACGAAGACATCATCGCCAAAGCCTTACCGCTTTTCGACAAAATCATCATCGCTATCGGCCACAATTATCAGAAGAAAGACAGTTTCACGGTAGAGCAACGATTGCGCTGGATTTCGGATCTCTACACGGACGAGCCGCGCGTTTCCGTGCGTGCCTACACGGGGCTCACCACCGAGTTCTGCCGTCAAGAGAACGCCCGCTACCTCATCCGCGGCGTGCGCAACACCTTGGACTTCATCCAAGAAGAGAACATGCACGATGCGAACCAGGAACTGAGTTCCGAGATGGAGACCATCCTGATGTTCGCCTCTCCCAAATGGCGTGCCGTCTCCTCGACCCTCGTGCGCGAGCTTTGGTCGTTAGGCGCGGACTATTCCCCTTATCTTTCCTATAAACTCCCTGATTACCAGCAGTAAATGAGATTGCGCATCGTCCATATAGCCCTGTTGTTCTGTCTGTTCGCCGCCACGCACGCGCAGATGCCCGTGACCATTACGGGCCGTGCGGCCTTTGCGGCGGGCGAAGAGCTGCGGCTGTTGGTCTTTGACGACCTGCTCAACGGCATCCCCAACGTGGTGGCCACCGACATCATCGACAAAAACGGCCATTTTTCGCTCAAATACCGTACCACCGACATCAAGTTAGCGCAAATCGCCATCCGCAACGCCAAAGCGGAATTCTTCATCGTTCCCGCCAACGACTACACGTTCACTATCACCATGGACAGCACGCTCTTCCAGCTCATCAACCCTGAAAAATACGGCGGTTTCCTTCAGATTGAGAACACGAAAAAGGACACTGCGGACCTCAACTACAAGATCAACCGTTTCTCGAAATACTACAACAGTGTGGTGGACGCTTACGCCTACCCGCTCATCTACGGCGCAGAATACAATGTGTTCGACACGGTTCATGCCATCATCGCCGAACACTTTGATTTCCAGTACAATCCGACCAATTTCTACCAAGCTTACGGCTTTTACACCTTGGGGACGCTGGATTTGCTGCAGTACCCCAAAAAGCCCGTTTCTCTTTACGAAAAATACTTCGACAACGACTACATTCTCTACTACAACCCCGCCTACATGGCACTTTTCAACCAATTTTACGAAGGATACCTCTACTCTTCCCCTCGAATCAGCAAGGAGTTGCTCGACCGCACCATCAACGAGAGTCCTGACTACCCCACCCTTTTCAACGAAGTGGGCCGCGACCCGAAGCTGTCGAACGCCCGTCTCCGTGAATTGGTGATTATCAAGAATTTAATCGGATTCTTGGACAATGAAGAATTTGACCGGGGACAGGTGCTGAAAGTACTTGACTACATTCGCCAGACGACCACCTTTGAGAACCATGTCCAACTGATTAACAACAAATTGGAACAAATAAAGCGGGTTGCGCAAATTCAAGAGGATTTGACCTTTCTGGATGAAAAAGGGCACAAGGCGCGTCTTAAACAATACCAGGGAATGCCTGTCTATTTACAAGTATTTCAAACGGACTGCATCAATTGCATAAGGGAAATGTTGATTATCAAAGAATTACAAAGCAAATATAACGGACGAGTGCAATTCGTAAGTCTATGCACCGACCCTGACAAGAAGAGCTACCAGGCCTTTGTCAAGCAGTACGGAAAGCAGTTTGACTGGCCGGTGCTGTACTTTGACGGGCAGTACGACTGGTTGGCGCAACAGGGCATCGAAACCCTCCCCGACCATCTCTTTCTGGACGAAAACAGCGCCATAAAGATGCGATACGCTCCGTCTCCGGATAATGGGCTGTCCGAATATTTGCAAATCCATTTTCCTATGGAAGAGGAACAAGACGAGAATCCCTTATTTCAAAATCGTAATAAACAATAAAACTTCAAGAATATGAAAAAGAGCATCATCATCATCCTTTGTTTGACACTGACTATCAGCGTTTTTGCGCAAGAAGCCAAGGACAAGCATCTGGCGAAACTGCCTGCCGTAGAGATTCAAGACCTGAACGGCAATCCCTTTAACACCAAGGATATCCAAAACGACGGCAAGCCTGTGATTGTGAGTTTGTGGGCAACTTGGTGCAAGCCTTGCATCGCTGAATTATTGGCCATTGCCGACGAATATGAGGATTGGGTGGAAGAGACGGGAGTGAAGCTGTATGCCGTCTCCATCGACGACGCGAAGACCAGTGCCCGTGTGGCGCCGTTCGTGAACGGAAAGAACTGGGAGTACACTGTGTTATTGGATGTCAACTCCGACTTCAAACGCGCCATGAACGTCAATGATGTGCCCTACATGTGCATTTTGAACGGCGACGGCGAGATTGTGTGGCAGCACACCTCCTACGCTCCCGGCAGTGAGGAAGAGGTCTATGAAGTCATCAAATCCTTAGTCAAAAAGTAAGTTTCACCTTTATATAACTGTATGGTTTTCAAATCTATCAAGCGACTCTTGCTCGCTTTTGCACTTTTATGGTGCGGATTTATGGCGAGTGCACAACACCAAATCGGGAACGGGCGCATCAGCGGCGACTTCGGTTTCAACGGCATGTATTACATTCCCGACTCCATTATCGGGGCGGAGCCTGTGGATTCGAAGGTTCGCGCCAACGCCTTCCTCAACATTTTATACAGTAACGGTGGATTCTCCGCAGGCGCGCGCTACGAATTCTACATGTTCCCGCTCATCGACTTCGAGAAAATCGGATATAAAGGTCAGGGTATCAAGTATTTCTTCGCCGACTACACCAACAAGTTCATCTCGGTGACGGCAGGTACCTTCTACGAGCAATTCGGTAACGGATTGACGCTCAGAGCTTACGAGGACCGCCAATTGGGCATTGACAACAGTCTGCTGGGCGCGCGCATCAAGCTCACCCCCTACAAGGGCATTTACATCAAAGGCGTATGGGGTATCGAACGCAACAACTTCGAAAGCTACATCGGCCGACATGACTACGTGCGCGGCGCGGACGTAGAACTTTCCTTCGGCGAAATATTCCCTATCATCCAGGAAAAAGGGTTTACCGCGCATGTGGGTGCCAATTTCGTGAGCAAATACGAACTCTCCGACCAGGACATCTATTACGCGATCACAGACAGCACAGGCGAATATAGCACAGCGGTTATTCCTCAAGACAAGATACCGGAAAACGTGGCCACATGGGCAGCCCGCGCCACTTTCGGATACGAAGGCTTCCGTCTCGATGCTGAATATGCCCACAAGATAAACGACCCGAACATCACCAACGATTTCATTTACAAACCGGGTAATGCGCTTTTCCTCTCTGCCACATACTCCATGAAAGGCTTTGGCATTGCGGCCTCCTTCATCCGGGCCGACAACATGGAATTCCGTTCCCAACGCTGGGCCTACTACAATTCAGAACTGATGATCAACTGCATTCCTGCCATTAACCGTCAGTATTCCTACCAGTTGATTGGCGACTACAGCTACGCCAGCCAGTGTAATGGCCAAATCGGTGCACAATTGCAGATCAACTATCAGATTCCCAAGAAGAGTGTGCTCGGCGGCAAGTACGGCACCGACCTGACCTTCAACTACTCCCGTTTCCACGATATTGAGCAAATACCTGTACAAGAGGCCATTGATCTCGGCACGCCCACCGGCACCATGGGTTATACCTCCTCCTTCTTCAAATTCGGTCCTGATTTGCTCTACCAAGACATCGGGTTAGAGATCAGTCACCGTTTTAACGACAAAAGATGGAAATGGATTTTGGCTTACAACTACATCACCTACAATTTGGAGATTCTGCAAGGACACGAAGGCATGATGCGCGGTCATTTGGTCGCTTCGGATCTTTCCTATAAGATCACGCCAAAGCACGCCTTGCGTCTTGAGTTACAGCATCTTTACACGAAGGACGACGACGGCAGCAGCATCTATGCCATGTTAGAGTATTCCATCAGTCCGAACTGGTTCTTCTCTGTCGGCGATGACTGGAACTACGGCAACCCGCTGCCCGACCACAAGACCCACTACTACAACATCTCCTGCGCCTACGTGTGGAACACCACGCGCATCGCCTTGAACTTCGGCAAGACCAAGGAGGGCATCCTCTGCGTGGGCGGTGTCTGCCGCGCGGTACCCGCATCGTATGGTTGCGGTTTGTCGGTAACGACTTCTTTCTAATTCATAATTCATAATTCATAATGCATAATGCATAATTGGAGTGCATATTCTTTGGGGAATGCCGGAGACTCGCAACGTTTTGTCTTGGGCGTGGGGGCATTGCGGGGCAGTTTCTTCGTTTTGCTCTTACTTGTCACTGTTGCAGTGGAGGCGCAGACTCTCACAAAGGAGGGATATGCCAAGGATGTAACAAAAGTTTCGAAACAAATCTGTCCTTTGGAATTGCAAGGGTGCGTTGTCGATAGTTTTTTCTACCAGCCCAACTATCTGCACGAAGTCCTTACGATGAAAGATGATTATATGTTCGACCGTAGCGACGAGGAACTGAAGCAGTATTTCGCAGATGTGTTCCGGTATCGATTCGAAATACATGCATGTAAAGGCCTGTACGAAAAGTTGTTGAAAATGGACGGTGGATTCGTCATTGACATGACTCTCGACAGCTCCCACCGTTCCTTTTCCATAGCATACACGCCCGAAGAATTCAAGCAAATCTGGGCTGACCGGAAAAAGCCCGAATATCAAGACTCTTTGACTTGGATGGCCCGCCACGACGTGTTCATGAGTCTTTGGTTCCAAAACAAATACGACTGCTCAAAAACGGTAACCGAAGACAATCCCCTAAGCATCGACAGCGTATGGCTAAGCGGCGACACGGTTGTTTTCCACACCACAGTCCTCGACACGGCCTACTCGTATGTAGAGGAGGATCTAGACAATTTGATTCTATTCTGGAAAGAGACCTTGCTGTTTACAGAAGGCAACTATCTGGCGGATGATATGGCCGATGCCGGTTACCATTTTTTGGCTGCTTATGAGAACATCGCCCGCACCGACAGTTTCCATATTTTCTTTTCAAACTCGACGCTCCAAGATTTTTTACTTCAAGTCTCCAAAATCTCCGAGGCCACAGATGAGCAGATGGAGGCTTTCATACAAAATGAATTTGTGCAAATAAACAAAGAGGACTGGGAAGGTTCGGTGGAGACAAATCCTGAACTATACCGTTCTGCGAAAGTGGATTACCGCGACGGATTCATAGAGATTCTCCTTCTTTTAAACAAAGCCATTCTGAATTTCAACATGAATCCTTCAGAATTCACGTCATTCAAAAATTTCTATTGTGTCACCATAAGACAGAATCTTGAGAATATGTTGGAGCGGCCCTACATCATGGACGACACAGTTCTTGTCTCCCTGGAAAACCTTTATCAGCACTTAAAAGGGTACAAAATACTCTATATTGAAGATAGTACCCACAAGGCGTTAAATCTTGAAATTTCAACGGATGAAATTCGGAACGCCAAATTGATTGCGATACCTGCTGACGAAATCACTTCGGACAAGATTGAGGAACAGCTGAAGCTCGACAAATATGCCAGAGATGTCGTCGAATACAACCGTGTGTTGTGCCCCTTAGTGTCAGGCTGTAACGTGGTTGACAGCATGGCGTATGATTATCAGAATCTGAATTATTACTGCCACCTCAATCCATCTTGTCAGCTATCGAGCGACACCGCAATCATCAAGCAAGAAATCAAAAAACAGCTAAGATTCAGTGCATCGGAAACGACACTATTCACCGACCTGACCGAAGTAGAAGGCGGGTTAATCCTTCATTTCCATTTGTCCCAAAAGGACAGCACTGTCACCATTTTTATCACACCTCAAGAGATGTGGTCGATCGTTCACGGAGACACGCTTTCCGAAAGAGAAAGAGCGCGTTTCGCATTAAACGCCTATATCGCGAACATCAACGAGAGACTCCCAATGTTGCTCGACTTCATGACCCGTGTAGATTCCTTGAGTATTGAGGATGGAAACTTGGTGTTTCATCACAGTGTCTTGAGTCAGTTTGACATGATAAAGAAGGATCAATCTTTAGTGGAATGGAGTGTTCGCGAGCGACTGCTTTCCGGAGATTCACAGGTCTCCTACCAAATGTTGATGTGCTACCGTTCCGGCTATGGGATGTGCTACCGTTATGTTCGAGCTGTCCCAGCTTCCGGGAAAAAGAAAATCAAGAAGCCGAAGAAGTCGGATGTCATCAATGTTTGTTTTTCGGCGGAAGAATTAGGAGATATGTTGAGATAATTCATAATTCATAATGCATAATGCATAATTAATAATGCATAATTAAAAAAAAACGGAATCCTAAAGGACTCCGTTTTTTTTTGTAAAACATCCAAAGATTTCTTATTCGAAAGAGAGGATAGCTTCCTTGATGAGGGCGATAGCTTCGCGAAGTTCCTCTTCGGTGATGACCAATGGAGGAGCGAAACGGATGATGTGTTGGTGGGTCGGTTTTGCCAACACGCCGAGGTCGCGCATTTTCTCGCATACGTCCCAAGCCTCTTTTCCGTTGGTGGGTTGGATGATGATGGCGTTGAGCAAGCCTTTACCGCGGATTTGCTTGATCATCGGGCTGTTCACCTTGCCCATCTCTTCGCGGAAAATCTTGCCGAGGTATTCAGCGCGTTCAGCGAGTTTTTCTTCCTTCACCACTTCGAGAGCAGCGATACCCACGCGAGCAGCAACGGGGTTGCCACCGAAAGTGGAACCGTGTTCACCGGGTTTGATGTTCAGCATGATGTCGTCGTCAGCCAACACTGCGGAAACAGGCATTGTGCCGCCGGAGAGCGCCTTACCGAGCACCAAAATGTCGGGACGGACACCTTCGTGGTCGCATGCGAGCATCTTACCCGTACGAGCGATACCCGTTTGCACCTCGTCGGCGATAAAGAGCACGTTGTGCGCCTTACAGAGGTCGTAACATTTCTTCAAATAGCCTTCATCGGGGACATAGACACCCGCCTCTCCTTGGATGGGTTCCACGAGGAAACCGCAAACCATGGGATCTTCCAAAGCCTTTGCCAAAGCATCAACATCATTGTAAGGGATGCGGATGAAGCCAGGGGTGAAAGGACCGAAGCCTGCGTAGGAATCAGGATCGTTGGAGAGGGAGACGATAGTGATGGTACGGCCGTGGAAGTTGCCTTCGCACACGATGATCTTAGCCTGGTTTTCAGGAAGACCTTTCTTGTCGTAACCCCAACGGCGGCAGAGTTTCAGAGCCGTCTCGTCAGCCTCGGCACCAGAGTTCATGGGGAGAACCTTGTCATAGCCGAAGGTCTCGGTGACGTATTTCTCGAACGGTCCCAGGCAATCGTTGTAGAATGCGCGGGAGGTGAGGGTCACCTTTTGAGCTTGGTCGATCATCGCGCCGATGATTTTCGGGTGGCAGTGACCTTGGTTCACTGCAGAGTAAGCGGAGAGGAAGTCGAAGTATTTTTTGCCTTCCACGTCCCACACGAAGGGACCTTTACCACGTGCGATAACCACGCCCAGGGGATGATAATTGTGCGCGCCATAGCGAGCTTCCATGTCCATAGCCTGCTGGCTGGATGTAATTTTTTCTACCATATTTTTGATATTTAATGAGAAAACATTTGTCCATTTTAAGAACCCGCAAAGATACCATTTTTTTTGATACGGCGGAATTTGTTTTTTGACGTGTGACGTGTGACGTGTGACGTGCGACGTATGACGTGGGATGTGGGATGTGGGATTTGCGATTTGCGGCTTGTGGTTTGTGATTTGCGTGGCGCGCGGTACTATATTCGATTTGCGACCCTCGACCCTCGACCCTCGACCCTCGCTTCCCCTTCAAACCAAAAAAATACTATCTTTGCCGCATAATAAACAAACGTCACCTTATGAAACTGTTGCGACCAACTTTCCTGCTACTTTTGTGCATTGTTTTGTGCGGGAGACTTTCCGCCCAGAACGAGGGTAAGGAGTTCTGGTTTACTGATAGTTTTTTAGGGTGTCAAAACATGTATTCTTTTCCTAACCAGTCCTTGGACAGTGCTGTCATCTATGTGTTGGGACAAACCTATTGCACAGGATATGTTGAAAACCCATATTCTTCCTACCATGTTGATTTTGAGGTTCAACCCGGTGTGATGACAAAAGTCATGTTTCCTGAAGAAATGATAACATTTCCATTTAACTATGCGGATTTTGTTGCTGCAGGGTCTCCTTCTTCTGTATTGCAAGGAGGAACCATCGTGATTCGTACCACCCAAAAAGTGCAAGTATGGGTGCAGACATATAATAGCTCCTACCAGCCCAATTTACCTTATTCCATTGAAGAAGAAGGATACAGAAGTTGTTCGTTCAAGAGAGCCTTATGTCCTAAGGATATGTATCCCACCCACTATAATAACTCTTGGATTTCCTCTTATCCTATATTTGTAGTTGCGATGGAAGACAACACGCAATTATATCTGGGGAATGGCACTGTCACATTGAATCAAGGCGAAGTTTATTATTCGAGAAATGGATGCGATATTACCACGAACTGTAAAAAAATCATCGTTTATAAAGGAAATCTTCGCTTTAGTGAAGAAAGTCTGTATCACCAATATTGTTTTAAAGGTCATGATTTTTTATTCAGAGTGCCTGGAAAAATCAATTTTGGTATGGAAGCCTATTCATTTACCAACACTTTGCCATACACAGCCTATCCTTATGCAGTATTGAATCATATTGCGGTTTACCACCCTCCTTTTCACGATTATTATCCGTTTCCTCCGTATCCAGAAGCATCCTGTTATGCGGAAGACTCCGTACCGTACGCATACATTCGGTACCAACAGGAACCCGGAGAGGTTGCGAGATATTTGACCAACAAGGTGTTTTCAAATATACCATTGGACTCGCATGGTTTCTTACACGATGGTATCTGGATTTCGGACGGAGGCATCGACAATCCCTATGAAAAACCGGCAGAACTAATGGTGACCTACTGGTCCTGGCCTATCTCTAAAAACACCTATCATCTTCCATCCTTCCTTTTGGACACCACATACACTATCTTAACAGTCTATGTACACGCCGACGGTGTTGGCAGCACTTATCTGAACGGAACGCTTGTTCCCTCCTCAGCCTTCGACCCATTTCCGGAAACTAATGGGGAATATTATTCCGCTCAGTGGAATTGGGAAAATATGGATACCTTTCCAGATTATATCACCATAGAAAATCCTTATGGTTTTTCAGCTTATATTGATGAGATCGGATATTCCTATTTGCCTTCCAACACTATATGGGGAGACATTATGAAAGTAGCGTATTATATGCATGGCACTTCCGGCTTCGATTTTATGTCTCTGCCGATTCCTCATTCCAGTCTTAGTGCTATCAACTACGACACCGTCTATCGCTGTCTCGGCGATTTGCTCGACCTGATGGTGGAGCACAACCCCGACTCGGTGACCATCGAATGGATCATGGATGGGGAATCCTACCTCACCCCGGGACTG
>ONHS01000093.1 GCA_900317715.1 uncultured Bacteroidales bacterium | reverse complement strand
GAGAAAACCTTCGGCTGGGACGGCGCCAACGCGCCCTCGGGCGTATATGCGTACGTGGTGACCTACAAAACCCGCGGGGAACCCGCTCGCACCGTAACCGGCAACGTGACAGTAGTACGGTGACGTTTGTACTTAGACAAATGACTATGACATAGACTATTGGCTTTGGGCTCTTGGCTATTGGCTGTTAGCTGTTGGCCAAAAGCAAATTGCAAAAGGCCAACAGCCAAAAAAAATAGTATCTTTGCCGCTTTAAAATAATAATGTATTAAAATGGGAAGAAGCGGCATAAAAATAGCTCTCAAAGTCGTGGCGTGGATCGTCGGCGTGCTGCTCGCGCTAGACCTGCTCGTGGTGGGCTTGCTGCTTGTTCCTCCTGTACAAAACTTTGTGGTCCACAAAGTTACGGATGCCTTAACACAAAAGTGGGGCACGGAAATCTCCATCGGGAAGATACGTATCACCCCTACCCTGAAGGTTGTGGCAAAGGAGGTGGCCATCAAGGATCACCACCAAGAGAACATGATCTATTCTGTCAAGGTGAAAGCCCGTTTGCGCAAACTCAGCTTCAAACAAGCGTTCACCCTCGGTCTCGGCGATGTGGTATTCGACCAACCGGACATTGTCCTGCGCATCTACAAGGGCGAGGACACCATCAACATCGCGAAATGGTCACACAACATAGCTTCTTCCAGCGACCATAAGGGCGTTTTTATCCTCACCTCCAACACGGTGGACATTGTTCATGGGCGTTTTGTACTCATCAACGACAATGAACGGGTGGTTTTCGACACCGCAGGTCACCCCGGCATTGACTACGCATTTCTTGAGCTGGCAGACATTAATCTCAACGCCAAGGACTTTTACCTCGTCAACGACGACATTTCCATGACATTCAAAAAGTTGTCATTCGACCAATACGGTGGCTTCCATCTTGACAATCTCGCCGGCGACTTCCGCATTTCTGACACCACCCTCACCATCAACAACATGAAGCTGAAGACAGCACAAAGCGATTTGGACATGGATTTGTGCTTTCTCTACGACTACTGGACAGACTACGCTGAATTCCTTGATTCGGTGTACATTAAGTCCAGCATCCGCCCTTCCACTTTGGCAATGTCCGACATCGCGGGGTTCGCTCCGGCTATCCGTGGCATGGACGAAGTGTTCCAAATCGAAGCGGACACGGTAGAAGGGGTAGTCACCGACTTCTACCTTCAGAACATCAAGGCGGGATGGAATGCCCGTAGTGTGTTGCAAGGCGACATCGCCATTCGGGATGTCATCCACTTCACCCAGGCCGACTTCGACGTTGACTTAGATTCTTCCTTTGTATATCTGCCTGATCTTGAGACATTCACGCTTCCAGGAGGCAAGACGATTCCCTCCATCGCGTTGGTCAACAAAGTGGGGTATGCGATGTTGTCAGGCACTTTCAAAGGAACGATTGACGACTTTGACACGCATCTGTGGGCCAGCACCGCCCTTGGTTCTGTCACGACGAACATCCAGACCAGTACCGCAGGCGGTCGTCTCGCTTTCAAGGGCGACATAGAGACCCCTGACATCCGTATCGCGAAGCTGCTGAATCAGTCCAAGATGCAGGGAAAATCCTCTTTCAAGGTATCTTTCGAAGGCAAAACCGCCTCCACGGGATACAACGCGAACAACTTCAAGACTTTGGACGCGCGCCTCACTGGGCAGGTGAATCGGTTCCCCATCATGGGTTATCCCCTGCAGAACGTACATATAGAGGGGGAATGCCAAGAGGGGTTCTATAATGCGAAGCTTGTCTCCCAAGACCCCAATTTGCAATGCGAGGCCATCGCGCAACTCGACACGCGGCAGAGCGAGCCTTACCTGCAAGGGAACATCAGCCTCCAGCAACTCGCCGCTGGCAATATCGGCAAGATGATGCCGCGTGTGGATTCCGCCACGGCCAAGGGATTTGACAAAGTCATTGCCCTGTTGCAGCGCGACCCCGCCATCAAAATGAGTTTCGACAACTTCCAAATCATCTCCCACGGCACCAATCTGGACAATGTCAACGGCTATATTGCCTGCGACAACCTGAAAATCAACTATAAAGAAGACAGTATCACCAATGAACGTCTGCGCCTTACCGCCATCAACCAAGACCGATACCACAAGTACATTCTCTCTTCCAATATTGCCAACGCCAATGTAGAATCCAACTACTCGATTCTTTCTGTAGTGGATTCTTTGCAAAACATGGCGCACAACCTTTTCCCATCCCTGATTCCCATTTCCAAGAAAAGCTTATCCAAAAGCAGTAACAACAAAGACAACGCGTTGGCCGAGGCGGCTTATATCAAGCTCAATATCAGCACTTATCATACCCGTACCGTCACCAAGTTGTTGACTCCGGATTTGTTCATCGCACCCAATTCCACCATCAATTTGGATATCCGTTCCGACCACGAATCCGACAAAGTGGAGGTTGACTTACCGCTATTTGTTCTTCGTAACAAGGTGAGGCTGCATCATTTCCAATTGAGTGGTTCCACCGCCGATGCCAAAACCTTGGATTTGCAGTTGAGCGGCGACTCGGTGTTGGTGCATGTCGGCCAAAGCAGGCTGCTGTTCGACCAAGTGAATCTCGCAGCCAACAGTGCTAACGACATCATCCACTACGACCTCTCCTGGCACAACAATTTCAATTCAGAAGGAAACATTTCCAATTTGCAAGGTTCGGCCAATCTGTCTAAGAAAGAGGGCATTACCATACAGCTTCAGCCCTCACGGATTTTCTTGAAAGATTACGAATGCCATTTCAACGACCAGAATGCCATTATCATCATGCCACACCGATATCAGATTGACAATCTGGTGTTTTCCACCCAAAGCAGTTCTCTTGCTGTCAACGGCACTTACGACACAAAAGACTCCAGTCGTCTTTCCGTCGCCGCCAAAAGCGTGGACATTTCCCTTATCAACCCTCTGTTGAAAGAATCGTTGCAATTTGGCGGACGGCTCTCTGCGGACTTGAATCTGGTGAACCGAAACCATCAAAAATTCATTTACGGGAAGGCCATTACGGACGAGCTGACCATGGGTGACGCGCGTTTGGGCGACCTTTTCCTGATGGCAGGGCTCGGCAACGACAACACCGTGCGTTTCACTGGAGGAATTTTCAACAACAAAGACACCGCACTCAATTATGACTATCTCACCCACTACTCTATCCGGGATTTCAACGCGGAAGAGCAAAAAATCGCGGATGTCAGCGGTTCCTTCAAAAACAAGAATTTCGCAGCAAAAGCGAATTTCCATTCTTTGGAAGTCGGTTTCTTAAAGCCGTTCTTATCCAGTTTCTGCGACTATTTTGCCGGCAAGGCTACGGGCGATTTGGCCATCCGCATTTCGCCTGACACCTCTTACATTGACGGCGTTGCCCATGTGGAAGAGGCCCAAATGGGAATAACCGCTTTGGGAACTCGTTATACCATCGTTGACCAAGATATTTTATTCTCCCAAGAAGGTATCACGTTCAACAACATGGTAATGAAGGATAAAAACGGCAATGTCGGCACACTTTCCGGCAACATTTTCCATGAGATGTTCAAAAACATGCAGATCGAGTTGAACATCAACACCAACCGGCTGCAAGTATTGGACTTGCCGCACACCCCCAACGCCCTGTTCTATGGCACGGGCATCGTACAAGGGGACGTCCGCATTTTCGGCAACACCGACCATCTCTCCTTTGTAGGGCCGAACATCAAGACGCTGAGCGGCTCGAGAATCTATTTGCAAGTCAGTTCCACCAACTCCGCGACAGAGACGAACATGATTCATTTCCAGGCACGTCCCAAAACGGACAGCACCCTCGTCCAAGAGGAAGTCATCAATGAATCACCCATGGATCTGACCTTCGACTTCACCTTCGATGTCACCAATGATGCCGACATCGTACTCATTTTGGAATCGCTTGGCGGCACCGCAGATGCCCGCGCCGACGGACGTTTCCGGTTGTTATATGACGACAAAGAACTCAACCTTTACGGAAATCTTTCCCTCCACTCTGGCGATTTCAAGCTGTCGCTCCTCAACGCCGTGAATTCCAAATTCACGTTGAACCCGGGTGGCAGCATCGTCTTCGACGGTCCGTTGGCCAACATGACGGTCAACTTGACGGCCTACAAGTCTTCGAAGACCTCCTTAGCGAACATCATCCCCGCCGAATATCTTACTGGCACTGTGGACGTTAATGCCATCTTGCATCTGAACGGACCCCTGATGCAACGTATCGAACCCACCTTCAGCTTCGAGCTGCCAAACAGTTCCTCAGAAGTGCGCAACCTTTTCTACACCGCCATTGACACGCAAAACACCGAAAACATGACCAAACAATTCGCCTATTTCTTGGTCACCAACAGCTTTATGCCCGAGAATTTGTTTGGCGGCACTGGTTCCGGATTAAGTGGATTCGGTCTGTTGAGCAGTATGGTGAACAATCTGTTAAGCAACGTAATTGACAGCAAGAAAGCCTCCTTCGGCATCACTTACAACCAGGCTACGGAAAGCAGCTCCGCGGAATATGGTTTCAAAGCCAACGCCAACCTGCTGAAAGACCGCGTCACCATGTCCACCAGTATCGGCTACTACGACGACAAGAACTACAAGTCCGCGACCAACAACATCTATGGCGACCTCACCGTGGAATACAGCATCAACCAGACCGGCACTTGGAAGCTGAAGGCTTACACCTACATCGGCGACCACGACCGTACATACTACCTCTACGAGAACCCGAACATTTACACGGCTGGTGTCGCTTTGGCTTATAAACAGGATTTTGACAAAGTCGTCATTCGTAATAAGGAGAAAAAGGACTCAAAAAGAAGAAAAAAGAAGAATAATGGACAACAGTAAAAGCATTATTGCACTCATCATTGGTCTGGCTATCATTGCCTTCCTCGGGTGGTTTTTTTCGGACATCCTGATCTTTATTTTTATTGCCTTCGTTTTGTCGCAATTGGGATCCCCGCTGGTACATGCACTCACGAAAATCCATATCGGGAAATGGCAGTTCCCCACCAGTTTGGCCGCTGCCATCACGCTGATTATCATCATTTTAATCATCGGTGCGCTGTTTTATCTTCTGATTCCGGCCCTCGTGAACGAATTTAAATTCCTAACCACGCTCGACATCGCCTCCATGGGTGACAGTGTCGAGAAATGGCTGAACCAGTTCGACAAACCGCTGCGCAAGCTGGGCATCTTGACCCGTCGGCAGCATCTTTCCGATTTCGTGCTTCCCGAGTGGGCCGATATCATGCAGAGAATCAACATGACGAACATCATGAGCGGCACGGCAAGCGTCATCAAGACCCTGTTCGTAGCCATCTTCTCCATTCTTTTCATCACCTTCTTCTCGTTGAAAGACCACAAAATCATCTTCAAGATGGTGCGCAGTTGGCTGCCTAACAAATATCACGAGAATTTCGACAACATTGTAGGAGCCACTGGCAAGCAGATTTCCGCCTATTTCCGCGGGGTGATGCTGGAGATGTTCATTGTCGGTTTCCTCGAATTTTTAGTATGCTTTATTTTTGGAGTTCCCAATGCACTGTTGATCGGCGCTATTGGAGGACTCTTGAACATCATCCCTTACGTCGGCACACTGATAGCCCTGCTGCTCAGTGAAATCATCGGAATCACCGCTTTAATGCCTATCGACCCGGAAGTATCGTTGATTTGGGCCAACGTCATCAAGATTGCGGCGGCCTTCGGGGTGGCCAAGTTAGTGGATGACTTTATTTTGCAACCTTACATTTACGGGCGACAGACCCACTCCCACCCGCTCGAGATCTTCATCGTCATCCTCGCGGCTGGCTATCTCGGCGGTGTCATCGCGATGATTTTCGCGGTACCCGCCTACACGCTGCTTCGCATCATCATCAACGAATTCTTCGGCAACCAATTTGTCACCGAGGACGAAAGGGAGAAAATGCTGTCGGACAATGAAGAATGAAGAATGATAAATGATAAATGATGAATATAATTCCTTAAGCAGCCTCGGAGAGGCAACACGCACGAAGTGCAATTAACCCCATACAAACGACGAAGGAGTGCAGTGTAGGGATTACAAACTATAAACTATAAACCATAAACCAGTAATATGGCAAATTTCGGATTCACAATAAAGAAAACGCGCTCGTTTAACCTGAGTCAGGCGGACCTGCGCAAAGTAAACAAACTGCTGGAGGAGGTTCCTTCCTACCGTTTGTGCATCGGGTGCGGCGGCTGCACGGCCACCTGCTCGGCACGCCAGTTCACGGACTTCGACATCCGCAAGGTGCACAACACCTTCCGTCGCGGGCAGTACGACAAGCTCGCGGAGGAGTTGCGCAAGTGCATGTTGTGCGGGAAATGCACGCTCGTGTGCCCGCGCGGCGTGAACCTGCGCTCCTTGATCATCAATATGCGACAATTGTTAACCCCCTCTAACGAAACTTTCTAAACTATGGCAAACTTCCATCCTTTCGTAGTCCCGTTCGTTTTAGGAACCATTGGGCTTTTCATCATCTGCGGTTACAAATACGTTCGCTGGATCAAGCAATTTGACCGCAAACAGCAGAAACTCATCAAGAAGAATATGTTCTCCACGCGGATTTTCCCCGCTATCAAGGAGATGTTCAACGAATGTCTGCTGCACCTGCGCATTACCAAGAAAAACTGGCGGTTAGGCTATATGCACCGCAGCATCGCCTTCGGCTGGTTCCTGCTCATCGTGGTGGGTGCCATCGAGAGCCGCATCGGGATCAAGGGGCCGTTCCACTTCTGGTGTGCCATCTTTTACCGCTTCTTCCATCACAATCCGCCCATCAACGGCACCGAAGTCTTCTTCACGCAACTCATGGACTTGCTGTTACTCTACGTCCTCTCGGGCATCTTTTTGGCATTCGTCAAGAAGATTCACTCCCGCATCCTCGGCATGAAGCGCACCACGAAGCACACCGTCATGGACACGACCGTGAAAGTAGCCTTATGGTCCATCTTTCCGTTACGTCTTCTGAGTGAGTCTGTTACAGCACGACTATACGCCAATGGCGGCTTTTTGACCCAGACCCTCGGCGACCTCTTCAGCCGTCCCGTGGCACAAGCGCTCGAACTGCCGCTTTGGTCACTCTACTCTCTCGCCCTCTGCATCTTCTTCCTGATGTTGCCTTTCACCCGCTACATGCACATCTTCACGGAGGTCTTCCTCATCTACTTCCGCAAGTTAGGGCTTCGCGACAGCGTCAAGATGACTGGCTACACCAAGTTCGAGCTCAGCGCCTGCTCGCGCTGCGGCATGTGCATCGATCGTTGTCCGTTATACAACACCCTGGATATCAATGATGTGCAGAGCGTTTATCTGCTGCGTAACCTCCGTAACTTGGAACATCATCAGGACATCCTCGCCGCCGGCAAGAACTGTCTGATGTGCCATCAATGCGCCGAAGACTGTCCCGTCGATATCGACCTGATGAGCATCCGTCGCATCTCGCGTGACAAGGGCGACACCGACATGGCCGACAACTACCGCTATCTCGACCCGGTCAAGGGGTTTAACGCTATCGGGCGCGTGGCCTACTTCGGCGGCTGCATGACGCAGCTCACCCCGACCATTTCCGAGTCTATGAAGGCTATTTTTGAGGCCGCCGGCGTGAAATACTGGCATTTGGACGGCGACCGGGCCATCTGCTGCGGTCGTCCGCTGATGCAGCAGGGTTTCAACAAGCAGGCCGCCGACTTGCGCCGCAAGGTCAGCGAGCTCATCTCCTCCTGCAACGCCACCGCGCTCATCACCTCCTGCCCTATCTGCTACAACACCTTCAAACACGAATATCACCTTCCGATCCCTGTCTATCACCACACTGAGTATATTGACATGCTGATTCATTCAGGGAAACTCTCTGTGAACAAGTCCGATACGACGTTCACCTACCACGATCCTTGTGATTTGGGACGCGGTACGGGCATCTACGAGCAGCCCCGCGAAGTGCTGAAGGCGATTGGACAGCTCAAGCAGATTTCCGCCGAAAAGGAGAACAGTGTCTGTTGCGGCATGAACCTGGGCAACACGGTACTCTCGCTCGATCAGCAGACGAAGCTCCGCGACAAGTCCCTGCAAATCCTCACCGAGCCGAACCCCGACGTGGTGGTCACCGCCTGCCCGATGTGCAAGAAGGCGTTCAAGCACGGTACCGAGGCGAATGTGAAGGATATTGCGGAGGTGGTGGCCAGTTCGGTTCGGAATGTAGAATGAAGAATGTAGAATGCAAAATGATGAATGATGAATGATGAATATTTATGATAATTCATGGTTCATTTGTGGTAATTCGTGTTCCTAATAAAACATTTGGCAATTATTGTGAATCCTGAAATACAAGAGTACGTTGAGCGGAACATTATCCCGTTGTATGACCGGTTCGACAAGGCGCACCGGCGGGATCATGTGCGGATGGTGATTGAGCAGAGCATGGCATTGGCGGCGCAGATGGACGTGGATGCGGACATGGTGTATGTCATCGCTGCCTACCACGACATCGGGCTGTGCGAAGGTCGGGAGCGACACCACGAGGTGTCGGCACGGATGCTGCTCGCCGACAATGAATTGCGGAAGTGGTTCTCGGAAAGCCAACTGCAGACGATGGCGGAAGCCGTGGAGGACCATCGCGCCTCCTCCGACCACACGCCGCGCAGTCTCTACGGACGCATCGTGGCCGAGGCCCATTACGAGCGGATGGTACAGCATCTGCGCGAGAAATACGGACGCGGCGGCTACCTCCACCTCTGGTTCGAGCACTCCCCGAATGCCGAACGGTTGGAGGCCCTTCGCCAAATCATTGACGATGAAAACCTATTGAAACAAAAATTCGAGGAATATTACGGGATGTGAATTTTCGTGGGCGTATGCAAAATTGGGCGTACACAAAGTAGGGCGTATGCGATACGCCCCTACGATTATTCATCGTTTTTCATCGTATCATCGTATCATCGCATCATCGCATCATCGTATCATCGCATCATCGCCCCATCATCCTCTTTCTCTCCTCCTCCGGAAATTTCTCGATCGCGTACCGCAGCATCGTGCGGGGCATCGTTTTGCGACGAGGTTCGAGCCATTCGCGAAGGCGTTGTTCGTCG
>ONHS01000075.1 GCA_900317715.1 uncultured Bacteroidales bacterium | reverse complement strand
GTGACTGCAATGCCTCAGTTCGTCTTCTTCGATTCAACAGGTATGGCTAATGCTACTCCTAACATCAACGGTGGCGTTTACGATCCTGCTGACGAAACTCACCACTTCACTGCTACCACCGGTAATGGTATGAAGTATGTCTGGATGGTGAACAACGAATGTTACAACCCGGATACTCTTGTGTATGTTGAATACGATATCTACTTCAATGATCGTTTGATCTCTAACGACTCTATTGATGACTGGTATTTGATTCCTTCAACTTACAACTATCATGGTCAATCTCCTCTTTGGGTGACTTCCAACCAGATCTTCTGGGAAGCTAACGATCACACTGCTAAGAACAACATTTCTTACTACAACTACGCAATCGGTGATCCTTCAATCTATGTCAACCTGAATGAGTACGGTGGTAACCACTATCCGAACACCAATATGGGCTTCAGCAACTCTAACGTCTATGATGACTTGTGGATGCACTATCTCGCTGGTCGTCCTGTGACTCAAGAGATTTCTGGATTCCGCAGACAAGGTGAATACAAGATTGTCTTCAGACTCTATGCTACCAGCAATCCTAACAAGTTCTATCACCCGTACACTCATACCAATGAGGATGGTACTACTGAAATGAAGTACATCGGTGGTTCTAACGCTAACGCTAACGATGCTATCATTACCCTGTTGGCTATGGACTCCATTACCATCGACGTTACTGGTGAAGACGTTCTCGAACCGACTGTCGTGAACCCGAACAATGCTCCTGAACTTGCTCCTGAATTGAGTGTTGACGAGACTGTTGTTCCTGACATGGAAGTCTGGCCGAACCCGGCACCTGCTACCGAGACCACTTTGAAGGCTCGCGTTCACAACATGGATGGTAACGCTACTGTTACTTTGACCAACCTGAACGGTAAGCAAGTGTACAATGGTAACATCTACATTGACAATGCTAACTTCTACTTCGAATTCGGTGTTAACAACCTCTCTGTGGGTTCATACATCTTGACGGTTCGTACCAACGACGCTGTCCTGACGAAGAAAGTTATCGTTACTGTCGCACGCTAAAAATAGTATAAACTAAATAGCAAGGGAGTTGTTGCGCGAGCGGCAACTCCCTTTTTTTGACGTGTGACTTATGACGTGTGACGTGTGACTTATGACGTGTGACGTGTGACGTGTGACTTATGACGTGTGACGTGTGACTTATGACGTGTGACGTGTGACGTGTGACGTGTGATATGTGTCTTTTTCAAACGTCCAACGTCAAACGTCCAACGTCAAACGTCTTACGTCCAACGTCCAACGTCAAACGTCAAACGTCTTACGTCCAACGTCCAACGTCAAACGTCAAACAACTAACAATGTAAAAAATGAAAACGCACATTTTCCGAAGGTATCCGGCGCGTATCACGGGCGTGTTTTTGCTGAACATGCTGTATTTGGCGCTTACGATCTTCATGTTCCTGATGATTGAGCCGTTTTTGCGGTTGCTGTTCTATGGGAATTTGCAGGGGGTGAGTCCGTTGTCGGCGTATGTGGTGCAAAGCCTGTCGCGGTTCTTTTCTTTGGAGAAGATTCAGGGGGCGTTCGCGATTGTGGTGCTGTTTGCTGCGGTGCTGTTGTTGTTCCGCAACCTCGCTTCGTATGGTTCGCAATGGGTAATGGCGCATGTGCGCAGCGATTTTCTCTATCGACTTCGTAATAAGTTGTATGATAAGATGATTGCGCTGCCGTTGGGCTATTTCAATAAGGAGAATCGTGGCGATGCGGTGACGCGCGCGGTGAATGACACGCAGGATGTGGAATACACTATCTTGACAGCTTATCAGCAGCTGTTGACTGCGCCTATCGCGTTGATTTGTTATCTGTTGTTCCTCTTCTACATTGATTATCAGCTCACTCTTTGGTCTTTGTTGTTGATTCCGGCTTCTTTTCTGCTCATTGGTTTCCTTTCGCACGCTTTGCGCCGCTCTTCCAAGACCTATCGTCAGCGTTTGGGCGTGCTGCTTTCACATGTGGAGGAGACCTTGTCCGGCTTGCGGGTGATTTATGGATTTAATGCTCAGAAAGCTTCTCACGAGAAGTTTGACAAACTGAACCGCCAGTTTCTCGCACGTCAGTTAACCGTTTTTCGTCTCACCTATTTGGCGTCGCCTTTGAGTGAGTTCTTGAGCGTGATAGCAGTGATGGTGGTGCTGGTGATCGGCGGATTGCTGGTTTTGTCGGATCGTTCGTCGTTGTCGGCGCCGTTGTTCATCACCTACATCGCTTTGTTCTCGCAGATTATCGAGCCCATTAAGAACATCTCTTCCGCGGTGGCGGACTACCGGCGCGGTCAGGCCTCAATGGAGCGTATTCAGGATTTCTTGAATATTGAAGACACCGTGGAGGATGCGCCCGATGCGATTCCAGTGCAAGAGTTTCGCGAGCGTCTTGATTTGCAGCAGGTTACCTTCGCTTACGAGGAGGAACCCGTGTTGCGGGAGGTCAGTTTGACCATTCCTAAGGGCTCTTCGGTTGCCTTTGTAGGGACCTCCGGTTCGGGTAAGAGCACACTGGTGGACCTTCTGATGCGTTTTTACGACCCTCAGAGCGGCGTTATCGCCTTGGATGGCATTCCGGCCATTCAATATAAGATAGGCGATTATAGGTCGCTTTTTGCGCTTGTCTCGCAGGATGTCATCCTTTTCCATGATACGCTGTACCATAATATCACCTTGGGTCGTGAGGTGCCGATGGAGGAGGTGGTGGCCGCTGCTAAGGTGGCGAACATCTACGACTTCATCACGTCGCTGCCCGATGGTTTCGACCATGTCGTGGGCGATCGCGGAATGGCGTTATCGGGTGGTCAGCGTCAGCGCATCAGCATCGCGCGGGCGGTTTTGCGCAAAGCCCCGATCCTCCTTTTGGACGAGGCGACCTCCGCCATGGACACCGAGAGCGAGCGTCTGGTGCAGCAGTCGTTGGAGGAGCTCAGCAAGCGTTGCACTGTCGTCACCGTCGCCCACCGTCTGTCCACCGTTCAGAACGCCGATTGTATTTACGTGTTGAGTGCGGGAAATATTGTGGAGAGCGGACGGCATGAGGAGCTGATGTTGCGAGAAGGAGCGTATTGGAAGTTAGTAGTTAGTAGTTAGTAGTTGAGGGGGATAGGGAGTAGGGAATAGGAATGTTGTTACGAACGAAGACCATATACCAAACTATTTCCTTAAGCCGCCCCGTTAGGGGCAAGAAGCTCGGTAGATGTGATGAATGATAAATGATGAATGATAAATGATCGATTTTTGTACATTGTAAATTGAAAATATGTCGAAGCATAAATTAGCGAGGTTCGCGGAGAACGCGACGTTTGAGAATTTGTTTCAGCACACGGAATATGATAGGGCAGGGAAGGAGTTCCCGTTGCGGGGTCGTTGGAAGGAGGAATATTTCCATAACGACCGGCCCATTGTGCTGGAGTTAGGGTGTGGCAAGGGAGAATACACGATAGCCATGTCGAAGCGTTTTCCCGAGCGTAATTACATTGGTATTGACCGGAAGGGGGCGCGGTTGTGGCGCGGCTGCAAGGATGCTATAGAGCAGGAATTGTCGAATGTGGCGTTCTTGCGCATCACTATTGACCATATCGGCCATTATTTTGCCCCTGGCGAGGTGGACGAGATCTGGGTTACCTTCCCCGACCCGCAGATTAAGAAGGAGCGGAAGCGCTTGGTGGGTCCGCACTTTGTCAACGATTACTATCGACAAATTTGGCCCGCAAACGGCGGTATTTTGCATTTGAAGTCCGACAGCGACTTCTTGTATGAGTACCTTCTCGAAACCGCGCAAGAACAACGCTGGGTGCTTCTGGAGAACATTCCAGACGTCTATGCGGGCGGTGTTGACCCGTTGCTCACGGAAGTTCAGACTTTTTACGAGAAGATGTGGTTGGCGGAAGGAAAGACGATTCACTATGTGAAGTTAGCAGTTAGTAGTTAGCAGTTAGTAGTTGGCAGTTAGTAGTTAGCAGTTAGTAGTTAGTAGTTAGCAGTTCATGCTGAAAGCTCCCACATATATTAAACTACTTCCTTGAGCAGCCCCGCTAGGGGCAAGAGCTCGGTAGCCAGGGGTGAGCGCTAGCGAGCCCTAGGGGAATGGTGGATGGTGTAGGGGCGCGGGATGAATGGTGGTTGATGAATGGCGATGATACGATGACACGATGATATGATGATACGATGAATGATGGTCGATGAATGACGATGATACGATGACACGATGACGCGATGAATGATGTATGCCGCATGGTGTGTGACGAAATTATGAATTATGAATCTTGAATTGTGAATTATTTTTGTATTTTTGCGGGTTCAAATTTTGTCACAAACAATAAAGAAAATCAATATGAAAGAAACTGTTTACAGAGCGAAACATGAGGCGTTAGGCGCCAAAATGGAAGAATTTGCTGGCTTTTACATGCCGATCCAGTACGACAGCATTACCAACGAGCACCTGCAGGTGAGAAACAAGGTGGGCGTGTTCGACGTGTCCCACATGGGTGAGTTCACCGTGAAGGGCCCTAAGGCCTTGGCTTTGCTGCAACACATCACCACTAACGATGTGGCTGCCTTGTTCCCGGGCAAGGTACAATACAGCTGTTTCCCGAATGGCAAGGGCGGTATCGTCGATGACCTGCTCGTCTATAACCTCCACGATGAGGATTATCTGTTGGTGGTGAATGCCGCTAACATCGACAAAGACTGGGCATGGGTGGTTGAGCAGAACAAGGCTTTCGGTGCTGAGATCGAGAACATTTCCGACAGCATCTCCCAATTGGCCGTACAGGGTCCTTTGGCACTCAAGGCTATGCAGAAACTGACCAGTGCGAACGTGATTGATATGGAGTACTACACCAACCAAATCATCACCTTCGCAGGTATCGATAACATCCTCTTTTCCACGACTGGTTACACAGGCAGCGGCGGATGCGAGATCTACTTCAAGAACGAGGATGCCATGAAGATTTGGGACGCTGTGTTCCAAGCAGGTGCGGAGTTCGACATTAAACCCATCGGTTTGGGTGCTCGCGACACTTTGCGTTTAGAGATGGGCTTCTGCCTGTATGGTCACGAGATTGACGACACGATTTCCCCGATCGAGGCTGGTCTGGGCTGGATCACCAAATTCGTGGACGGCAAGGACTTCATCGACCGCAAGTACATGGAAGACCTGAAGGCCAACGGTGTGACCCGCAAAATTGCCGGTTTCGAGCTGATTGACCGCGGTATTCCGAGAAACGGCTATGAGGTGTGCGACGCTGAGGGCAACGTCATCGGCGAGGTGCGCTCTGGTACATTCGGTCCCTCCGTGAACAAGGGCATCGGCACGGCTCTCATCAAGAAAGAGTTCGCAAAATCCGGTACTGAGATCTTCATCAAGGTGAGAAACAGACTGCTTAAGGCTGTCACCGTGAAGATGCCGTTCTATAAAGCGGAGTAGTTTGCGGGATTTTTGTGTAAAAAGAAACGTCCGTGCAGGTTTGTGCGGACGTTTTTTTTTGTGACGTGAGACGTGTGACGTGAGACGTATGACGTGAGACGTATGACGTATGACGTGAGACGTATGATGTTTGACGTATGATGTATGATGTGTGATGTATGATGTGTGATGTATGATGTGTGATGTATGATGTGTGATGTGATTTTTTTTTCTTTTTTTGGGCTGGGTTGAAAATAATTATTATTTTTGCGGAAATTGATGTTTAACAAAATAATTGTAATTATGAAAACTTATTCCTTTGAGAATCTTGATGTTTGGAAGAAATCCAGAGAATTAGTGGCTTTCGTTTATCGCATTCAATCCACCTTTCCTTCGTATGAAAGATATGGCTTAGGGGACCAAATGAGGAGAGCTGTCGTTTCTGTTTCGTCTAATATTGTAGAAGGCAATGCCAGGTATTCTGTGAAAGAACAAGTTCATTTCATTGAAATTGCCGTAGGCTCACTGATGGAAGTTTATTGTCAATTGATTTTAGCTTATGATTTGAAATACATAAACGAAGAACAGTTGAATCAATGCAATGAAAGAATTGAGGTGGTTCTCAAGTTACTAAATGGACTTCGTTACTACAAGATAAATCAAATATCTAACATCCATTAGTCATACGTCACACGTCATACGTCATACGTCATACGTCATACTTCTTCCTCACATTCTCCGCGAGGAACTGCGCCACCTGGTCGGTGGTGAAGCCGGAGACGTTGATGACCATGTCGTAGTTGCGGGCGTCGTAGCGGGAGGTGCCGGCGAAGGTTTTCGTGAAGTTCTCGCGGGCCTTGTCGGTTTTTTCCATGATTTCGCGGGCCTCTTTTTCATTTACGCCTTGCTTTGCCATCAGCCGTTTCACGCGGTGCTCGGGGTTGGCGATGAGGAAGAGGCGCATGGCGTCGGGGTTGTCCTTGAAGATTTGGAAGCCGGTGCGTCCCACGATGATGCAGGATTCTTGTTCGGCGAGATCCTTCAGGAGCTTCGCTTCCTCGTAGTAGAGTTGTCGCGAATTGACCTCGAATGATTCGTAGGCGATGGCGGCCGTGGTGCCGAACTGTTTGTAGAATCGGCAGAAGTCGTCCCACCAGCTTGCTTTTGTGCCCTTGATTTTCTCGACTTCCTCATGGGTGAGGTTGTATTTTTCGCGGATGGAGGCGAGGATTTCCTTGCCATAGACTTTCACGCCGAGCAGTTCGCCCAGTTTTTTGGCGATCTCCTTTCCGCCGGATCCTGACTCGCGGTTGATGGTGATGACAAATTTTTGGTTTTCCATATCGTTCGTTTTAATATTCAAATTTAGGGACGGCAAAGATACATTTTTTTGGGATTGGCTGTTAGCTTTTAGCTTTTAGCTTTTGGCTATGGCTAATAGCCAATAGCTAATAGAAAAAAAATACTATTTTTGCGGCCTGAAAAAACGATCTATATGGATAAATACGGTAAGCTGTACTTGATTCCCACCCCTATCGCGGAGGGTGCGTTTGAAACCTTTTTCCCGTCGGTGAACGCGGATGCGATTAACGAGACGGACTATTATATTGTGGAGGCGTTGCGGACGGCGCGGCGGTTTCTGCGCTATGCGGGCATCAAGAAGCGTATCGACGAGCTCACCTTTTTCGAGCTGAACGAGCACACGCAGGGGGTGGAGATCAACGACTTCCTGCAGCCCTGTTTAGAGGGGAAGAATGTGGGTGTGATGTCGGAGGCGGGAGTGCCGTGTGTGGCTGATCCGGGACACAAGGCAGTGGAAAAGGCGCATCAGCTGGGCATCGAGGTGGTGCCGTTGATCGGGCCGAGTTCGCTGATTCTCGCGCTGATGGGCAGCGGCATGAACGGACAGAACTTCACGTTCCACGGGTATTTGCCTTCGGAGCAGTATGACAGGGAGAAGCGGTTGCGGGAGATTGAGGCAGTGGCGGTGAAGACGGGTCAGACGCAGATGTTCATCGAGACGCCGTATCGGAACAACCGTATGACGGCATCCATTTGCAACGTGTTGCAGCCAGCCACGCGGGTGTGCATAGCCGCGAATTTGACGGGTGAGAATGCGTTGTTGAAGACGCAATCGGTGTCAAAATGGCGCAAATATTTCGAGAAGGAGCAGAACCAATTGGGTAAGGTTCCTTGTATCTATCTGATTAACAGGTAGAAAAATTTTTCATAAGAAAAGGTTGGGGGATAAAAAAAAAGTGTATTTTTGCGCCGTCATTTTGAGATGACGTGTTCATTGATAGGGCATTTTGCCGAAGTGGTGGAATGGTAGACACGAGGGACTTAAAATCCCTTGCTTATTGCAAGCGTGTGGGTTCAAGTCCCACCTTCGGTACCGTATGCGGAAGTAGCTCAGTTGGTAGAGCACAACCTTGCCAAGGTTGGGGTCGCGAGTTCGAGTCTCGTTTTCCGCTCAATAGTAGAGACGCAAAATTTTGCGTCTCTACGTGTTTTAAAAAGTCAGCAAATTACGGACGTGGTTTGCTGTTTTTGCTCCTTTTTTATAGTGGTATATTAAGTAAAGAAAATGAAAAATAAACTACTGGTTTTGTGTATATTAGCTGTAGCGGCATTAGGTACGCACGCGCAGACAACCACTCGAGGTGCTGACGATTTCGTCCACGGGTTTAGTGCAGCCCAGGGTACCACGGGAAACACGAGTTATGCCATCGGCATCCCCTTCCATCGGCAACCACAAAATGATGCGTACAGCATGTCGCAGGGTCCCATGCAGGCCCAGTTGATACGCTTGGATATGGTGTTGCAGGGCGCCCAAGAATCACTGGCGCTGAGCCCCTCACATGTGCAGGACACCACGGGCTTCTTTTTGGGCTATGAGGGAGAAGAACTGACCTTCAACGGCCATACCCTCCATGTGTTCCCTGTGGGCCATTACGACTCGACTGCCTACGATGCTGTTCACTATAATTGGGATGCTGAGTTTGGCTACGACAGCCTCACCTCGCTGCTGATGGATGTGTTGGGGGGATATGAATTTTTCGATACCCTATATCTCGACTCCACCGAGATCGTGACTGACTATGCCAGCAACGAGCTGCACATACCGGCCTACGCTTGGCACCAGCTGCACGGCGGTCCCAACCTGTATATGCTGAAGACCGTTCATGGGACCGACAGCCTCCGCCACTATTTTGTGAACCTCTGCGGCGGGGTGGTCAATGATGCCGACGGCAACGAGTACCTCTCAGTATATTTGGGCGAGGCTCCCGAGCGCTACTGCTGGACCAAGCGGAATATGGAGGCCACCACGTATGTCTCAGGAGAGGAAGCTACTTCCATGATATACCATGGAGCATTCAATTCAGACGAGGCCGAAAACTTGGCCACTTATGGCCGACTTTACGACTGGTATGCAGCCGTCAATGTGCCTGCGGGCAGCGAAGCTGAGCCGACGACCACCCAAAGCGGAAATTTTGTAAGAGGTATCTGTCCTGCAGGTTGGCATGTGCCCGACTCGGCCAATATGGCTAGTCTTAACAAAATTAACTCCGATGACATCAAGGCCGACATTCTGTGGCAGACCCCTGGTTACGACCATGGGGATGGTTTCTACGCTCTGCCCGCCGGCTACTACAACCCCACCAAGGATCGCTACGAGAATATGTTGAGCGACACCTACTACTGGAGCACCGTGCGCAAGAGCCATTCCGAATGTTGGGTGTGCTCTATCGAGCACGGCTGTAACCTGGTGGTTACTGACAACATGTCGATAGAAAGCGGTCTGAGCGTGAGATGCGTGAAAGACCAGATATTTGACGAAGACGGTAACGAAATATACAACTAACATTAGATTGTAATAATAAAAAATAAACTCCAATGAAAAAACTTTTATCTGTTTTAGTTTTATTGCTGGCGGTCGTGTTTGCCACAGCCCAGACCCCCAAGATTAATTATCAGGCTGTGGTACGTGACAGTCATAACCGCCTGGTGGCCAACACCACCATCCAAGTGGAGGTAACCGTTACTTATAACGGAGGCACCTACAGTGAGAACCTTAGCGGAACTACCAACGCCAACGGTTTGCTGTCGTTGGAAATCGGTGGAGGCAGCAACTTCAATCTTATCGACTGGAGCACGGCCACCATTCAGACAACGGCTCACCTTCCTGGCAACGAGACCCTGCAAGACGTGGTGAATGTGACCGCGGTGCCCCTTGCCCTGCATGCGGAATATGCCGACAGCGTGAATCTGAACGTGATTGCCAATTACCTGAACTCGCACAACATCCCTAGCGGTTCAGGGATGAATGTGCAGAGCGACTGGAACCAGACGGACACACAGGCTGACGATTACATCAAGCACAAACCGAGCATTAAGGATACTGTCAGCACCTATCTAAATGAGCATAAATATGTTACCAATGCCAATTGCGACAGCCTCGACTTCTGCGCCCTTATGGGAAAAGTGAACACTCTGGTGAGCACAGTGAACGAACTTAACTATGCTCTTGAAGATCTTTCAAATTTAGTTGGCGTATTATATGGCTTCATCGACTCCCTTGGGCATGTGATCGACTCCCTTGGTGGGGTGATTGAGGAACTCAGCGGAGACACACCTCCAACAACTGTCGAACCAATTGGCTCCTTCAACGGCAAATCCACCATCGATGCTGACGGCGCCAATAATGCTCAAAATGTGGGTTATGCCGGCCAGTACAGGTCTTCTGATTATGAAGAGAACTCGATGGCCTATTACTTACAATTCTACCAGGATCAAATCAACCCTGCAACGGGCGTGCTTAGAAACCGGGGACGCTCCGTCCGCCTGGTGAAAGATGCCGAATAACTAATTCTCTCGCAAAAAAATATCAAAAGAGCCAGCCTTCGGGTTGGCTCTTTTTTTGTATTTTTGCCGCTTAAAATTTTACAAATATGAAAACTCGCATCGCAATTATCGGTTACGGCAACATCGGAAAGGCCGTGGAACAGGCGGTTTTGGCTGCCGAAGACATGCAACTCGTTGGCATTTACCATCATAACGACAATCTGGATGACATAGACGCTGATGTGGCGGCTTTGTGCACGCCTACCCGCGAGGTGCCTGCCTTTGCGGAGAAACTGCTCAAACGCGGCATCTGCACGGTCGATAGCTTCGACATCCACGGACAGATTTACGACCTTCGCAAACAGTTGACTCCTATTGCGAAGGAGCACAAGGCGGTGAGCGTCATCGCCGCCGGTTGGGATCCCGGTTCCGACTCCATGGTCCGCGCTTTGCTGACCGCCATCGCGCCCAAGGGCATCACCTACACCAACTTCGGTCCCGGTCGCAGCATGGGACACACAGTGGCTGCCAAAGCGATTCCCGGCGTGAAGAACGCGCTTTCTATGACGATTCCGTTGGGTACGGGTATCCACCGCCGCATGGTCTATATCGAGTTGGAAGACGGCGCCGATTTCGCCACCGTGGAAAAACTGTTGCTTGCTGACGACTACTTCGCCCACGACGAGACCCACGTGATCCCCGTCCCGTCGGTGGATGCGCTCAACAACGTGGCCCACGGCGTGCATCTGGTGCGCGACGGCGTGAGCGGCGAAACCCATAACCAGCGTTTCGAGTTCAACATGACCATC
>ONHS01000085.1 GCA_900317715.1 uncultured Bacteroidales bacterium | reverse complement strand
TGCGCCACCGGTGTCTCCGCACAGCACCTCACCGTCAAGAATTACCAGAAGAAAGTACACCCCGGCCTGACAGCCATCACAATGGAGCTTTATCGCGACCAGAATCCGATCTCCAACATCGATTGGCTGGAATACCTCTACTGGCTGGAGCAAATCTACGGGAAGGAGTCGGCCGAGTACCGTGCCGCGCTCCCCGACAAGCAGGCACTCCGGCAGCTGCTCCCCGACAGTCTTGCCGAAGTCTATGCGAATCACCCTGCATACAGGTATTCCCCCGTGTTTGGAGTCTCGCCAGCGCAGGCCCGCGCCTACTGCGAATGGCGCACCGACCGCGTGGCAGAGCAGATGCTCGTCTGTCTGGGAAGGATGGACTATGACTCCAATCAGACACCCGAAAACTACTTCAGCGTCAAGAAGGGGATGATGCCGGCGGATTTGAAAACGCTCTATTTCTTCCTGCCCGAGGGTAATATCGAGACGTGGTACGGATTTTCGTGTTTCGCGGAGTGGAGGTAGTAGGGACGCGGCGCGCCGCGTCTCTACAGACCAAAAACGATAAAATCACATTGAAGGAGCGAATGGTTGTTCGCTCCTTTTTATTATGCATTGAATATTAATGTGGGGTTGTGATAAAAAAATGTATTTTTGCGGTGTGAAATATATAAATGTTAGTTTATTATGACAGCAATTGATTTAAGAGCAAGCATCAACGACGAATTAGGTACTATGTCGTTGAACATGTTGGAGAGAGTGGCTGCATTCGTCAAGTCTCTTCGATCAGAAAGTGCGCCTGACCGAAGTGTTTCCCCTTTGGTGGCTAGTATAATGACTGGGCACTCGGTGTCTTTATCTGATGCAGAACTTGACAGCCTGAAAATGGAATACCTGAAAGAAAAGTACCTATGAGACGTATCTTTATTGACACCAACATCCTATTGGATTTGCTACTTGAACGCCAACCGTGGGTGAAAGAAGCGTCGGTACTATTCAGTATGGCCGACCGCAAAGAAGTGGAACTCTTGTGCTGTTCCTTGTCTTTTTCCACTGCTGTATATCTGATGGGGCGGTTGAAGTATGAACGAAAAGAGATCATAACCAAATTGACCCTTGTCAAATCTCTTTGCCAAGTAACAACGGTGGACGATTCTGTCATTGACCGAGCGCTACAATCCGACTTCACTGATCTGGAAGATGCAATGCAGTACTATTCAGCGTTGGCGGCGAATGCAGAACTTATTGTCACTAGAAACCAGAAAGATTACGCATTGTCCAATATTCCCGTCTTATCACCATCGGAATTCCTTTACGATTAGTTTGTCTCTTTTCTTTAACTGTCGATGACAACTATGAAACCGAATAAAATAATGTTTGGTAATTATTTTACAAAAGACATACTGGTAATTCTGTTAATAGCTACAGTAAGTTTCATACCGTTGGGTATTGGTATGGTTGTTTATAATTGGGATAACACTCCAGATAAATTTATTAAACGCCACAAATGGGAATATGGTTATGTTGTCTTTCAGCAAATGCAAAGAGAGAGTAGAGGAGAGAGTGCACAATATGTTTTAGTTACTAAAAATGGTGACGAATACGATGTCACAGGAGGCCCCCACTGGCTTCCCAACAACAACATGGGCTATCCTGGTTTGAAATATTTGTGCGTCTATGACATAAATAACCCCAAGTCGTTTGCCATTTACTATGATTGTCCGATACTTGATTCTATTCCAAAATTCAGAGCTATTGGAAGTATTAGAAAAATCAAAAAGACTGACCAAATTTTCCGTATTGATTTTGAAATAGATAGTGTCTTAATAAATGAACTCACATTTTTGGAGGGCGGTTTTGTAACAGACAGTATCACTATAGGAAAATCAAAGATTTTGTGTCCTTATACAGACAACGAGTATCTTCCAATGGAATATTTGACAGTATGCAAACGACTGGTGAAAGAGAATGTACCCCTCCCTTTTGACTTTTATCCGATAACAGAAAGTCAAAAACGTTCATGTAATTCTATCTCTCCGGTAACTATACAAAATTTCGTTGTATGTATTGATAGGGAATTTCTCGACTCTTGCAACGTTATATTAAATAATGAAATATCAAATATTGATTAACATATCCATCTTCGTTATTTACAAATTTTGAAAATTGTAAAAGCAGTTATTTCCACAATGTTCGAAGAGTGCCTTCGGGGCCTCTTCTTTTTTCTCTTTTTCTTTCTTTGGGCGACCGGGCACGCTATCCGTTCAAACTTCGCGGCAGGCCGCTCGTAACCATTCCTATCGTTGTCACGGTATTAAGGAAACAGAAAAACGCATTCGACCAGCATGAATGCGTTTTTCTTTTACCGTCCCTAACCGTGACGGATGTTTGAAGCATCTTTGCCACAAACTACAGGTTTATGGCAAAGAGCAGCACCCGCAGGGTAACCATCTACATCAACGGCAAGGACGGGCAGACCACCGTGTGCGGCTACATGTACGGCTACCGCAGCATTGAGCTGCTCGACCTCCAGGGCCGCAAACTGGCCACCCTCCTGGATTCGCCCCACGGCACGGACGTGCCCGAAATCGACCTCTCGCCCTATCCCTCCGGCACGTACCTCGTGAAAATCAACTTCGAGCGAGGGGTGAGTGTGGTGAGGAAGGTGGTGAGACGATGAAGAACGATGAATGGCGATGAAATACGATGAAAATACGTGAAGATACGAGCGATCCCCGGAGATTTTATCACACGTCTTGCCTGTTCTGATAGGCTTTCCACTTGTCTGGAATTGTCAAATCAAAATCAGCCGATTCAAGATGCACAACATCAGGTAAGATGCACTGGCGGAATCGTGATTCATAACGTTCGAGATTGATTACTCGCGATGTGATGATGCTACTCAAACTGTTGGAACGATGGAATGGCGGGAAATAGACGAACACTTGCGTCCCCGCCGCCATGGCTAACTCAATAGCGGGAACCATGTCGCTGTCAGCAGACACGACAACGGCCACATCGCAATTGTGATTATTGGCATCGTTGACGATTTGTGTCGCAATCCTGACATCGGACTCTTTCTCTTCGTACGTCTGAATGATGTAGCCACAATTGTAGCACTTGATGTTCTTGCGAAGATATTTGCCCAAGAATAACTGGAACTTCGGATTCTCTTTGTTGGCTTGAAAAAAGGCGTTTTGCCGCAATGCTTTATCGAGATTGTCGGGTTTGGCTGAGAAGTATTTCACACACACTAACTCTTGGTTCGGTTTCATGAACATTTCAAAAAACTTCACCACATCCAACCAGTAATAACGCCTCCACTTCAGGTTCTTTTTCAAACCATAATAGAGGTTAAACCCATCAACATAGACTATAACTTTCTGTTTATTCATTGTTTTCATTGTTTATCAAAAAATAAGCCCACTTATTGGGAGTGGGCGAGCCTTAGTATATTCCACCTAAGGGGGATTCGACGGCAAAGATACACTTTTTTTAATATCTGAACATTGTTCGATAATTTTTTTGTAGAGTCTTGTACCGTTTGGGCAGTATGCCGAGCCGTTGTAGAGACGTGGTACGGCTTTTCTTGTTTCGCGGAGTGGCGATAGTTTATCTAAAAGTGTATCTTTGCGGCCTCAAATCGTCACGGAAAGTGACTAAAAACCGGAAAGATGCGAATGAATAATCCAACAAAAACCATTGCGACGGCAGTCTTGCTGCTGCTTGCAGCATTTTGGCAGGCACCGGCCCAGCGGTTGAGCGACCGCTATTTCGGCATCTCCGAACAGGATTTTGTCGATACCATCAAGATAAAGATGTGGGACGGGGCCATCATTGTGCCCGTGGAAATCGAGGGGGAAACCAAGAATCTGATGTTCGACACAGGTGCCGGGACAGGGTTCTGGATAGGAGAAAAAGAGCCGTGGATGAAACCGATGGGCGACAGCATCACCACCCGTGACGCCCAAAACAGAACGAAAAAAACGGCGTTAATGATGATTCCATCCCTTAAAATGGGACATCTCACCATCAAAAATTATCCGGTGGTGGTAGATGACGGGCTCGAAAATTACACCTGCGGCATCATCGACGGCGCTTTCGGCTTCGACCTCGTCTCCAAGGGTATCTCCTTCAAATTCGACACCCGCGATAGTCTGCTGATTATGACCTCCCGCAAGGGGTTTTTCGCCAAAGAGGAGAAAGGTCACGCCAAGGTGCCCTACAAAGTTTATGGCAACGTACCCTTCCTGTGGACAAAAATTCCGTTTGCCCGCCCGAGAATGCTTTTCGATATGGGTGCTGTCGGCGGTTGGTTCGGCCTCCCGCAGGATTTGCTGGACCTGTGGGCGAAGGACAACCCCGACATCAAGCGGCAATTGGATTCGATGACGGTGAATGTAGATACGACCGTGATGACCTACGCCGGGCTTTTCGGTGCCTCCTACGATACAGTTATTGGTGGGGAACTCTGTTTCCCTGAGATTGAAATCGGCGACATCGTTCTCAAAGAGGTGTGGGTCTCGACCGCCACGCACAACCGTGCTGTCGGTTCGGCCCTGTTGGAGCACGTCTCGTTGATTATCGACGCGCCGAAGAAGAGTTTTTACTTCCTGCCGCATGATGGCAACCCGGAAATCACCGTGGCGAACAGGGGAAAAGGCTTCAAACTTGTTCCTGCCGAGGAGGGCGACCCCAATGGCGCACTGAAAGCCCTTGTGCGCAAAGGCACCGAAGCCTACAAGCTTGGCATTCGTACGGGTGATTATCTGATCAGTGTTGATGGGGTGACTATCTCAGATATGTGTACCTATATATTGCTGGTGCGACAAGGAGCAACGAAACGCTGGGTGTTCCGCAGTCCCGAGGGAGAGATCAAGGAGGTGGAGTGGTGAGCGGCAAACCGTGATTGTCGCGCCGCGTCTCTACAGACCGAAAACGATAAAATCACATTGAAGGAGCGAATGGTTGTTCGCTCCTTTTTATTATGCATTGAATATAAATGTGGGGTTGTGATAAAAAATGTGTATTTTTGGAGTCTCTCCAGAACAGGCATGCGTCTTCTGCGAGTGGCGCACCGACCGCGTGGCAGAATGGAATCCCCTATGCAGAAGGCAACCAGATTCGGTATAAATGAACACCAAAATCTTGCTTAAAGTAGCGCAATAAAAGACGCAACTCAGGTGCGGAAACGTGGTGTTTGTATACAGTTTCCGCACCTAAGTTATGTCTTAAATTCCGAATATTATCAATCTCGGGTGCGGAAAGTTGGTAAAAATACGCAGTTTCCGCATCTGAGTTTGATTTCGTTCAAAAAATTTTTATTTTTGCGGGCGAATAAAAAATGGCATCATGGATAAGAACCTTTTTATCGGACGTGAATATGAGATTCGTCAATTAGAGAAATACCGCGACTCTAAAGAGTCGGAGTTTATTATCGTTTATGGACGGCGGCGCGTCGGGAAAACCTTCCTCATCAAGGAGTTTTTCGACGACAAGTACGACTTTCATGTCACGGGGCTTTACAAGAAACCCAAGAAGACGCAGCTCAAGAACTTTTACCTCGCCCTTCAGGAATACGGTTCCACCATCAAGAAAGCTCCTGAAGATTGGTTGGAAGCGTTCTCCGAACTGAAGAAGCTGCTGAAAGGGATCAAGGAGGATCGCAAGAAGATTATTTTCATTGATGAACTTCCCTGGCTGGACACTCGACAAAGTGATTTTTTGGCCGCTTTTGAATCCTTTTGGAATGGTTGGGGAGCGCAGCAAAACGACTTAATGCTGGTCGCTTGCGGATCCGCCACCACGTGGATTACCAAAAAGATCCTCTCCGACAAGGGTGGATTGTTCAACCGGGCGGCACGACGGATGTACCTGATGCCTTTCACACTTCAGGAAACGGAACGCTATTTGGTTTCGCGAGGCATCCACTGGAGCCGTTACGACATCGTGGAGTGCTACATGACCATGGGCGGTATCCCTTATTACCTCAAACTCCTCGACAACGAACTCTCTTACCTCGCCAACATCGACATGGTTTATTTCAAGCGAAACGGTCCGCTGTGGGACGAGTTCGACCATCTTTACGAAACTCTTTTCGGAACGTCTAAAGGCTACCTGAAAATCATAGAGGTCTTGTCTGGGAAAAAATCGGGTCTCACCCGGAAAGAGATAATCAGTGAGACGCATTTGGAGGACAACGGACTTCTCACTGAGATGCTAAAAAACTTGAAAGACAGTCAGTTCGTAAGAGCGTACAACACATTCGGTTACGATGAGAAAAATGTGGTCTATCAGCTCGCCGACTATTTCACCTTGTTCTACTTGCGCTTCCTCAAAGGCCGGCAAAATCCCGACGAACATTTTTGGACACACTATTTAGACAATCCCGCGAAGAGCAGTTGGGCTGGACAAACCTTTGAACAAGTCTGCAAAGATCATATTACTCAAATCAAAAAAGCCATGGGTATTAGTGCGTTGCTGACGGACATCTCATCATGGCAGGGGGAGTCGGAAAGCGGCAAAGCCCAAATAGACCTTGTCATTGACCGTCGTGACCGCACTACTAACATTTGCGAAATCAAATTTTCCGTAAGTGAGTTTGCCATCGACAAAGACTATGAGGATAGACTCAAAAAGAAAATACAGGTGTTTCGCGAAGTTACCAAGACGAGAAAAGCCCTGCAGTTAGTGATGATCACCACATACGGTGTCCGGCAGAACGCCCACAGCGGCATCATGCAGTCACAGGTGCAGATGGATGACCTATTCGAGCGTTCCGAATAATTTTGTATTTTTGCGCTCCTTTCGCGAGAAGGGGAAAAACCATTAATGAACCTCTGTAGAGACGCGCCATGGCACGTCTCTACAGACCGATAAACCTAATTTGACAATTGTAAGACAGTGATATGGCAGAATATCAAGACGATAACATTATAACCCTGAATTGGTACGAGCACATCCGGACGAGACCCGGCATGTACATCGGCAAGAAGGGCGACGGCTCTTCGCACGACGATGGCATCTACGTGCTCCTGAAGGAGGTGATGGACAACGCCATCGATGAGTTCATGAACGGCTATGGCAAGGTCATCGACATCACCATCAAGGAAAACCGCGTGACAGTGCGCGACTACGGCCGCGGCATCCCCTTGAACAAGGTAGTCGATTGCTACTCCAAGATGAACACGGGCCGCAACTTCAAGGGTGATTTCGCTTCCATCGGCATGAATGGTGTGGGTGTGAAGGCGGTGAACGCGCTCTCCACGCACCTGCTCGTGCAAAGCGTGCGCGACGGCCAGATGAAAAGAGCCGAGTTCTCCGCCGGCTTGCTGACCAAGGAGTACCCCATCGAGGCAACCGACGAGAAAAACGGCACAATGGCCTCGTTTCTTCCCGACAACACCATTTTCGAGAATTACGAATGGTACACCGAATACATCGAAAATCTGCTTTGGAACTACGTTTATCTGAACCGCGGCCTGACCATCAATTTCAACGGCAAGCGCTTCTACTCCAAAAACGGCCTCCTGGATTTGCTTAACAAAAAAGTGGGCGACAACGCCTTGTATGAGCCCATCTACCTGAAAGACGACAACTTCGAGTTCGCCATGGTCCACACTAACCGGAAATACGGCGAGGAGTACTACACGTTCGTCAACAGCCAATATACGGAGCACGGCGGCACCCACCAACAGGCCATGCGCGAGGCCATCGTCAAAACTTTCCGCGACTTCTTCAAGAAGAACTTCGAGCCCGCGGATGTCCGCAATTCCGTCGTCGCCAACATGTCCATCAAGGTCAAAGACCCCATCTTCGACTCTCAGACCAAAACCAAGTTGGGCTCTGAGCACATGGAACCGGGCGGACAGACCATCCGCAACTACGTGAACGACATGATTGGCCGCTTGTTAGACAACTACCTGCACAAGCATCCCGATGTGGCCGATGTGATTCTGAAAAAGATACAAGAGGCTGAAAAAGAGCGTATTGCCATCTCCAATCTCGCGACTGCAAATACCATTTCAACACCAACGACCAACGCGGGTTGGAGACGATGATTTTCATCACCGAGGGCGACTCCGCATCCGGTTCCATCACGCAATCCCGCGATCCCAACACGCAGGCGGTTTTCAGCCTGAAGGGCAAGCCGGCGAACATCATCAAGTCGAAGAGCGCCATCTATTCCAATGAGGAGTTGAGTCTGCTGCAGGCCGCGCTCAACATCGAGGACGGCGTCGATGGACTGCGTTACAACAACATCATCATCGCCACCGATGCCGATGTCGATGGCATGCACATCCGGCTGCTGCTGATGGCCTTCTTCCTGAAATATTTCCCCGATGTGGTCCGCACGGGACATGTGTACGTCTTGCAGACCCCGCTCTTCCGTGTGCGTAACAAACAGAAGACCGTCTATTGCTATTCTGAAGAAGAGAAGTTGCAGGCTATCAAGTCGTTAGGAAAGAAGCCTGAAATCACGCGATTCAAAGGTTTGGGTGAAATTTCCCCGAAGGAGTTCAAAGGCTTCATCGGCAAGAATATCCGATTGGAACCGGTGGTTTTGGACGCGAAGAGCAACATCGACGCGGTCATCGAATACTACATGGGCAAGAACACCCCGCAACGACAGAACTTCATCATGGAGAACCTGCGCGAGGAGATCGACAACTTCTCGGAAGAATCGTAAACCTGCTACCAAGCTCTTGCCCCTAACGGGGCTGCTCAAGGAAGTTTTTTATAAACCCCATAATATTAACCTTTTACCTTCTAACCTCCTAACCTTTTAACCTTAAACCTTAAACCTTAAACCCTAAACCCTAAACCCTAAACCCTAAACCTTAAACCCTAAACCCTAAACCCTAAACCTTAAACCTTAAACCCTAAACCTTAAACCCTAAACCCTAAAAAAATGAAAAAAACAACCCTTATCCTGGCCATCCTGATGTTTTCCTGTATGGGAATGATGGCCCAAGTCAAGGTCGGAAAGTACAAAGATTGGAAAAAGACCATTGACCTTTTGGAAGTGAAAGCCCCGTATGATTTCACGGGTCGCAAGACGGTGATTCTCTTGCCGGTGGAAACCTCAGCTGTGAAATTGCCCGACAAAGACAACGACAACTACAAGCTGGTAGTCAAGACGTTAGAAAACCTTACGCAAAATGTGGCCAACGAGCTGCAGAAGAACCTTCAAAAGCAGGGCTACAAGGTTATTGTGGCCGAGAATGCCGATGTACGCGACCCTGAAGCCATAGTCTTGCAACTCAATTGGACGGAATTAGACCTCGGCAATCGTGCGTTGCGTGCATGGGTCGGCTTCGGTGCCGGCAATGCCGGTTTTGGCACGGATGGTGTGTTTTACGACGGCGACAATGCCGTGATCACCTTCAGTCACCGCCGTATTGCCCCAATGGACATCAAGGACTACGAGAAGTTAGCCGCCAAAGGCGTGAGAGAGCTTTCTGCGGACCTCGCCAAGATGATTCTTGGGTTGTAAGAACTTGTTAGACAATAATTCCCAATTGTAGAGACGGTGTGCGCACCGTCTCTACGTTTTTTTTTGTGGTTATATTATTTTTTGTATTTTTGCACCGTTGTCTATCCAAAATTCAGGCAACGGTTTTTTATTGAAAAGAAAGCGAGTTTTCGCTTATCCGTAAGAGTGAACCTAGACAATTCACAGATGTTAGTGCGGATATCGGAAATCAAGCTTGCCTATTAGCATGTGTAATTGCCAATACGGTGGGGCTTGTTCTTCTGTATCTTACTAACGGGGAGTCTAGGCCCTACTCTTAGGATACTTTAGAATATAAGCTCCACTTTCTTTTTGTATGGTTCAAAAAAGAATGAGATTATTGACAATTAAACAAATAGGAACATGAAAAGAATCACAACCTTCATCGTATTTCTGCTCAGTTTAGCAGGAGCAACCTTCGCGCAATCCGCCATCGTCCCTCTTGGTGGCGATACACAAAGCAACACCGGCAGTGTCAGTTATACCGTCGGGCAGATCGCGGTGGAAAGTGCCGCCAACAGCAATGGCTCCGTCACTATCGTGGAGGGCGTGCAGCAACCCTACGAGATTATGACCGTGGGGGTTGACGAATATCCGCAGATCGCCCTCAATGCCGTGGTCTATCCCAACCCCACGGAGAACCTCGCGCAGCTGCGGCTCAACGGCTTCGAGATTCCCGCCGACGGCCTCCGCGCCATCCTTTACGACGGCAACGGCAAACAACTGCAATCTCTTATGGTCACCGACGACCTCACCGCGTTCCAGATCGGGCAATACGCCACAGGCACCTATTACCTGGAGTTGCGCGACGGTCGGCGCGTATTGAAGACGTTCAAGGTGGTAAGGAAATAACGATCGTGTCGTTGTAGGGGCAAATCATTATTCGCCCCTACGGACGAGACCACAAGAAATGAACGATAAGAGGCCTATGTCTGTCAAGAACAAATAGTATTCACCAAAATATCAAAACAATGAAAAAAATCTTTACACTCATCATCACGGTGCTCTGCGCAGCCTCCCTCTTCGCGCAGTCACCGGAGAAGTTCACCTACCAAGCGGTGGTGCGCAACGCGAGCAACAGTCTGGTGGCCAACGCCCCCGTGGGTGTTCGCGTGAGCATCCTGCAGGGAAGCGCCAGCGGCAGTGCGGTGTATGTGGAGACCCAGACGGCCACCACAAACGCCAACGGGCTGGTGACCCTCAGCATCGGCGGCGGTAACGTGCAGCAAGGCGCTTTCGCCGACATCGACTGGGCGAACGGTCCTTACTTTTTGAAAACCGAGACCGACCCGAACGGCGGCAGCAACTACAGCATCACAACCACCCAGCAGATGTTGAGCGTGCCGTATGCGCTGTATGCGAAAGAGGCGGGAAATATCCCGACGGTTCCTGCCAATGTCAGTGCGTTTACTAACGACGCAGGCTACATCACGGGCTACACGGAGACCGACCCGACGGTTCCCGCATGGGCGAAGGAAGCCAACAAGCCGACGTACAACTACTCGGAAATTGTGAACACACCTGAGCTTCCGACGGTACCAACGAACGTCAGCGCATTTACCAATGATGCCGGTTACCTGACGAACTACACGGAGACCGACCCGACGGTGCCGGCTTGGGCGAAGGAAGCCAACAAGCCGACGTACAATTACTCGGAAATTGTGAACACACCCACGATTCCGACTGTTCCCACGAATGTGAGTGCGTTTACGAATGACGTGGGATACATCACCACCTATACCGAAACCGACCCGCAGTTCAATGCCTGGGACAAGAATTACAACGACCTCACCAACAAGCCGGTGCTTTTTGACGGTGATTACAACTCGTTGACGAATCAGCCGACTATCCCGACGGTGCCGACGAATGTGAGCGCCTTTATGAACGACGCGGGCTACCTCACCGAATACACCGAGCAGCAGGTGCTGAGCATCAGCAACGACACCATTTTCCTTACGGGTGGCAGTTTCGTGAAGCTGCCTGCTGGCTTTGACGGTGACTATAACTCATTGACGAACACTCCCACCATCCCTACTGTTCCCGATAGTGTTAGTGCGTTCATAAACGACGCGGGCTACATCACGATGGCAGATATACAAGTTCTGCTGGACGAGATGAACCACAAGATTGACAGTTTGGAGAATTTGATCAACAACCAGCAGCCGGTTGCTCCTGATACTACGGTTGAACCAGATTTCCACTGTGGCACATCCACCCTCACCGACTACGACGGCAACGTCTATAATACCGTTCAGATAGGCAACCAATGCTGGATGAAGGAGAATATGAGGACGATGCACTATTCGGATGGATCGGAAATTCAGAATGCGCACCAGTCGAATGTCAATGGGGAGTATATACCGGAATACGGCTATTTGTATGATTGGTCGGCGGTGATGCATGGGGCTTCCTCCAGCTCTGCTGTTCCGAGCGGGGTTCAGGGTATCTGTCCCACGGGCTGGCATGTGCCGAGCGACGCGGAATGGATGGAGCTGCTGGCCTATGTGGGTAGCCAAAGCGATTATGTATGCGGAAGCGATACGTCCTATATTTCCAAGGCACTGGCAGATACGATGGGATGGAATGAGGCAACGGCTGATTGTGCTGTCGGTAACGATCCGAGTGCCAATAACACCACGGGGTTTAGTGTGTTGCCGGCCGGCCACTATCGCAGTCAGTTTGACCTCGTGATAGGCAGCGGTATGATGGCCAATTTCTGGAGTTGTACGGAATCCTCTGCCGGTAATCCTGGCGGTGCTTGGGCTCGCGTTATAGCCAACAGTACCGCTCATGTTTCCAATACTAGTGGCAATAGGAGCAACGGGTTTTCTGTCCGCTGCCTCCGCGATCAGTCTGGCAATACCGCGCAGGTGCCTACGGTTACCACGAGTTTGGTGAGTGAAGTGGCGACTACGTCGGCTATATGTGGCGGCGAGGTCACTGTTGATGGCGGTGCGAGCGTGACCGTCCGCGGCGTGTGTTGGAGTACTTCGCAAAACCCAACGGTAAATGACAGCCATACCACCGACGGCGGCGGCATGGGCAGCTTCACCAGCAATATCACGGGACTTGCCGCCAATACCATCTACTATGTACGGGCGTATGCCACGAACAGCGCGGGTACGGCGTATGGCGAGGAGGTGACATTCACGACCCTTTCTGCCGGCGGTACCGCCGTCATCGACTCGAAGTCCTGCCCCGGCACCCCCACCGTGACCGACCACGAGGGCAACGTGTATGCCACGGTGCAGATCGGCGACCAGTGCTGGATGCGCGACAACCTGCGCACCACCACCTCGCCAACGACAGGTACCTACCTCATCCCGGCCGCCAGCACGGTCGGCACCTACACAGGCAAGCAGGCCCGCTGGTACAACAACGACTCAGCTACGTATGCGCCGATGAACTACGGCCTGCTCTATAACTGGAACGCGGCGGTGGACACGTTCAACACGGCCTACGGGGAGACGAGCGTGAACACCAGCTACAGCAATGCCGTGTCCGTGACGTTCAGCGGCCACCGCAGGGGTATCTGTCCTGCGGGGTGGCATCTGCCAAGTGTTGCGGAGTGGACTCAGCTGACGAACTATGTGAGCAGCCAAAGCGAATACACCTGCGACAGCATCAATAATTACATCGCCAAGGCGGTGGCTTCCACGGAGGGGTGGATCACTTACACGGACAATTGTGCGGTGGGCAATGACCCGAGCTCGAACAACGCCACGGGCTTTTCCGCCGTTCCGGCGGGCATCTGCAGCGGTTCGTCGTTCAACGGCGCGGGCTACGGCGCCAACTTCTGGTCTTCTACGCAGAACAGCAGCTACGCCGCGTGGCACCGCTACCTGGGCTACAACTACGCGTACGTGGACAGGAGCAACTACACCAAGCACTCCGGACTTTCCGTCCGCTGCCTCCGCGATTAACCAATTAAGAATTAAGAATGCAAAATTAAGAATGAGGGACGCACAATTCTTCATTCTTAATTCATCATTCATCATCACAAAAGGGCGTGGCCGTGGGGCCGCGCCCTTTTGCTAACCTTTCGGTGCCGGCAGCCGTGACGACAAAAAATGATTTTTCGAAAATAAATCAAGAGATATTGTGGAATTAAAAAAAATGTATCTTTGCAGCGGAGCCAGGAGATAATCCTGACTGACGATTCTGCGGATTCGTCGCGCACTGGGTCAATGGTTATATCATTGGCCTTCAGTTTTATATATCAATCGCAATATGTCATCATATCTAATCCAAACTTCTTGAATATCAATACCTACAGCAATTCTACTGGCTATTGATCGCAGCATATAACCATCTGTGAGGCCGCAATAATCCACTATGATTCTTGCCGATTGTTTTGAACCATGATTGCACATGTTTCTGAAGGATTTCTTTGCAAAATTCCCTGAAAAAACGGTCCTCTGTTAATATGCCAATGTCCAGACATACTGCTTCTCCCGATTCACCGTGGTTTCCAACGTAACCGCAGGCAATTCGGAGTTCGGGAGCAGCACTCCGTGGAGGTCATCCACCAATCCCGTGCCGCGCAGCTTGAGGACGGCCTCCTTGCGGGTCCACAAACGAGTGAAAGCTTCGGCAGGGTCGGCAGCGGTGCGCACTTCCTCTTGCTCTTCGGGGTTCATAGTGCGCCGAAGCAATGCATTCTCTGCGTGACGAAAACTCTCCACATCAACGCCCACTGGACGGTCACTCAGCACCACCGCGATGGCGTTCTTACAGTGACTGATGCTGAAATCGATCCCTTCGATACGCTCGCCTAACGCATTCTGCATGAAGGGTTTATCGTGTTCGTTAAAGACGAAATTGCCGTTCCATTCCTTCAAACGCTCTTGCAACGGCAACCAACGCTCGTCAGTTTCGGCTAGCACCTCTTGCACAAGCTGTTGCAACATCACATGGGATTTCAGGCAGGTGAACCGTCCGAAGGTGAACTTGTAGCGCAAGGCCACCTCGCGACGTTGTGCGCTCACCAGCGGAAGCAGCCTTTCTACCTCAGCATCAGTGCATTGCGACATGTCATCGAACAAAAGAAAACCTTTCTGCAACAGAGTGTTCATTGTTAATATGGATATTATCGTTCTTTTCTACTATACGATTTTTCCTCTCCTTGTCATACGTGACGAGTTTACTGTACTTTCCTCATACTGAATGCCCCGAACAAGCCGAAACCATTCTCAATGTTGGTGTAGGTATGTTCCGGCTCTAACAACAGGAAATTCATATCGAAGTCGTTTTCGTGCAACGTTCGCTCATACAGATAGCAGTTCCTGTCAAGAAAAAGGAAATAGTATTCCTTCTCTTGATCTTCCTCATCCTCATCCCAATATTCTTCCCCTTCTTCTGGCATACCTTCCTCCACCATAAACCGCATGAGCGCCCCGTCATAGCCTTCGTCAGAAACATATTGATAGTCTTGGTTGTTCAAATACATCCAAACCGTATAAAAAGTCCAGTAATAAGAGGTGATTACAGGTCCGTAGCCGTTACCGTAATCATAGTAGGTTTGAAGCTTTTTTTCCATCAGCGCATAGTAGTTCTCCTCGCCTGCCACATCGCGCCACTCCGCATACACGTCCCTGTGGGGCCAGTTGTAAATTTCGCCCAAATGCACATCGCCAATAGCCGATACCGTGTCAAAACGGAAACCCACGTCATGCGAATAAGGAACTGTACATGAGGATGATACATTCTCATAGCCAGGATAGGAAGCGCGAATGTAGTAGGTAGCGCCCTCTTGAATCGGAAAGTCCTCCTTCGTAAGGAAAAAATGCTCTTTCTCGGGTAAAAACGTAGCCCGCACCCAGTGCTCACCGTCCGCGGAAAGTTCCACCACACCGTCTTTGAGAATCAGCATCGATTGACTAGTATTGGTGTATATTAACTTGGTGTTAGTCAACAAGATATAAGTTGTATCCAACTGCGGGCACAAACGACTGTAGAGCACTAATTTCTGTGTCTCATTGAATTCCCGGTCAATGGGCACATCATCTATACAAGCGGTAAAAAGAAATGAGAAAGCTGTGGCAAAAATCACCACAAACATTCTGGATATCTTGATTCTATTCATTCTTAACATTTTAGTCTATAACATTTCTATTCCCTATTGCCTATTCCCCACCCCCCTCTTAAAACTTAAAGTGATAGGTAAATGTCGGGATAATCGGGAAAATACTGACTTGCTTGAGTTTATATACGGTAACATATTGGCCATCAACATATTCGCGATCCTGCTCAGTATAGTAGAAGAACGGGTTATGATGGTTGTAAACATTATAAATACTGACCTCGAAAATGCTTTGTCCTTTGTTTTTCATGTGCGGCTTGATAAATTGCACGCCAATATCTAAATGGTGGAACGGCTTCACACGGAAATCGTTCTTCTTGCCATAATTTTCGATATAACCTGCATAATAAACATTGTTTTGGTTCACAGGAAGCGACAAATTGAGGTATTGCTGAAGAGTTTCGTCCGTATAGATGGAGGTGGGCAGCGTTACAGCATTACCGGTGGCGAACACCCACGACAACGAAATGTTAATCCTCTTCGTCGGGCTGTACATCAACACTATGGAAACATCGTGACGGCGGTCATAGCGGGCGAAAAAAGGCTCCCCGAAGTTCAGGTCGTCGAATTGCTGTTTGGTCCACGACAACGTGTAGCCAATCCAACCCGTAAACTTTCCAACTTCCTTACGTACAAGAAATTCCACACCATAAGACCAACCTTTACCAGAGGTTACATTATCTTCCCATCGGTTCTGCGTCTGTTCTCCCACACTCTCTTCCAAAATCTGCTCCATCAGGCTCATAAAATAGGAAGAACCCTCTTTATAGGCCAAAATGTTGTCCATTTTCTTGTAATAACCCTCCACAGAGAAGAAAAGTTGCGGTTTTTTCAAATCATAATGCAAGCCTAGGGCCACTTGCTGTGAGCGTTGTGGACGAATTTTCTCCGTGACGGGCACCCACAAATCTGTCGGAAGACCTATCGTACTGGTACTCAGCAGAATCATACTCTGACTCATCATGGCGTAGGAGGCCTTGATGGCTAAATTCGGCAGGAAATTGTAGCTCATCGCCAAGCGCGGCTCAGGTGAGAACCAAGTCTTGTGCGGCACAGAGAATGCCACTAACCGGATACCCGGATTGATGCGGAACTTGTTGCGGATATTGATTTCATCTTCCACATACACAGCATATTCCAGACCCAACTCCTTGTTCACCTGACGCATGGTAAACGTATCGGCCTTCACCGTCATGGCGTTGGGACGCGCCTCGTGGTAGGTGACCGCCGCACCGGCAAGGATATGATGCGTGGCATTGGGATGGAAAGAAATATCGTACTTCAACGTATAATCGCGAATGCCAGAGTTGAAATCAGAGCTAAGCGACTCATTGTCGGGATCGTTCGGGGCATAAAAGTAATTGTATTTCATATACGTGTTCATCGTATAATCGCTGAACACAAACGACATATTGGAGAATATCTTGTTGGTAAACAGATGGTTCCATCGCGCAGTAGCTGTGGCGTTCTGCCAGAAAAGTCCCATCTTGAGTTTATCGGTGATGCCCATATCGTTGTCGCTTTGGGCCACATGGAATTTGTCACGTCCAAAATAAGCACTAAGGTAAAGTTTGTCTTTTTTGCCAAGCTCGAAGTTAAATTTGCCGTTCAGATCGAAAAAATAGTAGCCCGCGGAGGTGCCGTCGGTTACGAGTTTCATGAGAGGGGCCATGAAAAGGTCCATGTACGTGGTGCGCCCCGACAGCATGAAGGAGGCCTTGTTTTTGATGATGGGACCTTCCACCACCACGTTGGAAGAAATGACCCCGATTCCTCCTTCTACATGATAGCCCTCCTTGTTACCATCCTTCATGTTGATGTCAATGACAGAAGAGAGACGACCGCCATAACGCGCTGGGAATCCGCCTTTTATCAGTTCCACGGACTTGATGGCATCGCCGTTGAAGATGGAGAAAAAGCCCAAGAGGTGGCTGGCGTTGTAGATGGTGGCTTCATCCAAGATGACGAGGTTTTGGTCTGGACCACCGCCGCGCACATAAATGCCGGAAGTGCCCTCCGAAGCGGACTGTACACCTGGCAACAACAGCAACGTCTTGAAAACATCCTTCTCGCCTAACAACATGGGAATTTGCTGTATCTCTTTGGTTGACAACTTGATGGAGCTCATCTGCACCTGTTCGGTGTTGGTCTTCTCCGCATTAATGGTCACCGTTTCCAAAGTGGTGATTTTCGACAATCGCGCATCATATTCAAGATTTTCGGCGCTGCGAATCCAAAGGGTGTCATTGATAAAACCAAAAGCATTGAAAACGAGATACATGCCCTCCCGATACGGCAATGTCAATGTATAGAAACCGTAGGTATTGGTCGTAGTGGCCGTCTGCGAAACAGGCTCGTAGATAAGTCCGCCGGGCAGCGACTCCAAACTCCCGCGCTCGTACAAATGCCCGCTCACGGTAATATTTTGCGCAAAAAGCGTTCCCGCCGCTACGCAGAACCACATTATCAGGAAAACTCTGATTTTACTCATAATGTTCTTGCTTAATTTAAGGGTCGAGGGGTTAGAGGTTAATGGGTTAGGAGGTTATTAGTTTAGGGTTTA
>ONHS01000098.1 GCA_900317715.1 uncultured Bacteroidales bacterium | reverse complement strand
GTGTGACGTGCGATTTTTTGCCTATTGCCTATTGCCTGTTGCCTTGAGAATGAAGACTTAAGACTTGAGACTTGAGACTTGAAACCTGAAACCTGAAACCTGAAACTTGAAACTTGAAACTTGAAACAATACTACTTCGGCCTCAACGTCCTCTTCAAATAATCGACCGTGATGTCCACCGGACGGAAAATGCAGTTGGTGAAGTTATGGTCGTAGTATTCCAGTTCGTAGTATTCGCTGTTTTCCCACAATTCGTGGAAGCGCTCGCCGCAGGTGAAGGGCACGAGGCGATCGCCGTTGCCGTGGATGATGCAGGCGCTGCCGTTATATTTGGCTGAGGTCTCGAAAATGGGGAGATACAGCGCGGTTTTCAGATAGCGCCGACCGAGAGCGATGCCGTTGTGCAACACGAGGCTGTCGGGCGGATCCAATGGGTTGAATTCGATGCCAAAGAGATTACCGCGGGCGATGTCGTCGCGCACCGAGGAGGCTGGTGCTAAAGTTACGACTGCCTTAATATCCTCAGGATGCTTGCCTGCCACCATCGCCGCCACCACTGCACCTTGCGAGTGACCCACTAAGGCGATATTCCGCACAAAACGCAAATCCTGCGCATACGCGAGCACCTGTTCCAAATCTTCGATTTCGTTGGGAATGGTCATTTCGGAGAATCGGCCGTCGCTCTTGCCGTGACCGTTGAAATCAAACGATAGCGTGGCAAATCCCTCTTCCCTCAATCCTGTTTCAATACTTCGCATCAGTTGAAAATCGTGGTCGCAGTTCAGTCCATGGCACATAATCACCAAATCGCAACGCTGACCAGGATCAAGGTATGGCTTATACGATTGGGCCCATAATTTGCCCTTGCTGCCATCGATGGAAATCGTATCAACAACACCACCCCCATGCACCATAGAAAAATAATTACTCCAACGTCTTGAATCAAGTCTGTTCAACCTATCCTCAATTTTGTACGATAAAACCGTACTAACCAGCACTTTGCCATCTTGGATAAGGTAAATAGACGGAATCCAGCGCACACCATAAGCCTTGGCCACGTCCGACTGGTTCATCCGTTTCAGTTCGCTCACTTGCGTGTAAGGAACACCCGACGTGGCAATATAATCTGTCCACTTTTGCTTGTCTGTGTCGAAGGAGACCCCGAGAAACTCCACCCCAATCTCGTGGAACTGGTTGTAAAGGCGGATGATTTCGGGAAGATCCTTCCGACAGTCAGGACACCAAGAAGCCCAGAAGTCGAGGACGACAATTTTTCCTTTGGCAAATTCGCTGAATTTCAGTGTTTTGCCCTCAGGTGTCTGCAGCTCAAAATCGGGCGCGGGGGTGCCCGGCTTGAGCAGCTCCTGCGCGTAGGTTTCGTCAAAATCGAGCACTACCTGTGCCTGAACGTTCACAAAAAGCGTGAAAAATGCCCAAATGAGGGCTAATTTGATGGTAATCTTCGTTGACATAGCCATGAATTTATAACGTTCTTAACGACTGACCACGCGGTTCAGTCGTTTGGAAATCTCTTTTTTCAGTTGGTTAAGGGTGTTCAGTTGCTGCAAGGCCATCATCATGTCCTCTTCAGCAAGTCCCTCTTGATCAAGGATTTTCTGAATAATGGTTGCATCATTCTCCAAAATGCGCAACTTGAGCGTGAGAATGATATTCTGCACCTGATTTTGCAAAATACGAATGTTGTTTCGCGTCGTATGCGTGTGGATGTCGTATTTATCCTTCCAACGATTGCTGTACTTCGGCTCCTCCACGGGGATGTTCCGAATGACGAACTCGCTGATTTGCTGATCCTCCGCCAATGTAAAATTGCGGATAATCTGGTCTTGATTGCCAATGTAGGATGCCCAATCCACATATTTGTCGAAAATTCTCTCCAACAAAGGATAATGGAAACGAATATCCTCCTTCTGCATCTCATTGCAAATGAACTGATCCACCCGCAATCCTTGACTCTTTTCCTCTTCGTTTTCAGAAGATTCATAGATAATCAAGTTGCCGTAATTGAGCATCAAAAGTATTAAATCTTTTTCCGCTTCGTACAGTAAATCAGTCTGTTGCGAAAGGTCAGGGTGCTTAGTGGAATCGATGAGGTGCGGAACTCCCTGCTCTTCAACCACCACTGGACCATCGGCTCCCGACGGTTGTTGTTGGACTTGCTGCTGTTGTTGCTGTTGGGCAATGCGACCCTGCTCCTTGGTCTTTTCCCACACAAACCGACGCAAGTTGAGGTTGAGGTCGTTTTCCGACAAATCGAACAGTTTCGCGCACTCTTTCACGTAAAACGCCCGTTCAATGTTGTCCTTCACGCAACTGATGGACTTCAAAATCTCGTTCACCATGGAGGCGCGCTTGATGGGATCGTTGCCCGCCTCTTTGGAGAGAATGTCGGCCTTGAAAAGCAGAAAGTCTTTTGATTCAGAAGCTAAATAGTCTTGTAACTCACTGTCTCTATGCTTCTTAGCGAATGAATCGGGGTCTTCGCCGTCAGGGAGAAGGCAAACACGGATTTTGAGTCCCTGCTCCAGCAACATGTCTATGCCGCGCATGGAGGCTTTGATGCCGGCCATATCACCGTCGTAAAGCACCGTGATGTTCTGCGTACGCTTGGTAATCATGCGGATCTGGCCTTGCGTGAGCGAGGTCCCAGAGGAAGCCACCACGTTCTCCACACCCGATTCGTGCATGGAGATCACGTCGGTGTAACCCTCTACCAGATAGACGTTTTGCTGCTTATGGATGGCATTTTTGGCAAAATAGATGCCGTAAAGTGTATCACTTTTGTGATATATGGTGTTTTCGCGGGAGTTGACGTACTTTCGCGGGTCTTTGCCGTCCTTTTTCAGGATGCGCCCGCCGAAACCGATGACCTTGCCCGCATCGTTGTGGATAGGGAAAATCACACGCCCGCGGTAGATGTCGTACAGTTTGCCGCTCTGCGATTTGCCCGTCAAACCCAACTCAATCAAGTATTCTTCCTTGTAGCCTTTTTCCAACGCCGCCTTGGTGAAATTGTCCCAACCGTCGGGACAATAGCCGAGCCCGAACTTGTCGATAGTAGCGTCCATGAAGCCACGCTCTTTGAGGTAAGCCATACCCATCAGCTTGCCCTCTTCGGTGGTCCGCAACTGCTCCATAAAGTATTTCTGCGCAAACTCGTTGACAATCAGCAAACTCTCGCGCAAGGTGCGTTGTTGACGTTCCTCATCGCTTTCGCTACGCTCGTACTCCAACGGGATGCCGTACTTTTTCGCCAGATACTCGATTGCTTCGGGGTACGACATCTTTTCGTGCTCCATGAGGAACTTCACGGGGTTGCCGGCAGCGTCGCACACGAAGCATTTGTAGATGCCTAGGCGCGGACTCACGTGCATGGAAGGATTTTTGTCGTCATGAAATGGGCAGATGCCCACGAAATCCTGGCCCTGCTTGCGCAAGGAGACAAAGTCGCCGACCACCTCCTCAATACGGACGGCGGCCATCACACTGTCTATGGATTTCTGTTTAATCATAACTATAAGGTAATCACATCGTTAATAAGGCAATCATGAGGTTCGAAAGGCACTTCGGGCAACAGTTGGAAGTCGAAACACAGTCCGATCGTATAGACTTGCGGATGTTGGGACAGAAAACGGTCGTAGTAACCTTTTCCACGGCCCAAACGGTGTCCGGCTTTGTCGAAGGCCATCCCTGGCACCACAATCAGGTCAAAATCGCCAGTATAAGGATGATTCTGTGGTTCGGGAATATGGAAATCGCCTTCTGCAAATTCCACATTTTCAGCTAATTCCACGGGAATAATGTCATCCCCAACCACCGTAGGCAAAATCACGGTTTTCCGATGTCGCCACGTCTCGAGGAAGGAGAGTGTTTGCACCTCATCAGGCAATGAAGCATACAACATCACCCGTTCCGCTTCCAGAAAGCGCAGATGTTGTGCCAATTTTCTCAAAATCACCTCCGACTGCAACAATAGTTCTTCTGGTGTGTGCAACTTCTTTCATCGTTTTTCATCGTTTTTCATCGTTTTTCATCGTTTTTCATCGTTTTTCATCGTTTTTCATCGTTTTTCATCGTTTTTCATCGTTTTTCATCGTCCTTCATCGCCCTTCATCGCCCTTCATCATTCATCATTCTTCCTGCCCTTCATCGCCTCATTCTCCTTCTTCAACACAAAAATCTCAAAAATGGCAAACAGGAAATAGATGACTATGAAGGCAATGCCGAATTTGATAGCATCCTCACGATTCAGAAAGATATAAAGGATCAGAAACAGAAGACAAGAGAGGATCTTGATGGTGCGCGAGAGCATATAAGCAGAAACGAAACGTTTGCCCTCGCTTCCTTCGTCACTGCGCAACACGATATAGAGCGTGAAAAGGGTGATAACAAAGAAAAACAGCACGATGAACGGCAGTGCGGGCGTAGCGTACTGTGGCGCAAGCCATTGGAACAAGAGCGCCAATCCCGCCACAATGACGGAAAAGACCAAAACGAGGAACGAAAATTTCCTAATAGGTATTTTTTTGCTCATCTTTCGACTTTTTTGTAGGTTTTGTCAACGTTCTGAAAATTAAGAACATCGAAATGGCAATCCCTGCCAAAGCGCATACGATAGTGAATAAAGGACTTGTACTCAGTACTTTATCTAATTTAATGCCACCAAACACACCCAAAGCAATCACTGCCCCCATTTCGAATGCCAGATTGGAATAAACGGCATATTGATGAATGGGAGAGTTTTTTTTAGGAGTGGCCGGGGTGGTCATAAACTATTTCCGTTCCGGTTGAGGAGCGGCCTGCGGAGCTACATTGCGGGTATTGCGCATCTTGCAGTTACCGGAGAATTCAGCACCTGGCTCGATGGCGATTTTGCCCGTCTCGATATTGCCAATCAGGTTAGCCGTAGCTTTCAACGACACTAACTCCGCAACTATCAATGACTCAGCTTTGACATTACCCTCGATTTCAATGTTCGCACACTTGATGTTGCCTTCCACAATACCGCTGCGACCCACGATAATCTTGGCTTTTGATTCAATATTTCCGCGCAAAGCACCATCAATACGACAGTCCGAAGCGGTCATCATATTTCCTTGTAATTGAGTTCCTTGTGCTATGACATTCACGGTAGCACTACCGTATTCCCGAGTATCTGTTTCTTTCATATCTTTCTGGTTTATTTATTGTTTAAGTAATTTTCTTTGAAGAATGCAGGATAATTCACCCGCTGGTCCCGCTTGTTGTAAAACGTAGTGTAATTTTGAGTGCTCATGGCATAGACCTGAATCGTCTGATTATTGATGTCATCCTTAAACAGACTGTCTTTGAGCAATATATGGTAATAGTTCATGGCCTCTTCCTTGTCTTTGAACTTGGAAATGGTAACCATCTGGTTTTTGTTGTCGAGCATGAAACTGCTAACCACCAATTTCATCAGACTGAATGAAGTCTTATTGAAATTGCTGAGATTTTGCTTTACCGTCTGTAAGGGAAGCTTATCCGTTTTTACTAACAGCACCACATAATGCACATCGTTAGGATTAACGGTGAAAACGCTTGTATTCTTAGGTTCATTGCTCTTGGCAATTTCCTGAATGGCCTCACTTTCCTCAGCCTGTTTCGGCGTTTCAATGCCTAAACTGCGTTGGATTTGTCCCGGCGTGAAATTGGAGAGATAAATACGGGCCAACTCCGCAACAGGCTTGTCTTTATAGTTGGTGATAATTTTCGTCAATCCGACAATCAACGTATCTTCATTGTAAAGTTGTCCAGCGGCCACAGCACGCAAGTAAGCATACTGAGACTCAAGGGTTTTATCGGCACATTGCGGGATGGCAGCATCCGCAGCCGTGACCACCGCCTTCCATTTTTTCTGAATGAAATCATTGTAAACCTGCGAATACTGGTTCTCCAAGACTTTCTCCCGAGCCGCAATCTTGTTGTAATAATCAGGATCTTGAATCAGTTTTGCGTAATCCGTGTCTGGATATTTGGTCAACAGCAGATTTTTATAATCATTGGCTCTGGGATCATTCATCTGCGTGTAAAGAGTGTAGAGCATAAAGACTGCCGGCAAAGCATATTCGCTGGTAGGATAACGTTGCAGCAAAGACTCGAAGGAGGCGCAAGCACGGTTGCGGTCATTGAGCAAATCCTGATATATAAAACCTGTTTCGTATAAGTCTCTGGCTATAATAGCGTTAGCCGTATCTTTCGCCCCTTGGGTCAAAGGCAGATCTTGCAAATAATAGGCCTCTTTTTTAGGGTCGGTTTCACGCTTGGGAATCGGGTTGCCATCCTCGTCATAGTCCAACGTATCTTGCGCCAACGACGGATCGTTCATCAAGGCCATATCGTCGAACGAAATCTGTGTCTTATTGCTAATGAACCAGTTATCTTCCAATTTTCGGTTACCGAAACGGCGGAAGAAGTCTTGTTGACCGGCAGTCACCAACGACTGGTTGTAGAAATACCACTTACCATTGGAAGTCGTGGTATTGATATTGGCGTAAGAGGCAGCATTCTGCATAGCCAGCATACGCTCGGCCTCTTCAGCGGCAGCTTTACGTTCGGCTTCCGTATAGTCGGCAATCATCTTCCTCACCCATGCATTACGCTGACTTTCAGGCAGATTGGCAATACGCAACAAACTATCTTGCAGGGCAATCTCGTCCAATTTATCCACCAAATCCCTCAACACATTCGATTTCTTTTGGATTTGTTCATAGTTCGGGTAGTTTTTGGGAATCGACATCATGGCGGTGTCGTAGTAATGTTGCGCCTCGAGATACTCGTTTTGATCAAAATACAGATCCGCCAAAGTGATGCTGGAAAATGTCTTTTGATAGTTGTTTTCCGTAGAAGAAGCCACAGATTTCGCCAGATAATCCATTCGTAAATCCTCATCCTCATCAATACGGGCAATTTCGGAGAAAGCATAGTAAATCTGATCGTGATAGTTCTCGTTCTTCTTGTCTTTCAGCATTTTGTTGAGCAACTTCGTAATAGAATTACGGTTAGACTCCGAACCATCATAGTTGGTGGCCATATGCATCTGGGCACAGAAAACCATCTCATAATTAGACGATTTATCGATAACTTCCTTGAAATTTTTCTGAGCTTCCTGTTGCTGACCGAGCTTTTCATACAGCTCACCGCGAATTAACAGCAAGCGGGCGCGGAACTCTTTTTTCGGATGGTTGTTGATCGCATTCGTCAGATAATCAATCGCTTCCTGTATATCGCCATCGGGAGCTGTAAGGTGGTATTCCGCTTTGGCCGCGTTAAAAAGTACCGCTACTTTTTTCTTGTTATTTTTCTCACCCATATAGCGGATCGTCTCCAGCAATTCGTCCGCACTGGTATAATATCCTTGTCGCATTTGGGCGCGAGCCAGCAAAATTTGTGCTTCTGTAAGGACATTAGACTTGGGGTAAGTATGCACGATGTAGTTCAGCACGCGCTGCGCCTGCACATAATCCTGCTTGTAGAAATAGGACTTGCCCATCAAGAAATAGGCATCGTCAATGGTTCTGACATATTCCTTGCCCTTGATCATCATCGAATGCTTGTGAATCGCCTTCGAAGATTTCTCAATCGTACGATCCAACTGGGAAAGGGCAGGACCTAATTCCGTCTTGTCAGGGTAATTATAGACAGGCAAAGTGGCGGTGTAGTTGTCTTTCGCAAGTTTATCCAATGCCTTTTCGGCCTCTTTCATGGCCTGATTACCGTTCCAATACACATTGTATCTGCATGTTACATTGTGATAGGCACGATTAGGGAAGGTGTTCCGAGAGGTGGAACAACCCATCAGTACTGCTATCACCAGCAGACTGAATCCGACTTTGTTGAGTATGGTTACTTTCTTCTTCAATGTTTGTTTTTTTAGTAAAAAGTGATGAACGTAGAAATATCGGATTTATTTTTCCCTGTTCATAAAATATTCATCCAAAAGACGTTGGACATATTTGCCGAAAACGTCGAACTCAATGTTGACCACAGAACCAGGCTTGATGTTGTGGAAATTCGTGACTTTGTAGGTGAAGGGGATGATCGCCACGGAAAAGTGGCCTTTTTCGGAATCCACCACCGTGAGACTGACGCCATTGACGGAAATTGAGCCTTTGGGCACCGTGAAGTTGTTCTTTTCGGGATCGTAGGTGAAATAGAAGCGCCAGCTACCGTTTTCATCCACAACTTTCTCACACACAGCCGTTTGGTCAACATGACCTTGCACGATATGACCGTCGAAACGACCGTCCATGCGCATACTGCGTTCCAAGTTCACCTCATCGCCCACTTTCCAAGTGCCGAGGTTGGTTTTCAGCATAGTTTCCTCCATGGCCGTCACCACATATTGCTTTTTCTCCTTGTCCAATTTCACCACCGTGAGACAGCAACCATCGTGAGCCATACTTTGGTCAATGCTGAGTTCCTCCGCAAAATCCACCTCCAATGTAAAATCAAAATTGGTTCTATCTTGTTCAATCTTAACGATTTTCCCCGTTTTTTCTATGATTCCAGTAAACATAATTATCCAAAATAAAAAACCTGCAAATGTACAAAATTTTCGCAACTGCAGGAATGATTACAAAATCAAGGGTTTGGCTCTTGGTTTTTAGCTATTAGCTTTTAGCTTTTGGCTATAAAGCACGGATTATCCCGCCAACTGCTAACTGTTAACTACTAACTGCTCACTTCTTTCTAGTGTGCCTCCAGCCAGTTCTTCCCCGAACTGATGTTGACATCCAAAGGAACAGACAGCTGCATGGCGCCCGACATCTCCTTTTGCACAATTGCGCTCAGCGTTTCCAGTTCTCCGGGACAGGTGTCGAAGACCAATTCGTCGTGCACTTGCAGAATCATCTTGCTGCGCATCTTTTTCTCTTCCATGATGTTATGGATCCTAATCATGGCGATTTTGATGAGGTCGGCGGCGGTGCCTTGGATAGGGGCGTTGATGGCGTTGCGCTCGGCAGCAGCCCGCAAAACGCCGTTTTTCGCGTTGATGTCGCGGATGTTGCGACGACGGCCCATGAGCGTCTCCACGTACTCATGCTCGCGGGCGAAATCCAGCGTATCGTTCAGATAATCAGATATTTTCGGAAAACTGCGGAAGTAGTCGGTGATGAGCTGCTTGGCCTCCGATTGCGGGATTTGCAGACGGTCGGCGAGCCCGAAGGCGGAGATGCCGTACAGAATCCCGAAGTTGACCGTTTTGGCGGCACGGCGCATATCAGCAGTAACCTCCTCTTTTTCAACGCCGTAGATGTGGGCGGCCATCGTCGCGTGGATGTCCTCATTGTTGCGGAAAGTCTCGATCATGCGCTCGTCCTGGCACACGTGCGCCACGATGCGGAGCTCGATTTGGGAGTAGTCGGCGGCGAGCAGCACGTTGCCATCGGAGGGCACGAACGCCTTGCGGATGTCGCGCCCGCGCTCGGTGCGCACGGGAATATTCTGCAAGTTCGGATTCAGGGAACTGAGACGACCCGTGGCCGTAATCGTCTGGGTGAACGTGGAATGGATGCGGCCCGTTTTCGGGTTGATGAGCTGCGGCAACGCGTCGATGTAGGTGGATTTCAGCTTCGACAGCTTGCGCCACTCCAGAATCAGCGGCACAATCGGGTGCTTGTAGGCCATCTTCTTGAGCACCTCCTCGCCAGTCTGGTACTGCTTGCTCTTGGTCAGACGGGCGTTCTTCACGAGGTTCATCTTCTCGAAGAGAATCTCTCCTAACTGTTTGGGAGAGCCAATGTTAAACTTCTCGCCAGCGTATTCGTAAATCTGCTGTTCGATGGCGGCAATCTCGGCGTTCATCGTCTCGGAATTTTGCCGCAACGTGTCCACATCGACTTTCACGCCGGTGTATTCCATGTCGGCCAAAACGGGTACGAGCGGCATTTCCATCTGCGTGAATAAATCCAGCAACTTGTTTTCTTTCAACTCTTTATCTAGTATCGGATAGAGCTTTTGCAGCAGCAAAATTTGTTCGTTTTCGGGTGTGGGCGACGGTTTTCCCGTTTCGGTCAGCTCGCAATCGAAATAGCTGAGGGCGAGGTCGCTGAGCTGGTGCTTGCGCTCAGGCTGCAACAGGTAGTGGGCAATCTGCACGTCCCAGAAGGTGCATTTCGGCTCCACACGGAACGATTTGAGGTATTTGTAAGTGTTCTTGCAGTCGTGCATCACCACCGTGCGCGGCTCCCCGAAAATCATTTTTATAAACTCCTGATAGTGACGATGTTCGCTTTCCACCCAATGGTAGTAGGTGGTGGTCTCGTCGAAAGCAAAAGCAAATCCGGCAATGCGTTCCTGTTGGAAAATCCACGTAAAATATATTGATCTCCGCGGATCGCGCGTATCTACACGTATATCGGCAAGGGATTGAACCTCAACGGTTTGCGGAAGTTCGAAGACGGTCTTGGGCGTCTCGACTTCCGTTGGGGTTTGCGGTTCGGTTTCCTCTATCGGGCTGAAGAGATCGGGGGCGGCTTGGGGTTGCGGCACCTGCAGCGACAGGTCCGTGAAGATGCGTTTCGTGAGGGCCTTGAACTCCAGCTCGTCGAAGATGGCTTTCAGCTTTTTCGGGTCGGGACCGATGTAGGCCATCTGCTCGAAATCATACTCCATCGGGATGTCTATCATGATGGTAGCCAGCTCTTTGGAGAGGAAAGCCTGCTCCTTGTACTGGTTCATGAGGGCGCGCGTCTTTTCGTTGTCCTTATCGAAGTTGCGAGCATACATCTCCTCAATGCTGCCGTAGTTGGCGAGCAGTTTTTGGGCGCGCACCTGTCCGATGCCGGGCACACCAGGGATATTGTCGGAGGCATCGCCCCACAGACCGAGCATATCGATCAGCTGCTCAGGCCGTTCGATCTTGTACTTCTCGCAGATTTCTGCCACGCCGAGAATTTCTGCCGGCTGTCCGAACTTGCCGGGCTTGTACATGCGAATGTGGTCGGAGACGAGCTGACCGTAATCTTTGTCAGAGGTCAACATCAGCACCTCAAAACCCTCAATCTCAGCGTGTTTGGCTAACGAACCGACTAGGTCATCCGCTTCGTAGCCGTCAATCCCGACCATGCGGATTTGGAAAGCGTCAAGGATGCGTTTGATGTAAGGAATCGATTGCACGATGTCGTCGGGCGTGGCCTCGCGGTTCTCCTTGTAATGTTCGTATTCCACATGCCGGAAGGTGGGTGCGCCCGTGTCGAAGGCCACCGCCACATGGGTCGGTTTCTCATTCTTGAGCACCTCGTACAGCGAGTTGGTGAAGCCGAGCATCGCGGAGGTGTTCAGCCCTTTGGTGGTGAATCGCGGACTCTTGATCATCGCGTAGTACGCTCTGAAAATCAAGCCCATAGCATCTATTAAGAGGATTTTTTTCGTCATTGCCTTCGGAATTTTTAGGGAAGGCAAAAGTACAAAAAAAACGGCTATTGGCTGTTGGATATTAGCTGTTAGCTGTTGGCCTTTTGCTATTAGCTAAAAGCCAACAGCCAAAGGCCAACAGCCTATCTCCCTTTCTTCCCCGTCAACAACCCCTGAATCTCATTCAATTTCATCAGCGCCTCCACCGGGGTGAGGCTGTTGATGTCGAGGCCAACGATGGTCTCCTTGACCTCA